>CAZPJE010000324.1:0-3892 GCA_964586725.1 uncultured Steroidobacteraceae bacterium | reverse complement strand
CTCACTCGCACCTATCGAGAAGGACATCGCCGACCTCGCCAAGCGCGCCCGCGACGGCATGCTGACCATCGAGGAGATGCAGGGCGGCACCTTCACCATCACCAATGGCGGCATCTACGGCTCCCTGATGTCGACGCCGATCCTCAACGCGCCGCAGTCCGGCATCCTCGGCATGCACAAGATCCAGGAGCGGCCGATGGTGGTCGGCGGCCAGATCGTCGTGCGCCCGATGATGTACCTCGCCGTCACCTACGATCACCGGATCATCGATGGCAGGGAGGCGGTGCAGTTCCTGGTTGCGATCAAGGACTGCCTCGAGGATCCGGCTCGCATGCTGCTGGGGCTGTAAAGAAATGTCTGATCAATACGACGTCATCGTCATCGGCGGCGGGCCCGCCGGTTACCCGGCCGCGATCCGCGCAGGGCAGAACAAGCTCAAGGTCGCGTGCATCGACGCGTGGAAGAACTACGACGGCAGCACGGCTTTCGGCGGCACCTGCCTGAACGCGGGCTGCATCCCCTCGAAGGCGCTGCTCGAATCCTCGGAGCTGCTGCATCGCGCGCAGCATGAGTTCGCTGCGCACGGCATCAAGACGGGCGGTGTCGGGATCGACATCACGACCATGCAGAAGCGCAAGGCCGGCATCGTCAAGGGCATGACCGGCGGCATCCTGCAGCTGCTGAAGGCCGCGGGCGTCACGGCGCTGCAGGGTCATGGCAAGTTGCTTCCCGGGCGACAGGTCGAGTACACCGCGCACGATGGCAAGAAGCAGACGCTGTCGGCGAAGCACGTGGTGCTGGCAAGCGGCTCGGTGCCCACCGAACTGCGCAGCGCGCCGTTCGATGGCAAGCACATCCTCGACAGCTGGGGCGCGCTCGAAATGGCCGACGTGCCGAAGCGCCTCGGCGTGATCGGTGCCGGCGTCATCGGACTCGAACTCGGCAGCGTCTGGCGCCGGCTCGGCGCCGAGGTCGTGGTGCTCGAGGCCATGGACCAGTTCCTCGCGATGGCTGACCAGCAGCTTGCGAAGGAAGCGCTGAAGCACTTCAAGAAGCTGGGGCTGGATGTGCGCCTCGGCGCGAAGGTCAGTTCCGCGAAGGTCGCGGGCGGTGCCGTGGAAGTGGCCTACACCGACGCGGCCGGCGCGACGCAGAACGTCACGTTCGACAAGCTGATCGTCTGCATCGGCCGGCGGCCGTATACGAAGGACCTGCTCGCCGAGGGCACGGGCGTCCAGATCGACGAGCGCGGGTTCATCAAGGTCGATCACGACTGCCGCACCGGCGTGGAGAACGTCTGGGCCGTGGGTGACTGCGTGCGCGGACCGATGCTCGCCCACAAGGCGAAGGAAGAGGGCGTCGCGGTCGCCGACCACATCGCCGGGCTCTATGCCGAGGTCAACTACAAGGTGATCCCGTCGGTGATCTACACCGCACCGGAGATCGCCTGGGTGGGCCAGACGGAAGAGCAGGTCAAGGCTGCCGGCAAGCCCTACAAGGTCGGCAGCTTCCCGTTCCTCGCGAGCGGCCGCGCGCGCGCGATGGAGTCGTCGCAGGGATTCGCCAAGATCGTGGCCGATGCCGCCAGCGATGAGATCCTCGGCGTGCATATCATCGGGCCAATGGCCGGCGAGCTGATCGGCGAAGCGGTGCTGGCGATGGAGTACGCGGCCACCACCGAAGACCTGCAGCGCACGATCCATGCGCACCCGACGCTGTCCGAGGCCGTGCACGAGGCTGCGCTCGCCGCTGACAAGCGCGCGATCGACATGCCGAATCGCTGAGCCGCGACCCGGCCGGGGCTGCGGTCGCAGCCTCAGCCGGTGCGCCGCGCCGCCAGCACGTTGGCGACGCCCGACAGCGCGCGCAGCAGTTTCGACAGCTGCGCCGTGTCGCTCACGCCCACCCGCATGACGGTGCGGGCCGTGCCTTTCGCCCGGTCGGTCGTCGTTTCGAGCGAGTCGATGCCGATGTCGGCCGATGCGACGACATCGGTCAGGTCGCGCACCAGGCCGCGCCGGTCATAGGCCAGCACCATGATCTCGATGGGCAGCTTCGCGCCGCTGTCGCTGCGCCAGCGCACGGCGAGCACGCGCTCCGGGCGTTGAGCCTGCATGCGCCGCAGGCTTGCGCACGCGGCGGCATGCACCGTGACACCACGACCCAGTGTGACATACCCGACGATCGGGTCGGGGCGCACCGGGCGGCAGCAGCGCGCCAGCGTCAGCGGCAGGTCGCCGACCCCCTCGATCTCGATCGGATTGCCGCCACGCTTGGCGATCCCGGTGCCTTTCGCGCGCCGCGTGCTGCGCACCGGCGCCGTAGCCGCGTCCGGGGACGGCGTTGCCGGCGCACCGCGTGGCCCCGTCCGTTGCAGGCGGCGCATGACGGCCTGCGCGAGTTCGGTGCTCGAGATCTCGCCTTCGCCGAGCTGGCGATACAGGGCCTGCGTGTCGCCGGTCTTGAGGTCCGCGACCAGGGCTGGCAGCAGGTCACCGGAGGCGCCGAGCCGATGCAGTTCGCGTTCCGCGATCGCGCGACCGGCGATTTCGTTGTCGCCGGCGTCGAGTCGCCGGAACCAGGCGCGGACCTTGGCGCGACTGCGGGCGGAGACGAGGTAGCCCTGGTCGGGCGCGAGCCAGTCGCGACTCGGCTGCTCCTGCTTGCCGGTGATGATCTCGACCACCTCGCCGTTGTGCAGCGGCTCGGTCAACGGGATGATCCGGCCGTTCGCCTTCGCGCCGCGACAGCGGTGCCCGAGGCTCGTGTGCACGTGGTACGCGAAATCGAGCGCGGTGGCATCGCGCGGCAGATCGACGACTTCGCCGCGCGGGGTCAGCGCGTAGATGCGGTCCGAAAACAGCTCGCTGCGCGCGGCTTCGATGAAATCCGGGTCTGGCTGCAGCGCGTCGCCGGGTTCGAGCAGGCGCCGGACCCACTCGATCTTGCGCTCGTAGTGGACATTGCGAGCCGAGCCTTCCTTGTAGCGCCAATGCGCCGCGACCCCGAGTTCGGACTGCTGGTGCATCTCCTCGGTGCGGATCTGCACCTCGACGACGCGGTCTTCCGGGCCGAACACGGCGGTGTGGATCGAGCGGTAGTCGTTGCCCTTGGGAGTCGCGATGTAGTCGTCGAACTGGCCGGGCAGGTAGCTCCAGCGCCCGTGCACGACGCCGAGCGCGGCGTAACAGTCGGGAATGCTGCGGCACAGGATGCGCACCGCGCGCAGGTCGTAGAGTTCATCGAGCTCGAGCTGCTTGCGCTGCATCTTGCGCCAGATGCTCCAAAGGTGCTTCGGGCGCCCTTGTACCTCCGCCTGCACGCCGGCCTCGGCGAGCGCGGTGTGCAAGGTCGCGCAGAACTCGCGGATGTAGCGCTCCCGGCCCAGCCTCGGTTCATCGAGCTGCCGCGCCAGTCGGGTGTAGGCGTCGGGCTCGAGATAGCGGAACGCGAGATCCTCGAGCTGCCATTTGACGTGCCAGACGCCGAGGCGGTTCGCGAGCGGTGCGAACACGGCGCGTGTCTCGGACGCGAGGGCTGTGCGCTCCGCAGGCGGCAACTGCTTCGCCGCGCGCAGCCGCGCCAGCTGGATGCCAAGGCGGGCGACGACGAGGCGCGGATCGCTGACGATCGCGAGCAGCATCTTGCGCAGGGTCTCGGCCTGGGTCGCGGACAGCGACTGTGCGGACGACCATTGCGCGCCGCCGCCGAACTCGCCGAGTCGCTGCAGCTCGCGGGCGATCGCCACGGCCGGCGCGCTCAGTTCGCGTGCCACGTCCGCCGCGTCCAGGCGCGTTGCGGCCAGCGCCTCATGCAGCAGCACGCCGGTGACCAGCGTGATGTCCTGGGTCAGCGCGCCGACGATGCCGGCGGCAGCGCGGGCGGCGTCGCG
>CAZPJE010000323.1:0-14015 GCA_964586725.1 uncultured Steroidobacteraceae bacterium | reverse complement strand
ACTGCGATCAGCGGCGCGGTGCGCGACTTCGTGTCCGGGCTCGCGACGAACGGCGCGTTTGGGGCAGCGCTCGCGACGCCCGCGACCGGCTACGCGTTCGTCTATCACATCGAGATCGCGCTGCTGTTCGCGACGCTGATCGTCATCGGACCCTTGAGCCGTCCGCACGGCCAGTTGCGCCCAAGCGGCGTCCCACATCATTTCGGCCTGGCCCAATTCCCCGGCTAGGGCATTCGCAGGAGCTCACATGCAAACAGGCGCTATCACAGGCTACATCGACGTCGCACAGCTCGTGCTGTACGGCTTCTGGATCTTCTTCGGCGGACTGGTGATCTACCTGCGACGCGAGGACAAGCGCGAGGGCTATCCGCTCGAGTCCTATCGAAACTCCGACCGCGTGACGGTACAGGGATTCCCGGCCGTACCGTCGCCGAAGACTTTCAAGCTGCCCCACGGCGGCGAAGTGCAGGCGCCTAGCGGGCGCGTCGACGAACTGCCGAGCAATTCGCGACCACTCGACGCCGCGCCGGGCGCCGCGTTCAAGCCAGTCGGCGACCCGATGCGCGATGCAGTGGGGCCGGCGTCCTATGCAAAACGCTCGACCGCGCCGGACCTCACGCTGGACGGCGCGTTGCGGATCGTGCCGATGCGTGTGGCGACCGAGTTCAGCGTCGCAAGCGAAGATCCGGACCCCAGGGGCTGGCGCGTCGACGGTCTCGACGGCGAGCGCGGCGGTGCCGTGTTCGACATCTGGGTCGATCGCTCCGAGCCGCAGATCCGCTACTACGAAATCGAAACCCCCGGCGCGCGGCGCGCGCTGCTGCCGGTCGCGATGGCCAAGGTCGACAAGACGCTGCGACGCATCCGGGTGTCGTCGATCACGGCGGCCCAGTTCGAGACCGTGCCTCCCCTGTCGCAGCCGGATCAGGTCTCGTTGCGCGAGGAAGACCAGATCAGCGCGTATTACTGCGGCGGCACGCTGTATGCGACGCCCGAACGGAGTGAGCCGATCGTATGAGTCACGACGACTTCGCGATCGAAACCGTACCCGGGCTGCCGGAGGCGCTGCCCGCGGGCGAGAACCTGTTGTGGCAGGGGAAACCGCAGTGGTGGGCACTTGCCGTGCGGGGACTCCACGTTCGCAAGGTCGCCGTCTACTTCCTGCTGCTCGCGGTCTGGACGGGCTTCGAAGCCCAGGCGACGGGCCAGGACGCCGCAGGCGTAGCGTTCGCAGCAGCGGGACAGATCGGGCTGGGTGCGATTGCGTGCGGACTGCTGGCAGGAATGGCGTGGCTGATCGCGCGCAGCACGATCTACACGATTACGAACGACCGCGTCGTGATCCGCTTCGGCGTCGCGCTGCAGTTCACCATCAACTTGCCGTTCGCGGTGGTGCAGACGGCCGCATTGCGCCAGCATGCGGACGGTACGGGCGACGTCCCGATCGGCCTCGCGCCAGATCAAACGGTCAGCTACCTGCTGCTGTGGCCGCACGCACGCGCATGGCGCGTCGCCCGCACGGAACCGATGCTGCGCAACATCAGCGAACCGCAGCGGGTCGCAGCGCTGCTTGCCGAAGCCCTGCAGGCATACCAGCAGCGCCAGGGCTTTCGCCCTGCCGCAAACCCGGTCGCTGCGCCCGACGGCGCGGTTCCCAGCATCGTCCGCCGCGGCAACCTGACCGCGGCAGCCTAGGCGGGACCGTCAAGTGCGCGACAGCCCAACAAGCAACTCTCCGCCGCTGACTGCGCTGCTCGCGATTGCCGCGCTGTTGGGCGCGACGCTGCTGCTGGTCGCAACGGCACGCCTGCCCAGCGGCGCTGCAGCGACGCCGCAGCCACTATCGCGCGAGAGCGTGGCAGTGGATGCCGAAGCCGCATTGCGCTTCGAGGACCGCGCCGACGGCGCCGTTGTGATCCTCCGCGCCGTCGACGCCACGGTCGTGGCGGTGCTGCAACCCGGAACGCATGGCTTCGTCCGCGGTGTCATGCGCGGCTTCGCACGCGACCGACGCTCGCGGGGCCTGCACTCGGGACCGCCGTTCCTGCTGACGCGCTGGGCCGACGGCCGCCTGACACTCAGCGATACCGCCACCGGTCGCAGCATCGATCTGCTGGCGTTCGGCGCCACCCAGACAGCCTCTTTCGTCGCGATCCTCGGCGCCGCCAGCGCCGCGACCGGCTGAAGGCCGGTCCACGATGGAGATCGCTCTCGCCCTGCTGCCCGTCGCCTACGCCATCGTGGTCTGGTGGCTTGCCACCAGCATCATCCTGCTGCTCGACGGCCTGCCGCCGCATACCTTCCGCTGGAGCCTGGCCGGCTGCGCCCTGCTCGCAGCTGGCGGCGCCTGGGGCGTCGCGGCCACAAGCGAGGCAACCAGCGTCGCCGCGGCCTACTGCTCGTTCACAGGCGCATTGTTGATGTGGGCTCTGATTGAGATGAGCTTTCTGATGGGCGTCGTCACGGGTCCGTGGCGCGCGGCCTGCCCGGCGGGTGCGTACGGATGGACGCGACTTCGGTTCGCGTTGCGCGCGATCATGCACCACGAGATCGCCATCATCGTGGTCGCTGCCCTGCTCGCGCTTCTCTCGTTGCGCGGCCAGAACGACATCGGGCTTTGGACATTCCTCGCGCTTTGGGCCATGCGGCAGAGCGCCAAGATCAACCTGTTTCTCGGTGTGCGCAACACGGGGGAGCAGTTCTTGCCGCCACATATCGAGTACATGAAGTCGTTCTTTCGGAAGCGCACGATCAACGCGCTGTTCCCGATCTCGATCACGGTGCTGACCTGCGCAGCGGCGATATTGATCGAGGCCGCGGTGGCGGCGCCCGCCGGCTCAATGGAGGCGACCGCGCTCACGTTGCTCGCCACCCTCGTCGTGCTTGGCGCGCTCGAACACTGGCTGCTGATGCTGCCCATCGATATCGAGGCGCTATGGCGGTGGAGCCTGCGGCAGCGGTCTTCCGTCGGACAGTCCGGCCGAGATCCGCTCAGCGCTATCGCAGCGCCAACGCGACCCGCCTCATGACCGACGATCCCGGCATCACCCTGGCCGCCCACGGGGCCAGCGCCGCGGAAGGCACGCCCGATTGCCTCGCGTCGACGCTGCGCCGCCCAACGCAACAGTCTCGACGCGTGGTTCCCGCCGGGCAACGCAGACGTGCACAACGGGCCGATACGATATCGCTGGCGGATATCGACGATCCGCAAGCACTGCGACGGCTCGGGATGGCGGAGCTGCAGTCGCTGGCGAACGCGCTCCGTACCCATCTGCTGCACAGCGTCTCAGCGAGTGGTGGCCACCTGTCCTCCAGCCTGGGCGTCGTCGAACTGGCAGTCGCGCTACATCATGTCTTCGAGACTCCGCGTGATCACGTGTTGTGGGACGTGGGCCATCAGGGCTACCCGCACAAGATCCTGACTGGCCGGCGAGACGCGCTCGGCACGATACGCCGCCGCGGCGGTTTGTCGGGCTTCCTGCGCCGCGAAGAGAGTTCGTACGACAGCTTCGGAGCGGGCCACTCAAGCACCTCGATCAGTGCGGCGCTCGGCTTCGCCCTCGCGAGCGCGGCGCGACGCGAGGCACGCCGCGCCGTCGCCGTGATCGGCGACGGCGCCCTGACGGCTGGCATGGCGTTCGAGGCGCTGCAGCATGCAGGAGCGAGCGGCGCGGACCTCCTGGTTGTTCTGAACGACAACGGAATGTCGATTTCACCCAATGTCGGCGCACTGCACGAGTGCCTGCAGCGCAGCCGCTCGGACCCACCGCCGCCAACGGGCGCGAGCGCGGCCCAACTGTTCGAATCGCTGGGCATCCGCTACAGCGGGCCGATCGATGGCCACGACCTGCCCGCCGTGGTTCGCGCGTTGCGCCGCCAGCGCGCGTTGCGCGGCCCGCGCCTGCTGCATGTCATCACGCAGAAGGGGCACGGTTATCCCCTCGCGGAGTCAGATCCCGTCAAGTACCACGGCGTGACCTCGTTCGACCCGCGCGTCGGCTTGACCGGCAGCGCGGCGGCACGCACTTTCACGCAGGTGTTTGGAGACTGGCTGTGCGACACCGCTGCGATTCGCGAGGATGTCGTCGCCATCACGCCGGCGATGCGTGAAGGCTCGGGATTGGTCCGCTTCGCGCGGGAGTTCCCGTCCCGGTACTTCGATGTCGGCATCGCCGAGCAGCACAGCGTCACGCTGGCGGCAGGCATGGCCTGCGGCGGGCTGCGCCCTGTCGTCGCCATCTACTCGACCTTCCTGCAGCGTGCCTACGACCAGTTGATCCACGACGTCGCGATCCAGCAATTGCCGGTCCTTTTCGCGATTGATCGCGCGGGCCTCGTCGGCCCGGACGGTGCGACCCACAACGGGGCGTTCGACCTGGCGTTCCTGCGCTGCGTCCCCGGGCTCACGATCATGACGCCGTCGTCCGCAACGGAACTGCGCGCGATGCTGTCGCTCGGCTTGACGCTGCCCGGGTCGGCTGCCGTTCGCTACCCCCGCGACACTGCGCTCGACGATGCCGCGACCGCGACGCCACAAACGCCGCTCGAACTCGGTCGGGCGCGACTGGCGCGTGCCGGCAGCGGCGCTGCGCTACTCGTGTTCGGTACTTTGCTGCCCGCCGCGCTGGCGGCAGCGGAAGAGCTCGACGCGACCGTCATCGACATGCGCTTCGTTGCGCCATTGGACACCGCGGCGGTGCTCGCCGCGGCCGCGACGCACGGACTCGTGGTGACGATCGAAGACAACGTCGTGACGGGTGGCGCGGGCAGCGCCGTCAACGAATGCCTGCTCGCGGCGGCGGCACGAACGAACGTGCTCAACCTGGGTCTTCCAGGACGCTTCATGGAGCACGGCACGCGGCAGGAACTGCTGCGCGACGCAGGGCTTGACGCGGCCGGACTGCAGTCCGCGATCACCGCCCGCCTCAACGCGATGCGCTGAGGGCGGGCGTTCCTCGCTCAGGTCGCGCCGGGCTCCGCAGCGGTGGCAGCGGTCGCGTCGGCGACTTCGGCAGCCGCTGGCTCGGGCGGCGGCTTGATCCGCGTCAGTTCCGGATAGTCCTTGGCCATCGACACCCCATACAGAGGCTTGGAGACGCCCTGATGGCAGGTGCTGCAGTTGATCTTCGCAACGTCGCCCTTGGGTCCGAGGCGGTTCGCGGGGAAGTTACCCGTCAGCGGCTCGAGGTAATCGACGTTGAGTTCACGGGCCATGCGGATGCCATGCCACGCCGTCACGCGCTGCGGCGTGCTCTCCTCCCACGACGCGAATGCGCGGCTGTTGTGGCAGAAGGTGCAGTTGACGCCCAAGCCATCCGACATGTGCATCATCAGCGAGTAGGTGTGCTCGGTGTCCTTGATGTTGCGCGTGTTGCCTGCCGGCAACGCCGTGTCCGCAATCGAGCGGATCGGCTGTGCATCGCGCAGGAAGGGCAGGAAGGCCTCGTACGGGAGCGACGTATAGCCTGCCGTCACCGACGCGATGTTCTGCCCGGCGCGATCCGCCGTGAGGCCTTGCGTGCGATACGGACCCGGATCGATGAACCAGGTCTCGGCTGGCACGTTCTCGCCGCGGTGGCAGGTGTAGCAGGTCACGCCCGTCTGCGCGACATGATCCTTCCATCCCATGTTGATCTTGCGAGTCATTTCCAGCATCCGGCGCGCAACCACCTTTGTGTAGAGCGTGTCGTCCGCCAGGTTGTCGCCCGCGTGGCAGTACGTGCAGCCTTGTTCCGGCGACACCCACTCCGTCATCGCAAGCATGATGCGCGTGAACTCGGCGATGTTCAGATCGGTCAGCACCTGGACGTTCTGGTAGACGTCCTTTGCCAGGGGCGCATCACCCTCCGTGGGCGGCTGCGGCGCGGGAACCTGGTTGGCCGCCTTGAGTGCCTCGACCGTGCGCGGATTGTAGACGTTGCCCATCTGGACGCCGCGAAAGCCAATCTGCTGGCTGTCGATCGGCGGACGCTCGCAGCCGACGAGCAGCAGCGCGGTACCGAGCATGGCGGTGAGGAACAACGGCGAACGCCGGGCGTCGAACCGTACTGAGCACTTCATGGGGTGACTCCTGCGGCAACGGGATCGGCTGCGGGCGGGAATGCCGCTGGATACATCGGCGCGACGCCATGCTTGACCGCCCACAGGTACCAGTTGTCGACGACCGTTCCGGTGAGCAGGATGCCGATGCCGCCGCACAGCGGGCACAGCACCGCGAACCACCAGGCCCACCGGTGGATGGACTCCATTGACGCGTTGAATCCCATGGTCCACCGCCAGAAGAGCGCGGCACGTTCCGAGGCGGAGCCGCGATCGACGATCTGTTCGAGCTCGCGGTCACCCCCCAGCCTCGTCACCGACAGGATCGTGCCGGCGTGCATCGCGAACAACAGCGTTGAACCGTAGAGGAATGCGATCGACAGTGCATGGAACGGGTTGTAGAAGAGATTGCCGTACTTGATGGAGAACGCTGCCGTCCAATCCAGGTGCGGGAAAATCCCGAATGGCACCGCCTCACTCCAGCTTCCCATCAGCACGGGGCGGATGAAGCCCAGCACCAGGTACAACCAGATCGCCGCCGCGAACGCCCAGGCGACGTGGGTACCGAGACCCATCGCGCGAGCGCGGCGGTACATGCGCAACCACCACAGCACCAGGGATGCGGTCAGGAAGAACCCGGCCATCAACCACCAGCCACCCTGCTGGAGCGGCGGCAGGCGCAGGCCATACTCCGGTGACGGCGGTTCCAGCGCGAGCCACGGCAACTGGCGCACGAACTCGATCGGGTTCCAGCCTACCGATGCCATCATGTTGAGACCGATGATCTCGAACGCGATCAAGCCGCACAGCAGCGACGCGAGGCCCGTCCAGCCGAGGTAGATCGGACCGATCTGGGCATCACCGAACTTGCCGGCCCAGTAGTTGAAGAAAGGCTTGCCGACGCGCGTGCCGATCGACGGCGGCAAGGGCGTGCCCGCATACGCCGGCGCGTGGACCTGCACGCTTGTGAAGATGTTTTGATAATCAGCCATTATTCGTCCCCTACTTTCCTGCTCGTCGCGCCGCAGCGCACCGACTCCGGTTCAACTCCAAATCGGCAGATCGAGCCACCAGTTCCACCACTCCGGCCAGCCGCGTGTCCAGAACGGACCGCTGATCACGATGCACACGGCACTCCAGAAGACCGCGCTGAGCGCGAGGAACAGACCCAGCCGGTGGATGCCGAGGGCGCCGATCGAATAGCCGATCGCATCGCGGAAGAACGCGTTCTCGTGCTCACCCGTCTTGACGGTCTCGCCCTTGCGCGGATTCGCGACGGACAGGATTACCGCGCCGTGCAACGCGAGGGCCAGGGTCGTCGTGAAGAAGAACGTCACGGCGAGCATGTGCGCCGGGTTGTAGTGGAAGTGCAGGTACTGGTACCCCACGTTCGACACCCAATCGAGGTGACTGAAGATGCCGTAGGGGAACCCATGGCCCCATGCGCCGAGCAGCACCGGTCGAATCACGACCAGCGTCACATAGGCGAGAATCGCGAAGCTGAATGCGAACGGCACGTGATAACCGATTCCCAGCTTGCGACAGATCTCCACTTCGCGGAGTGCCCAGGAGGAGAACGCACCGATCGCGCAGATCGTGATCAGTTGCCACAGCCCGCCATCCCGCAGCGGCGCAAGGCCCAGGCCGTATTTCAGGTCGGGCGGCGCGATGTTGATCTGCCAGAGATTCCAGGTGGGCCCGATCGCCGCGCCCCAGACGATCAGCCCGGTGCCAAGCACCGTGAAGAAGATCGTCGTGACGCCGAAGAACCCGACGTAGAACGGTCCGACCCAGAAGTCGAACAGGTCACCGCCGACCAGGGTGCCGCCACGCACGCGGTACTTTCTCTCGAAATTCAGCATCGACATAACTACACCCTCCGGCGCAACTCACCGGCCGACGGACGAAGCGGGACTGGACCAGCCTCGTCCGTCGGCCATCATCACAACGAACTCAACGCAGAGACCTACCTGAGTTGCGCCAACTGCTGCGATGACTCCACCTGCGTCGCAGCGGCCACGGGCGGGCTCGCTGCAACGTCGAGCCAGCCGAACTTGTCGGTGCTCAACAGGATGAAGTGGATCAGCAAGGCCAGCACGAACAGGAACGTCGCCATTGCGATCAGCACTCTGCGCGGATCGAAAAGCATCCAGATACGCCACATGATTAAGGCTCCCAGTTACTCAGATTTCAGACGGTTCAGAACCACGGCCGCCACTGCCACACCAGGAAGTGCGCAATGATCGCGATGACCGTGAAAGCGATGAACCCCGTCACGAAGGCGCCGTGGAACTCGCGTGCCTCATTTGCATTGAGCCCCGACAACGAGCTTCTTTTTTCCTCTGCCATACTCACCCTCCAGAAAAGGCCCGAAGGCCGCTACTGCGCAGGGCCTGCGCAGTCGTGAAAACCGTGGCCAATTGCCACGGGCCAGCACGCCTCGCCCGTCGCCGGGAAGAAACGCGATTCGATAGACCGGACGGGGAGCCGCTCACGCCGCCCTCCCCTGGCCGAGCGCGCGCAACGCGCTCGTGACCCTGTCGGCCGTGACGTGATCCTCGCCGGCTGCACGCGCCTCGCGCTCGGCGAGATCGCGCAGCCGCTTGGCGGCCGAGATCCGCACCAGCACCGGCTCGGCCTCGACATGGCGATCGAGCAGCTGCTGCGCCGCGTCGTCCCAGCGCAGCACCTCGACGCGCGCGAGCCGGGACGGAGTCGCCTCGACGCGATCCATGTCGGTCGCCAGCGGCAGGATGTGGAACAGCGCGTCGAACAGCGCGTTCGACAACTCCTGCACCAGATATGTCGCGCCCGAGTAGCCCATGAACGGCGTGCCGGTATGGCGGCGGATGATGGCGCCCGGGAACGAGGCCGGGATGTACATGCCGCGTCCACCGGCTTCGGCGAGATACATGCGCTCGTTGAAACTGCCGAACAGCACCAGCGGCGTCTTCTCGCGGACAAGGCGCCGCACGGCTTCGTTGTCGGTCTTGCCGCCCGGCACGCGCGGGATCGCGAAGTTGCACGGCAGGCCGAGTTCCTCTTCGAGGAAATTCCGCACGCCGCGCACGTAGGTCTCGTTGGCGACGATGCCGAAGCTCGCCGTGCCGAAGAAATCCTGCGTCACGGAGCGCCACAGGTCCCAGACGGGCTTGATCGTCGTGTGCTTCTCGCGCTCGATGAACGGCTCCGGATCGATACCCAGCAGCTCGCCGAGCTTGCGCAGGAAGCGCGTCGTGCTGTGCAGGCCGATCGGCGCCTGAAGGTACGGACGCTCGAGCGCTTCGCACAGCATCCGGCCGTACTCGCGATACATGCAGACGTTGACGTCCGCCTGCGCGAGCTGCGCGATATCGGCGAGGTGCGTGCCGAGCGGGAACACCATGTTGATCTCGGCGCCGATGCCTTCGACCAGGCGGCGGATCTCGGCGAGATCCGACCAGGTGTTGAAGTAACCGTAGGCCGGTCCGATGATGTTGACGCGCGGCTTCTCGCCTTCCTTGCGCGGCTTCAGCGCCGGCACCTTCTTGGGACCGAACTCGGTCCACAGCCAGTACAGCGCGCGATTCGCGCTCTGCCACTGGTCTTCGTCGATCGTGCGCGGCAGGAAGCGCTTGATGCTCGTGCCCTCGGGCGTGACACCGCCGCCGATCATCTCGGCGATCGATCCGGTCACGACGACGCTCGGCAGGTTCGGATCGAGCGCCTTGTGGGCGCGACGCATCGCGCCCTCGGTGCCGTGCTGGCCGAGTTCTTCCTCGGCGAGACCGGTGACGACGATCGGCAGCTCATGCGGCGGCAGCGCATCGGTGTAATGCAGCACCGAGGTGACCGGCAGGTTCTCGCAACCCACCGGGCCGTCGATGATCACCTGCAGGCCCTTGATGGCCGTGAACACGTACACGGCGCCCCAGTAACCGCCCGCGCGATCGTGGTCGAGGACGAGCATCAGCCCATCTCCTCCGCCTTGCGGGCCTTCGCGGCGCGCGCGAGCTGGCGCGCGTACTGCTCGCGGAACTCGGGCCGCGGCTGCGGCGTGTCTTCCCAGATGCCGGCCTTGTCGCCGCGGCCAGTGTCGCCGAAGAACGCATCCATGGCCTCGAAGCGCGACTTGCTCGCGAGCGCGGCGTTGATGACCTGCGCCAGCGAACCCGCGCCGGCCGGGCCCATCAGCGGACGCGCGGAAATCAGGTTGGTGAAGTACAGCGCCGGGATCACGCGCTCCTTGGCCTTCTGCACGACCGGCGTCGTGCCGATCGCGAGGTCGGGCGAGAACTCGACGAGCGCGGCGAGATCCTGTTCCAGCGATGCGCGGAAATTGACGTGAACGCCCTTCGCCTCGAGCCACTCGCGGTCGGGATCGCTCCAGCGCGTGCGCGGGCAGGCCGTGCCGACGTAACGCACGTCCGCACCACTCTCGACGAGCAGGCGCGCGACGAGCAGTTCCGAGCCTTCGTAGCCGGAGACCGTGATACGGCCCTTGATCGGGCTCCCCGCCAGGGCGCCACGAATCGCCGGCAGCATGCGGTTCTTCGCCGCATCGACTTTGTCGCGGGCGACGCCGCAGGCATCGCCGATCGCATCGAGCCAGGCCGCGGTGCCATCGACACCCACGGGCGCCGAACCAACCACCTTGCGACCGGCCGCTTCGAACTCACGCACGGACGCCGTGTAAAACGGATGGATCGCAGCCACCACCGCGCAGTCGAGCGCCGAATACAGTTCGCGCCACTCGCGCGTCGGCACGCAGACACCGGCGGACAAGCCGAGCGGTTCGAGCATCATGTTGATGCCCATCGGGTCGGCCGGGAACATCTCGCCGAGCAGGGTGACTGTCGGCAACGACGCGCGCCCGTTGCGCGGCGCCTGCACGGGCCCCTGCTCCGCCTCGGTGCGGGCGTAGCGCAGCATCGCGCCGGCGAGCACGTCCTTCGCTTCGGCATGGGTCGGCACGCCGAAGCCGGGGACATCGATGCCGATGACGCGCACGCCGTTGATCTCTTTCGGCAGCAGCTGCAACGGCACGCCCGACGCGGTCGGCACGCACAGGTTGATGATGACGACGGCATCGTAGGCGGCGGGATCGGCGAGCTTGTAGACAGCCTCGCGGATGTCCTCGAACAGCTTGCCGGTGACCAGCGTCTCGGAGTTGAAGGGCACGTAGCCGACCGTGCGGCGCGCGCCGTAGAAGTGCGACGTGAACGTCAGGCCATAGACGCAGCAGGCCGAACCCGACAGCACGGTGGCAGTGCGCCGCATCCGCAGGCCGACGCGCAGCGAGCCGAATGCCGGGCACATTCCCTGCGGCTGGTCGTGCGGCCCCGCCTCGGGCTTCAGCGGATAATCCGCCGCGTACTGCGCCAGCGTCTCGCTCTTGCCGGCAGCCTGCGCCGCCTGCTTCATCTGCTCACGACCCGAATGGCAACCGAGACCGTCCGACTGCGCCGCGGCGGCATTGAAGCCGGCGGGCGCCGAGGCTGGTTCTTCGTGTTCCCGTGTCAGGTCGTTCATGCTGGTGCTCAAACCGTGTCGTAGACGACTTCGAGCGTCGGCTTGTGGACCTGCGAAGCACCACACATGTCTTCGAACGTCGCCGGCTGCAGCACGACGTTGCGACCGACCGCCTCGCCCTTGAACAGGCCGAGCAACGCATCCTGGCTGAGGGGCTTGGGGCGCACGGGCGGTGCCTCGGCGACCTGGGTCGCAAGCTCGGCGAACAGGCCGCCCCAGTTGCTCTCAGGCCGGCCGATGATTTCGTAATTGGCGCTCTTGCGGCGGATCTCTTCGTTGGCCGGAATCGCCGCGAGCACCGGGATGCCCGCCTCGGCCGCGAAAGCCTGCGCCTCCCCGGTGCCGTCATCCTTGTTGATGACGAGCCCCGCGACGCCGACGTTGCCGCCGAGCTTGCGGAAGTACTCGACCGCCGAGCAGACGTTGTTGGCGACGTACAGCGACTGCAGGTCGTTGCTGCCGACGACGATGACCTTCTGGCACATGTCGCGCGCGATCGGCAGGCCGAACCCGCCGCACACCACGTCGCCCAGGAAATCGAGCAGCACGTAGTCGAAACCCCACTCGTGGAAGCCGAGCTTCTCGAGGGTCTCGAAGCCATGGATGATGCCGCGTCCACCGCAGCCACGACCCACCTCCGGGCCGCCGAGTTCCATCGCGAACACGCCGTCGCGCTTGAAGCAGACATCGCCGATCGCGACCTGCTCGCCGGCGAGCTTCTTCTTCGACGAGGTCTCGATGATCGTCGGGCAGGCGCGGCCGCCGAACAGCAGCGACGTCGTGTCGCTCTTGGGGTCGCAGCCGATCAGCAGCACCTTCTTGCCCTGCTGCGCCATCATGTAGCTGAGATTGGCGAGCGTGAAGCTCTTGCCGATGCCGCCCTTGCCGTAGATCGCGATGATCTGCGTCTGCTTGGTGACAGGCGCGGTCGCAATCGGATCCGGCTCTTCGGCGGCCTCGTTGCGCAGCGAGCGCTTGAGTTTCTCGATCGGAACCGATGCGGTCACAGGCGGTGGGGTCATGTTTGCGCCCTCCAATCGAGCACCATTTTCAGACAAGAAGGATCCCGGAAAGCCCGGGCATATGCGGCCGCAGCGCCTGCGACCGGTTCACGATGGGTGATGAGGCCGTCGAGCTGCAGCGAACCTGAGCGCAGCAACGCCTGCACCGCCTCGACGTCGCCGGCGCGCCATTCGGCCGCGACGCGAATCCGCGCCTCGCGCATGAAGGCCGCGGGAAACGCGAACGACATGCGATCAGAGTAGAAGCCGGCGAGCACGATCTCGCCTGCTGGCGCGAGTCGGCCGATCAGCGTGTCGAGGATGTTGGCGTCGCCACTGACGTCGTAGATCGCGCGATAGTCACGCCGGTCGTCGGCGTCGGGCGCGATCACTGCATAACCGGACGCGCCGTCGCGGCGCGCAGCCTGCGTTTCCCAGACTGTCGGCTTGCCACCGAGCGCGACCGCGAGCCGCGCGAGCAGGCGGCCCAGCACGCCGTGGCCGACGATCAGATCCGGCAGGGTCGCACCCGGCACCGCGAGCGCGTGGTAAGCCGTCGCGGCCAGCGCCAGCAGAACGCCGTCCGAACCCAGCTCGGCATCGATGGGAATGGCCTTCTGGGCCGGCACGACCAACCGTGCCGCAGCGCCGCCGAACAGGCCGCGGATCGGGCCGAAGCAACGCGCACCCGGCACGAACACACGCTGGCCGACGATGGCCGCGTGCTCGCGCGACGCCTCGCTGACGCGTCCGACCGACTCATAGCCCGGGATCAGCGGGTAACCCATGCCGGGGAATGGCGGCATGCGGCCCGTCCACAGCAGGCGCTCCGTGCCCGTGCTGATGCCGCTCCACTCGATGTCGACCACGACGTCGTCGGGTCCCGGCGCTGCAAGAGCGACGCGGGTCAGCGCCAAGCGCTCAGGCCCCTCGAATACGACGGCGTTGGTGTTCATCCTCTGGCGTACCTGACCTAGCCTGACTCTCTGGCACAAATCTCACTGTAAGCATATTGTTACTACCTAGAGTGTCAAGTGAAATTAACACTTTGGCCTGAGCCGCCTGCGGAGCCGCAGACGCTTGAACCACGACAGGCGATCCGCGAACAGCACGCCGTCCAGATGGTCGATTTCGTGCTGCAGGCAGACCGCCTCCAGCCCCTGCAGCGTGCGTTCGTAGGGAACTCCCTGTCGGTCGACCGCCTGCACGACGACCCGGGCGTCGCGCCGCACGACGTCGACCAGGCCGGGCAGCGACAGACAACTCTCCTCGACCATTGCCGGCGTGTCGCGGCGCACCACGACGGGATTGATGAAAAGCTCGGGCGCGCCAGCGTTTCCATGCACATGGGTGACGACGATGCGGCGATGCAGATCCACCTGGGTTGCAGCCAGGCCGATGCCACCGGAAGCACGCAGTGTGTCGAACAGATCCTCGACCTGCTGCGCCAGGTCGGCATCAAAG
>CAZPJE010000322.1:0-3573 GCA_964586725.1 uncultured Steroidobacteraceae bacterium | reverse complement strand
TTACACCTTCGGGCGTCCTCACGTAGGACGGATCGTCCGGGCGTGGCGCTGCAGCGATCGGCTTGGGCGGTGTCGCCGGTGACGCGGGCGTCGGAGCTGCCGTGGCGCTCTTCGCGGCATCTGCACGTTCGATTGCACGCCGGAACGCTGGAAGCTGGGTCGTGGCGACCTCCAGGCGTGTACGTGCCTCGATCACGTCCGGGTCAGCTTCAATGTTCGGTCTATCGTTCGGCGCCGCGCGGGGATTCGGGGCGACGAAGGTGTTCGCCCGGCCTTGCCTCACAAGGATGCCCTTGTGAATGCCAGGTAGGGCGACAACCGATCCGGCGCGCGCAGCAGTAAGCGGTGACCCGTCAGCGTCGAAGAACTCGATCGTCTCGTCGACCTTCGCCGCGAATGCCAGGTAGGTGTACCGGCCATCGTCGGCAGCATTCAGCACACCGGTCTTCTCGGGGTCGACGCGCAGGTATTGATAGGTCTCGATTGTCGCGAGCTGTTCGCGGGACTTCACCGGCGGCTTGCTGGCGACGGGAGTCGCCTCCGCTGGAGGCTGCAGCGCCGCCGTGGGCTGGGGCGGTACGACACAGCCGGTCGCCAGGATCGCGATCGTCGCGATCATCACAAGGGTTCGGGTACAGGACATCATCATCTCCTTCTGGATCCTTCAGTCCGCGAACTGGCCTGACTTCACAATCAGCGGGCGCCACTTGGCGGTCTGGCTCGAAAGTAGCTGACGCAGCTGCTTGGGTGTCGCCTGTTCGGCAGGCACAGGCACCGCGCCGACCTGGCTCATCGCTGCGACGAACGCTGGGCTTGTCACCGATTCCTGCAGCGCGCGCGCCAACGCCGCAATCACCGGCGCTGGGGTGCCACGTGGCGCGTAGAGGCCGTGCCAGATTGCGAGCTGCAGACCGGCAATGCCCTGCTCGGTCGTCGTCGGTAGCTCGGGCAGCACCTGGACGCGCTGCGGGGTCGTCACCGCGAAGGCACGGATCCGCCCCGCCGCGATCGACGACATCGCCGCGGTCGTCTGGTCGCACAGCAGATCGGTGGAGCCCCGCTCCAGGGCCGCGAGGGCCGGTCCCGTCCCTGTGTACGGCACGCTGATCAGGTCGACCCGGAGTACGCTCGCCAGAAGCAGCCCGCAGAGGTGCGAGGCTGCGCCCGGTCCCGCATAGCCGATCGTCACCGTCGCCTCGTTGCGCTTCACGTACTCGATCAGCTGCTTGGCTGAGGTCGCCGGAACGCTGGGGTGCGCGAGCAGCACCATTGGCGCGTCGACGACGACCCCGATCGGCTCGAAGTCCTTCTGTGGGTCGTAGCCCAGCCGACGGAACAGAGCCGGCGCGGTCGCCATCCCGATGTGGTGCAGCAGCAGCGTGTGGCCGTCGGCTGAGGCCTTGGCGAGCGCGGTTGGTGCCTTGGTGCCACCGAGCCCCGGCTGGTTCTCGACCTCGACGGTCTGGCCGAGCTGGCGAGTCATCGCTGTCGCGAGGTGGCGCGCGACCGCGTCTGTCGGACCGCCTGCGGCGAACGGCACGACGATGGTCAGCGGCCGGCTCGGAAAGTCCGCGTGTGCTGTGCCGGACCAGACTGCCGCGAGTAGCACCGTGAAGAGCGTCGCCACGACGCGGAATCGATTCGTGCGCATGTCAGCCTCGCTCGCGTTGGGTGTCGCGCGGGCGCTGTGACGAACGCTGTGGGGGTGTCCGTGTCGGACGCGGTGCCTGTGGGTCGTACACCCGCATCTGGGGAGAGCGATTTGCCTTTCTCAAGGCATCAGTGCGCTCCTGTTCGGCGAGCCTGGCGAGCGCCAAGGCCGTCCAGCGATTGCGAGTGCTGTCCCCATCGGCGCCGTGGTTGGTCAGGACCGTCATGTCGCCCCGCCCGATGCGTGCGTCGCGCAGAGACTGCTCGAGCTCCAGGCCCCAGACGGTTCGCTCTCCGCGTCCATTGTCGAGCTTCACGTAGAAGCTCGCGTTGTTCGCTGGATCGAATGCGTAGGGCGCCCGACCGAACTCGACGACCGTGCCGCCGACCGATCGCTCTTTGCGTAAGGCCTGCGTCGCGAGGGTCGCCGCTCGAGCAATGGCGCTCTCGCCGTCTCCGCGGGCCCGCATCTGGGCCTTCAGCACTTCGACTAGGCGCGCGTCATCGCGCGACGCACGGTCCTCGCTGTCTGCGCTGGTGCCTCGTGCCGCCTTCGGCTCGGGGCGGCGCGTTTCACGCGCGGAAGGTGTCCGTTGCAAGGTCTCTTCGAGGATCTCGCGCAATCTGGCGCGGTCCGCGGGCTGAGGCTCGTAGCCGCGGGTCGCCAGGCCCAGCGCGCTGGCCTCAAGCCAGGCCTCACGCCGGAATGCGGCACTGCCCGAGAGCGTTGCCTGAGACCACCCTTGCCCGAACGCCAGGCGCATCATCGATCGCGCGACCTCGGGATCGTCACTCGCCGTATTCAGTCGCCCTCCCCGATCTTCGAACGCGACCGGATTGCCGGCCTGTCGCGACAGATACCGGTCGCCGTCGACGAGGTAACGGCGTTGCACGGATGTCGCCGCTCGGGCGCGCGCTGCAGCGTCCGCAGGCCGGCTCTCGGGAGAGCTCTGCTTGTCGGTCCGGGCTTCCGCATCCCCTGATGCGCCGCGCTCGCGTACAGCCTCTTCGGCCCGCTCTTGCACTGCTTCATTCATCTGGCTTCTCCCCCCTGCACGTCGATCAGTTTCGCGAGACGACTGTCGGGACATCGTTCGCCGCTGTACCCGGCAGGCTTCCCGAAACCGTGATGACGAGTTCGCTGGTCTGCTCGGTGAGCGATCCCGTCGCGATCCAGATCCGGTCGGCGGGCACGCCGTGGCCGATCAGGTACTGGCGGGCCCTCTCCGCTTCAGCCTGTCCGCCTGCGCGCGGTCGGATCACGACGCGGTCGGCCGATCGGGCGGCCTGAACCATCGCCGGGGCACTGTCCTGTGGCGGCACGAATCCGAATCCGATTGAGGGGGGAGCGATGCGGAACTGGCGATCGGTATCGATCGCAACATTCGCCTTCTCCGGCGTGGCGGTCTGCGCTGTCGCTGGCGGTGTGATTGCGCGGCGACGCGGCTCGAGGTCCTCGGTTCTGAAGGCCGTCGGCATAGGGCTCGGCCGAGTAGGCGCCTGAAGCGGCACGGGGGCGGTTGCTGGCGCAGACAGGGTTACTGCGGTTGTCTTGGGCGCGCTCTGACTGTCGGTTGACTTTGCATCGGCAAGCACGGTTCTCGCGTCTTTCGGCGGCACGGTCTTGGGTGCCGGAGCAGGATCCACCGCAGTGGCGGGCAGCTCAGGCGCCGGCCTCTCAGGAGGAGGTGCGACTGCTCCTGGCTCGTCCCCCCCTTTCGCTGGGACTGTCAGTGTCCTGTCGCTCTGGGCAGCCTCGACGCGTACAGGTGGCGTCGCAGCTGAAACGGCTGGGGGCGCGCTCGCTGGGATCAGCCGAAGCGGCGCACTGCCCGTCGTATCGCTCGCATCCGGCTGCAGCGTCACCGTGACAGGCCGGGACGGCTCGATCGCCGGTACCGGGCGCGACGAGGCCATGGGTCG
>CAZPJE010000321.1:0-3963 GCA_964586725.1 uncultured Steroidobacteraceae bacterium | reverse complement strand
TTGCGTGCCGTGACCACGACTTCGTCGAGCGCGAGATCGCTCGCGGAAGGCTCCTGCGCCGATGCGGTCGTGCCTATGGTGAAGGTAAGCGGTGCAAGCCACAGACAGTGGCGCCAGCCGTGCAGTTTCGACATTGATGATCCCCCTGGTACGTCCAACCTTTTGTCTGCCGTGGTTCGTAAACGACAAGTCGCCACGCCACGATCTGCGGCTGCTTTACAGCCGGTTGCTGACGGTTATACCGACTTGGTTGCGTGCGTGCCGCGCACCGGAAAAAGAAATGGCCGCCAGTTGGTCAACTGGCGGCCATCGTGGAGCGGCTGGATTTTGCAGCGCGTCAGTCGACGAGCGAGACGACGACCTTATTGTCCGGACCAATGTCAGAAACCTTGATCTTCACGCCCAGCACTTCCGCATAGCCGAGCAGCCTCGGCTTCAGCCAGATGTCATGCACTTCCTGGTCGGTCAGGTCGAACTGGCCGATCTTGCGACTGATGTTGAGCACCGTCGAAAACGGGAACGTGAACTCGCGCTTGCCCGGCGATGCGGTCAGATCCATGCAGAGCTGATACAGGCAGGTGGTGCGATCGAACATGCCGATCAGCGCCACCTCCTTGTCGCCGCTCTTCTCGATGATGCCCTTCATGCGCTGCAGCATCGGCTGCATCGTCTTGACGTCGTGTTCGACATAGGCCGCCGCGAGGCCATGATTCTTGGCGAACTGCACCGAGTTCAGGTGCATCTTCACCAGGGCGTCGTTCATCTCGTGCTGGTAGGGAAACGAATCCTTCAGCGTGCGGATCGCCAGCGCGACCGCCTTGCCGAGCATCTCCTCGCGGCCCTCGAAGCCGCTGGAGGTGCCCTGCATCGCCGGCATGCCGCCCGCCGCACCCGGCGGCCCGCCACCGGCCAGCATCGCCTTGACCCAGGGCGGTGGCCCGCCACCGGCTCCCGGCGCACCGCCCGGAGGGCCGCCCGCGCCGCCCATCATTTTTTTCATCATCCAGCGCATCAACCAACCCTTGATGCCCTTGGCCTGCGGACCGCCCGCGACGGCTGCTGCTGGCATGACTGCCCCCTGAGACTCCGACATGGCGTTGTACTCCGTGACCCGATGAGCACTCGCTTATACGCCTCGCGACGCGAGCGCTGCCAGAGTGGGTCACAGCAGCGCCGCTGTCGCTGACCGACGAGTGGACAACGCCGGACTACACCGCTAGTTTTACTGCAGTCTTTACCTTACAAGCCACGACAGGCCAGGGTCGGCCGATCATCGTCGGGGAGTCATCGATGTTCATGAATTTCTGGTATCCGGTGGTGCGTGCCGAGGATCTCGGCGCCACACCGCAGAAGGTCCGAATTCTCGCCCACGACTTCGTCGTGTTCCGCGACCAGAACGGCAAGCCCGCCGTGTTGTCCGATACCTGCATCCACCGCGGCGCCTCGCTGTCGCAGGGCAAGTGCAAGGAAGACGGCACGGTCCAATGCCCCTACCACGGCTGGCGCTTCAACGCCGAGGGCGTGTGCACCCGCATTCCGTCGATCGGCTCGAAGACCAAGCCGCCGGCGCGCGCGCGCGTCGACGCCTATCCGGTGCAGGAGCGCTACGGGATCGTGTTCGCGTTCCTCGGCGATCTGCCGGAAGCCGAGCGCCCGCCCATCATGGAAGTCGAGGAGCACGGCACGCCGCAGTGGCGCGCGACGCTGATCACGTTCGACGTCAACTACCACTATGAACGCTCGATCGAGAATGGCCTCGACCCGGCGCACAACGAGTACGTGCACACCACGCACGGGTACCAGGGCGAGCGCGAAGACAGCTACACGATGATGGAACTGCGCCCGCACAAGGACAACGACTGGGGCTATGGCTTCATGGCGACCTTCGATGCGCCGCCGCTCAAGAACTGGCTGATGCGGCGCTTCCGCCCGGTCGGCGGCAAGATGGAAGCAGGCTCCGGCACGGTGGGCCCGAACCACATGTGGACGTACATCAACTTCTCCGAGAAGTCCTCGATGCACCAGTACATGTTCGAGGCCCCGATCGACGAGAACCGCACGCGCGTGTTCCTGTTGAACGAGCGCAACCTGGGCTTCTTCAAGAAGGGCATCGGCACGAAGCTGAACAACTTCATCGACAAGAAGGTCAACGAGCGCAACATGTTCATCGCGAGCCAGGACATTCGCGTCATGAACGAAGTGCGGCCGCGGCTGACGCCGCCGACGCGCTCGAAGGAACTGATGATGCCTGCCGACAAGTGCATCCTGCAGTACCGCGACAAGCTCGACGAGTTCGAGGCCCGGGGCTGGCGGCTCGACATGGAGGCGATCAAGGCGGCACAGGCCCGCGGCGATGTGTCGTTCGCGATCCCGTCGCCGGCGCGGCGCGAAACCAACCTCTGGGTGCTCGACGAAGCGCCGCGCGTCAAGCCGTCGAACAGCTCGATGTCGGCGACGTTGCAAGCCGCCGGCTGACACCGATCCTCGGGCGCGGACCGTAAATGGACGGGAGTGACGCAAGTCACTCCCGTTCGCGCTTTTCAGGCAAGGATGCTGCAATGACGGAACGTGACCCGCCTGTTCGTGTCGGCCCCTGGGAACTCGCGCCAGGCATTCAACGCAGCAATTTCTTCGCGCTGCTGGGCGCCGCGTTCTTTTCGATCGGCTTGCTCACCCTGGTCGGCAACCTGCGGCCTTACCTGTTCAACGAAATGCTCGCGGTGCCGTCCGACGTGCAAGGCCGCCTCAGCGGCCTGCTCGACATCGTCAGCGAGATTCCCGCGCTGCTGCTCTCGAGCCTGATCGGCGCCGCCTCGGACAAACTGGGCCGGCGCGTGCTGTATGCCTCGGGGTTTCTGATCCTGGCGCTGTCCTATTTCCTGTTTCCGTTCGTTTCCTACGGACCGTCGCTGTTCCTGATGGTGATCGTGCTCGCCTGCGGCTCGACGCTGATCGCCGCGATGCTGGGCACCGTGATTGCCGACTACCCGCGGGAAACCTCGCGCGGAAAACTGGTCGGCATCTGCTTCTTCCTGAACGGTCTCGGCGTCGCCTCGCTCGTCGGTGTGGCATCGCAGTTGCCCAAGCTGTTCCAGGCCCAGGGGCTCGATGCCGTCACGGCCGGCCGCTACACCTACTGGACGGTCGCCGCCCTGTGCCTGATCCCGATGATCATCGTCGCACGCGGCCTCGCGCGCGGCGTGCCCGTCGCGGCCCGGCCGGCGGAGTCGGAACCCAAACAGGGCGTATTCGCGACGCTGCGGATCGGTCTGCAGGCTGCGCGCGACCTGCGGGTGCGCCTCGCCTACATGTCGGCCGCGGTGTCGCGCGCGTCGCTGTCGATCATCAGCGCGTTCTTCTTCCTGTGGATGATCAAGGCAGGCGAAGCGCAGGGCATGACGGTGTCCGAGGCCTACGCGCGCAGCGGCTCCATCTTCGCGACCATCCAGATCTCGGCGACGTTCTGGGCCGTGCTGGTGATCTTCTTCATCGACCGCATCAACCGGGTGCTGACGATGGCGGTGGGCTCCGCCCTCGCCTGCGCGAGCTACACGCTGTTCGGCCTGATCGACAATCCGTTCCAGCCGATCATGTACGCGGCCGCCGTATTCCTCGGCATCGGCGAAATGAGCGGCATCCTCGCCTCGCAGGCCCTGGTGGGCCAGGTGGCGCCGGAACGCGGCAGGGGCGCAGTCATCGGCGTGTTCACGCTCTGCGGTTCGATCGGGATCTTCCTCGCCGCCGCGGTGGGCGGCTGGCTGTTCGATACCTGGCGACCGTCAGCCCCCTATATCATCATGGGCGTGACGAGCGGCTTGCTGTGCATCGCCGCGACCTACGTGTACCGCGCCACGCAGAAGTAACGTTGCATGAATGAACTGGAGTTCCTGCGCAGCCAGATGCGACTGGAACGAACGCACTGCGAATCGCAGCGCGCCCTTTTGGGTCGCAGCCTGCAAGCCG
>CAZPJE010000320.1:0-90251 GCA_964586725.1 uncultured Steroidobacteraceae bacterium | reverse complement strand
TGGCAACCGTGCGAAGGAAGGTCTGCTGGTCGATTTCATCAACGAGACCGATCTGGATCAGCTTGGCGACAAATCTACAGTCATCGAAGCCTTCTTCCGCTTCGCCCAGTCGAAGCAGCAACGCGAGGCGCAGGAGCTCATCGAGACCGAGAGCCTGAATCCCGAGCCGGCCAGGCGCTATATCGCAACCTCGCTGAAGCGGGAGTTCGCCAGCGAGAACGGCACGGAGCTCAATGCCCTCTTGCCCAGGATGAGTCCGCTCAATCCGCAATACCTGATGAAAAAGCAGAGCGTCTTCCAGAAAATCGTCGCGTTCGTCGAGAAGTTCAAAGGCGTAGGCGGGTCGGTCTAGAAATCGGTTCTTCGCCGATCAATGGGACAGATGCGGATGCAGCTATTCGCCGAACTCACCGAGGCGCTCAGTGCGGCGGCTCCGGAGCAGTGGTAGGGGCGTGCTCGATCGTTGGTAGCGGGGGCCGTTGCGACAGGCAGGAACCCGGCGCGGCACGGTGATGCTGGATGCGTCCCGCCACCCAGCTCTGTACCTCCGACTCGACCCACTCGACAGCACCGGCACCGATCCGCACCCGGCACGGGAACCGGCGCTCGGCTTCGCCTTGGTAGATCATGGAACGACCGAGGCCCGTCATTCGGCAAACCTGCGGCATCCGTAGGATCTGCGCGCCGATGAATCCTTCGGGTTGATCCGTGTTCGAGTTGCTGCGATGCATTCGACGTGGTGCCTCGGCTGATTGTCAGCGTGAGGCAAAGACTACGCGGCGCGGGAGACGGAGCGAGAGTTCGGGATTGCAGGCAAAACCCGGCAATACCCCGCGAGGCGCGAACGTCGATTACACGGTGCCGATCGACACGAGGTACCGAATTAACGATAGTGCAGGATAGCCATCGAGTTAGCATTGGGGCCGCATTGGCCCACAACGCTTGCGCGGCGGCGAAACCGCGTCGGGAAAGCGCGGGTGAGTTCTGTACTGGTGCCCCCATAGGGACCCCATTTCCGCGAGCCGTCTCGCGTAGACTCAAGACCTATCAACGACCTATATCAACCTTCAAGTTTCTGCATCAAAGTAGTCGCAGCATGCCCGAAGGACCGGAAATGCGCCGCGCCGCGACCGAGCTCGACGCCGTGCTGCGTGGCCGGCGCGTGGCTCACGCGTGGTTCCGCTTTCCGCGCTTGCGCGCCGCGGGTCGCAGGTTCAGCGGCCAGCGTGTGCGCGGCGTGCGCGCGCGCGGCAAGGCGCTGATCGTCGACTTCGCGAATGGCGAGTCGATCTACACGCACAATCAGTTGTACGGCAAATGGCTGGTCGGGCCTGCGGGCGAGCGCCCGGACACGAACCGCGAACTGCGACTTGCACTCGAGACGCGCACGCATGCGGCGCTGCTGTATAGCGCATCGGAAATCGAAGTGCTGCCGACCGCGCAGCTCGACCTGCACCCTTACGTACGCAAGCTCGGTGTCGAACTGCTCGACGAGGCGACGGCGCTGAATCATGTGCGTGCGCAGCTCGACCTGCCGCGCTTCGCGCGCCAGCGCCTGGGCGTGCTGCTGCTCGACCAGGGATTCCTGGCCGGCATCGGCAACTACCTGCGTAGCGAGATCCTGTTCGTCGCAAGGCTGCATCCGGATGAACGCCTCGGCGCACTCGACGGCAAGGCGCGGCAGCGCCTCGCCCGCGCGGCGCTCGCGATCACGCGCCGCGCCTTCCGGACGGGGGGCATCACGAATGCGCCGACGATCGCGCGCCGCCTGAAGCGGGCCGGCGTGCCGTATGGCGCGTATCGCCACTATGTGTTCGATCGCGAGGGCGGCTGCTACCAGTGCGACACGCCGATCCGGCGCGTGATCCACGCGGGCCGGCAGCTGTATCTGTGCGGTGCCTGCCAGCCGGCGTTGATCGCATGACGGGCCGCAGCGTGTCCTTGCCGCCCGCGTTGCGCGCCTCGCTGCTCGAGCTGTTCGGGCCGGGCGTCGACGCCGTCCGCGTCATCGAGCACTCGTGGTACGCGGGGTTGCATGGCCGCATCGTCGCGACGACGCGGCGCCGGCGCATCTACCTGCGCGGCAGCGCCGAGGATTTCTTCAGCGATCCCGAGATCGTGCTGCACGAGTACTTCCATGTGCTGCGGCAGTGGGAGCCGCGCCAGCTGTCGATCTGGCGCTATCTGCTCGAGTGGTTCCGCCGCGGCTACTGGGACAACCGCTTCGAGATCGAAGCGCGCGAGTTTGCGGCGGATCACCTGTACCGCTTCCGCGCGCTGCTGTCGCGGCATCAGGGCAGCGCGCCGGGCGCGCACGGCCTGGCTTCAGCCGAGAATGCTTTCGCGCGTGTAGAGCCGCGCCGCGATCCAGGCCAGCACGACGCCTAGGGTCAGGCTTGCGCCGGCGGACACGGCGATCGCCAATGGGTCCACCGGATCGTCGCGCAACAGCGCGTTCATCAGGAAATGCTGGCTCAGCGACGGCACGGCCATCAGCGACAGCGTCGGCTTGAGGTTCAGCAGCGTCACGAACGCCAGCGGCAGCGTCGGAATCAGCATCACGAAGCCGACGTACGTCTGGGCTTCGCGGTAGGTCTTCGTGAACGACGCGACGACGGTCATCAACGCGGCGCCGGCCAGGATCAGCGGCGCGGTCACGGCGATCAGCGCCAGCGCGGTGCCCGGACCGAGGTTCGCGCTCATGCCGAAGTTCTCGAGGCGCAGGAACCGCACGACGACGGCGCAGGCGAGGACGGTCAGCGTCAGCGAGACCAGCATGTACGACGCCGTCGCGAGGATCTTGCCGTACACCAGCGCAGCGCGCGGGGCGGGCGTCGTGAACAGCGGCTCGAGCGAGCCGCGCTCGCGCTCGCCGGCCGTCGAATCGATCGCCAGGTACATCCCGCCCATGAACATCGCGAGGATGATCAGGTACGACAGCAGGCCGAGCGCGAGCACGGCGCGGCTCTTGGGCGTCGCGACATCGACATCCTGCACGGCGATCGGCGCGACGACGAACGGATCGACGCCGCGCGCAAGCAGGCGCAGCTGCGCAATCTGCTGGCCGTGCTGCGCGAGCAGCGAACGGATCCGGTCGCCGAGCCGGTCGTTGAACATGTCTGAGCTGTCGGCGTAGATAGACAGCGGCGCCGGTTCGCCGGCCGCGAGCCGGCTGCCGTAATCCTCCGGCACGCGCAGCACGACCTTGTGCTCCTTGGCGAGGATCGCGGCGCGCGCGCCGGCGTCGTCGAGCGCCACTTCCTCGATGCTGACGTTGCGCTCGCGCAGGAAGGCCATCAGGTTCGGTGCCCGCTCGCTGTGCGAGACGGCAACTGCGATCGCATCGTCCGCCACGGCTTCGCTGCGCGCGAGCGACAGCTGCAGCATGACCGCGAGCAGCAACGGCCCGAACAGCGGGCCGAAGATCAGCGCCGACATGATCGTGCGCCGGTCGCGCAGGTTCTCGAAGAACTCCTTGCGGAACACCGTCCAGACGAAGCTCATGCGCGCTCCACCAGATGCACGAACGCATCTTCGAGCGAGGCTGCGCCGGCGGCGGACCGCAACTGATCGGCAGTGCCTGCTGCGACGACACCGCCACCGGCGATCACGACGATTTCATCGCACAAGCCAGCGACTTCCTGCATCACGTGGCTCGAGAACAGCACGCAATGGCCGGCATCCCGCAGACGCTGCAGCATCGCTCGCAGGTTGCGCACCGCCATGACGTCGAGGCCGTTGGTGGGTTCGTCGAGGATGACATTGCGGGGTTCATGCACGAGTGCGCGGGCGAGCGCGGTCTTGAGCTTCTGGCCCTGCGAGAAGCCCTTGGCGCGGCGCCCCGCGAACTCGCGCATTTCGAGCAATTCGATCAATTCATCGGCGCGGCGCGCGCGCGCGGCGCGGCCCATGCCGTGCAGCTCGGCGAAATACAGGATGTTCTCGCGCGCGGTCAGCAGCGGGTAGATGCCGGCGTTGTGCGACAGCACGCCGAGCCGGCGGCGCGCGCCGTCCGCGTCGACCGCGACATCGATGTCGTCGATGCGGGCGCTGCCGCCATCCGGACGCAGCAGCGTGTAAAGCATTCGCAGCGTCGTCGACTTGCCGGCGCCATTCGGCCCCAGCAGACCGGTGATGCGCCCGTCCGGCGCGGTGAACGACACGTTGCGGACGGCGTCGACCTTGCCGAAGCGCTTGACGAGGCCGCGCGCTTCGATCATGGCGCGGCTCCCGACAGCGTCGTGAAGAACGGCGCCGGGCGCACCGAACTGAGGCATCGCGCGTCGAGGCCCTTCGGATCGAGATCCTGGAGGAAGCGCGCGACGACGCGGTCCATGCAGGTCGCGCCGATCTGGCCGTGGCCCTGCGACGGCAGCAGCAGGTGCCGCGACCGCGACAGCCCCTGCATCGCGCGCTCGGCGTACGCGGGCGGCGTGACGGGGTCGTCGCCGCCGGACAGCAACAGCACGGGCACATCGCTCCTGAGCGGCGCGCGGAAATCCGGATCGAGCGGTCCGCGCGGCCAATAGCTGCAGACGTCGCGCAGCGCGTCGACCTGCTCCGTGCCGAGGTAGGTGGCAGCGAGCCGCGCGCGATCGAGGCGCGCGAAGTCCACGAACGGCAGATCCTCGCTGCAGACGACGCTGTTGTGCATGCCCGCCGCCATCGCATCGCCGATGCCGCGCAGCGACATCGCGAACAGGCCGGCGAGCGGCACGAGGTTGTCGCGCGTCGCCGCCTCGTGCAGCGCGAGCGGCAGCAGCGACGCCGTTGCCGCGGAATAGCTCTGCAGTCGCAGCACGACGCCGAGGTGCGCGGGCCCGAACTCGATGCGGCGCGGCGCCGCCGTCGTGGGGTCGGGAATCGTGACCGGCTGCTTCGCGCTGCGCAGTCGTGCCATCAGGCTCTGGTAGTGCGCGCGCGTGTCGCCGAAGCGCTGGTTGCAGTCCGGGTCGCGCGCACAGCGCGCGAGGATGCGCTCGAACGCCGCCTGGGCGTCGAGCGCGATGTCCGGGCCGAGCGCGAGCCCCGGCGGCACCACGCCATCGAGTATCACGCTGCGCGCGCGATCGGGGTGGCGCCGCAGGTAGTGCTGCGCGACCCGGCTGCCATACGAAACGCCGTACAGGTTCCACTGCGCGACGCTCAGCGCCGCGCGCACGCGTTCGAGGTCACGCACGGCGACAGTGGTCGTGTACTGGCGCAGGTCGGCGCGCGCGGCCAGCGCCTCGAAGCAGCGGCGCGTCGCGGCGAGAAACGCCGCGGTGTCGGCGTTCGCATCGGCATCCGCCGCGCTGTCGTGATCGCAGCGCAGCGCGTTGGAGCGGCCGGTGCCGCGCTGGTCGACGACGATGATGTCGCGCGTGCGGCGCGTCCGCGCGAACGCCTGGGCAACGCCGGGATACATCTCGCTGGCGCCCATGCCGGGACCGCCCGCGATCAGCAGCAGCGGATCCGGCGCCTTGCGGCCGCTGACGGCCGGCACGCGCGCGATGAACAGGTCGATCTGCCGGCCCGCCGGCCGGGAGTCGTCCTCGGGCACGCGCAGCGTCGCGCATTGCGCTTCGATCGACACCAGCCTGGACGCATGCTCGAGGCGGCAGGCCTGCCAGCTGAGCGTAGCCGCGCCGGGTGTCGGCGCGGCGGCGCCCGTGGCCGGCCGCGGCGGCGCAGCCGCCAGCGCACTGCACGCGATTGCAGCGAGCGACCATACCAGGACCGGGAGACAGCGTGACGCCATTCACGCCCATGGTACGCGAGCGCCGTTGCACTGCGATACCTGCGGCAGGCGGTGCGCAACTGCCCTAGAATTGCGGCCCCATGAGCGCGCAGCAGGCATTTGACATCATCGTCATCGGTGGCGGTCACGCCGGCACCGAAGCGGCGCTCGCGGCCGCGCGCATGGGTCGGCGGACGCTACTGCTGACGCAGAGCATCGAGACCCTGGGGCAGATGAGCTGCAACCCGGCGATCGGGGGCATCGGCAAAGGGCATCTGGTGCGCGAGATCGACGCGCTGGGCGGCGCGATGGCGCGTGCCGCGGATGCTGCTGCAATCCAGTGCCGCACCCTGAATGCCAGCAAGGGTCCCGCCGTGCGCGCCACACGCATGCAGGCTGACCGCCAGCTGTACAAGCGCGCGATCCGCGCGCGGCTCGAGAACCAGCCGAACCTCGCGATCTTCCAGCAGGAAGTCGCCGATCTGATCCTCGAGTCCGACGGCGCGCAGGATCGCGTGCGCGGCGTCTTGACGATTTCCGGCGTGCGCTTCATGGCGCGCGCCGTCGTGCTGACCGTCGGCACGTTCCTGGGTGGCCGCATCCATGTCGGGCTCGACAACCACGCCGGCGGTCGCGCCGGCGATCCGCCCTCGAACGCGCTGGCGGTGAAGCTGCGCGAACGGATGCCGCGCGTCGGCCGGCTCAAGACCGGCACGCCGCCGCGAATCGATGGCCGCAGCATCGATTACACGCACCTCGCCGTGCAGCACAGCGACGCGCCGCGGCCGGTGTTCTCGTTCCTCGGCCGGCCGACGGATCACCCGCGGCAGTTGCCCTGCCACATCACGAAGACGACGCCGCGCACGCACGAGATCATCCGCGCCGGCTGCGACCGCTCGCCGATGTTCACCGGCATGATCGAAGGCGTTGGCCCGCGCTACTGCCCGTCGGTCGAAGACAAGGTCCATCGCTACGCCGATAAAGACTCGCACCAGATCTTCATCGAGCCGGAAGGCCTCGATACCCACGAGATCTATCCGAACGGCATTTCGACCAGCCTGCCTTACGACGTGCAGGTCGAGTTCGTGCACAGCATCCCGGGTTTCGAGCGAGCGCACCTGACGCGACCCGGCTACGCCATCGAGTACGACTACTTCGACCCGCGCGACCTCGCGCTGTCGCTCGAGACGCGCAGCGTCGCCGGGCTGTATTTCGCGGGCCAGATCAACGGCACGACGGGTTACGAGGAAGCGGCCGCGCAGGGCATCGTCGCCGGCATCAACGCCGCGCTGGCCGTTGCCGGGCGCGAACCCTGGCTGCCGTCGCGTGCCGAGGGCTACCTCGGCGTGCTGATCGACGATCTGACGACGCGCGGCGCGAGCGAGCCCTACCGGATGTTCACGAGCCGAGCCGAGCATCGTCTGCTGCTTCGCGAGGACAATGCCGACCTGCGCCTGACGCCGCGCGGCCGCGAACTCGGCCTCGTCGACGACGAGCGCTGGACGCTGTTCGAACACAAGCGTGCCGGCGTCGCGGCCGAGACCCGTCGACTCGAAAGCAGTCGCGTGCGGCCCGGCCAGGCGCCCGAATGGTCACAGCGCGTGCTCGGCGCGCCGCTGGCGCGCGATGCCACGCTGCTCGAACTGCTGCGTCGCCCGGAAGTCGATTACGCGCATCTCGATGAGCTGTCGCGCGAGCTTGCGCTCGAGGCCAGCACCGATTTCGCCGCGATCGACGACCGCCTGCCGCGCGAGATCCGGCTGCAGCTCGAAGTGCTCGCGAAGTACAGCGGCTACATCGAGCGGCAGCAGGACGAGATCGAACGGCAGCGGCGCCACGAAGACACGCGCTTGCCCGACAATCTCGACTACGCCGCGATCGCCGGGCTGTCGAACGAAGTCCGGCAGAAGCTCGCGACCGCCCGCCCGACGACGCTGGGCCAGGCGGCGCGGATATCGGGCGTCACCCCTGCCGCGATCTCGATCCTGCTGATCTGGCTGCGAAGGAAATCCGTTCGCGCGGCCTGACGCCGTCTCAGGGATCCGGCACGAAGCCCACCGGGAACGCCTGCGGGCGCCCGCCGTAGTGGCGCGGCGGCTCGCTGATGATGCCGCGCGCGGCCAGTCGCTCATGCGAATCGTAGTAGATCTGCAGCACCGCATCGGGCGTGGCGCTGCGGCGCTCGAAGCGCGTCTGCGAAACGCGTGAATCGCGGCGCTCGCCGTGACCCGTGCCGAGGCGCTGGCGCGCGGCGCTGCGTTCGGCGCGGCTCGCACCCGGCGCTGCCGCGACGGGCGATGGCGGTGGCGCTGCCGGCACAGGGGCCTCACGCCGCGACGAGGAGCGCTGCGACTCGAATCCGTCGCGCTCGCGGAACATCGCCACGCCGATCACGCCGACATGATCAGGTCGCCCGGTGCGCGCGGCATAGGAGTTGCGCAGTCGCGTGAAATAGAACGCCGCGACTTCATCCAGGCTCTTGCGCCAGCCGTCGATGGCCGTGTCGCTCCAGCCGGCGAGCACGTAGCCGCCCTGGCTCGTTGCCGCGGTCTCGCCGCTGACGACGTTGACGCCATCGACGCTGGTCACCGCAAGCACGCGGCCCGGCTCGCGGCTGCGGAGCCGGATCTCGTACTCGTGACCGGGTTCACCGGCGACGTACAGTTGGCCGCGATGCCGGTGCAGCGGCAGCACCTGCCCGCGGGTGCGATCGTAGATCTCGACGTCGAGCGGCGCATCGACGGCGGGGTGGTGCGCGCCCGCGACGGCGTGGGTCGCGGCGAACAGGCCCAGGGCAGCAACAGCGAACGCGAATCGTGCGGTCATCGAAGGACTCCGGCTGGTATGAGTCCTGTCTTGAACGCGGCGCGGACGCGCCCGGGGTTACGCCGGCGCTGAGTCCGTCACGGATACCCGCGCCGCCCCAGCCCCGTTGGCGGCCCCTTGAAGCCCGGCGGCCGCATCGCCTTCGCAGTCCACTCATAGCCCGGCGTTTCGGGCGGCACATCCTGCGCGAATGCGCGCCAGGTCTCGACACGCTTGTTGCCGCCTGGTGAGTCCCAGCCCGCCGGCAGCGTCAGGTACTCGGGCGCATGCTTCTCGATGTAGGCGAGCACCTTGGGCGGCACTTCCGCCGTGCCTGGCAGGCCCTTGTGCGAGTGCATGCGGCCGAACAGCGTGATGCCGCGCAACTCGTGCTTGCCCATACGCATGAATGGCCAGCACTCCGACAGCCGCGAGAAGCCAGCGCGCATCCGCGCGGTCGGCAGGTCGCGGTTCTCGACTTCTTCGAGCGACGCGAACATCACGAAATGCTCCGACGGCGTCGTGCGCGCGCCGGTCGAGTAGGTCGGCCAGCCTGCCGGCGTCACCGCATTCGTGTACTCGTGCGCGTAGTCCCACTCGAGCATCAGGTCGTCGCCATAGCGAGAGAACGGCAGGCGGAACGGATAGCTGCCGTCCGGTTCCGGGAATACCGTGCCTTCGTTCATCACCGTGGGTGTGTCACCCGCGGCGCCATAAGCGAACTTCGGCACCTCGGTCGTCAGCGTGCCGGCGATCAGGTCGTTGTAGAAGTGATAGACCTCGCAGCGCTCGCCGGTGATCGGGTTGTCCCAGTACTCGAGCACCTCGCCGCTGCGCAGGTCGGTGAAATAGCCGGTCTCGCGCGACTTGATCTTCAGGAAGCCCTTCGGGTCGAACTGCGCCTGCAGGACGCCGGTGCCGGTGTAGCCGAACACGGGCAACAGCCGCTTGCCCGGGATACGCAGGTACATCAGGCCGTGGAAGCCGCCGATCAATGGCGCCTCGTAGCCCGACCAGATCTTGCCGAAGGCGTACAGGTTGTCGATCGGGTTGGTGAAATCGAGCGGCGCTTTGCGGCGCTTGCGGGCGGCTGCAGTCTCGGCCTGAGCGGGCGTGGCCGCGGCGCCGAGCGCGCCACCGAGCGCTGCGCCGGCAGCCAGCCCGAACATGGAACCCAGTGCCTCGCGGCGACCGAGCATGGCGTCACGCACGAACATGGATTGCATGGCAGGCCCCGCTGGTTGAGGAGTCCAGAGAGCCACAGGCCCTGCCGCATTGCCAACTGCGGCGAATGCCGCCACCAAGCCTCGGTCATAATCGGCGCCATGCTGAAGCACCTCGTCTTGCTGGGTTTGTTCTCGACCCTGGTCGCCTGCGGCGGCGCTGCGCCACCGCCTGCCACTGACACCGCGGCCACGAGCACGGCCTACGATGCGCAGGAGCGCCTCGTGCGCGGCAACGGTCCGGAACCGGATTCGCTCGATCCGCAGCGCGCGCGCAATGCCGAATCGGCCAACGTGCTGCGCGACGTGCTCGAAGGGCTGACGGCCATCGGTCGCGATGGCGAACCCGTGCCTGCGGCGGCGGAGCGCTGGGAAAGCAGCGTCGACGGGCTGCGCTGGACCTTCATGCTGCGCGACGGATTGCGCTGGTCGAATGGCGATGCTGTCGTCGCTGAGGATTTCGCCGCCGCGCTGCGGCGCCTCGTCGACCCCGCGACGGCGTCGCAGTACGGCCAGATCGTCGACGTGATCCGCGGCGCCAACGAGATCATCCGTGGCCAGCGTCCCGCCGCGGAACTCGGCGTGCAGGCCGTGGATGCGCGCACGCTGGTGATCGAACTCGCGACGCGCGCGCCCTACCTGCCCGGCCTGATGTCGCACTGGTCGACGTTTCCGGTGCACCGCGCGACGCTGGCCAGCGCTGGCGACGAGTTCATGAAGCCCGGCACGGCGGTCACCAACGGTCCGTTCACGCTGGAGGCTTGGGTGCAGGGCTCGCACATCGACGTCACCGCGAACCCGCGCTACTGGAACGCCGCCGCGACACGGCTCGCCGGCGTTCGCTGGGTGTCGAACTCCGACTCCAGTGCCGAGTACCGGCGCTACCGCAGCGGCGAGATCCACGTGACCGCTGTCGTGCCACCGGCGCAGTTCGAGCAGGTGCGCGCGGAGCACGGTGCGGAACTGCGCGTCGGGCCGCAACTGGGCACCTATTTCTTCGGCTTCAACCTCGAGCGCGAGCCATTCCGCAGCCAGCCGGGATTGCGCCGCGCGCTGTCGCTCGTCATCGACCGCCGCCTTCTGGTCGAATCGGTGACGCGGGTCGGCGAGCGGCCCGGCCATGGCTGGGTGCCGCCTGGCACTTTCGACTACACGCCGCAATCGTTCGACTACGCCGATCAACCCATGAGCGCGCGCATCGCCGAAGCGCAGCGCCTGTATGCGGCAGCCGGTTACTCCGCGCAGCGTCCGCTGCGCTTCGAGCTGCGCTACAACAGCGGTGATGTGCACAACCGCATCGCCGTCGCGGTGTCGCAGATGTGGAAGCAAGCGCTCGGTGTCGAGGCGACGCTCGCCACCGATGAGTTCCGCGTGCTGCAGCAGAACATCGATGCGGGCCGGGTCGACGTGTTCCGCCTGGCCTGGATCGGCGACTACAACGACGCCTACACCTTCCTGCAGTACTTCCGCAGCGGCTTTGGCATCAATACCTCGCGCTATCGCAATGCCGAGTACGACGCACTGCTCGATGCCGCCGCTGCGGCGACGGACTCAGCGACGCGGCGCGCGAAACTCGAGGCGGCGGAACGGCGGCTGCTTGCGGACCATCCGATCCTGCCGCTGTACTTCTACGCGACGAAGCACCTCGTGAATCCGCGCGTCGTCGGCTGGTACGACAACGCGATGAACGTCACCTACAGCGCGCACCTCGCGCTGCAGCCTAAGCGCTGAGCTGGCCGGGCTCGGCGGCTGGGGGCAGCGCGATGGGCAGCCAACGCGCGAGCATGGCCGCGAGATCCTCGATGCGCACGGGCTTGGCGAGGAAGCCATCCATGCCGGAATCCACGGCCCGGCGCCGGTCTTCCTCGAAGGCATTGGCGGTCAGCGCGACGATCGGAATCGGCGTGCCGTTGCGCGCGCGCGCGCCCCGGCGGCGCAGCTCGATCGTGGCCGCATGGCCATCCATGACCGGCATCTGCAGGTCCATCAGCACGAGATCGTAGTGCCGGTCGCGCGCCTTCTCGAGCGCGATCGCGCCGTGTTCGGCGATGTCGACATCGAGCCCCATCAGTTGCAGCATTTCGCCACACACGATGCGGTTGATCTCGTTGTCCTCGACCATCAGCACGCGCGCGCGCCCCGCGCCGGCGGACGGCGTCACCTGCAGCAGCGTGTCCGTGGCGGCGGGCGTCAGTTCGGGTGCGACGCGCACGACCTGCATCGGCAGCTCGATCCAGAACGTGGAACCCGCGCCCGCGATGCTCTGCACGCCGATCCGGCCGCCCATCAACTCGGTCAGGCGCCTGCAGATCGCAAGCCCCAGCCCGGTGCCACCGAAGCGGCGGGTGTAGGAGTCATCCACCTGGGTGAACGGTTCGAACACGCGCTCGAGCGCATCGGCGGCAATGCCGATGCCGGTGTCGCGCACCGAATAACGCAGTGTCGCGCGGGCGCCCGGTGCCAGGGATGAACCCGTCACCGGCGCTACCTCGATGACGACCTTGCCCTGCGGCGTGAACTTCAGCGCATTGCTGACGAAGTTGACCAGGATCTGGCGCAACCGCAGCCGATCACCGTAGAGCGTCAGGTCCGCGCCCGCGTCATTGCGCAGCTCGAGCGTCGGACCGGCATCGACCGGGCGCGTGGCGTACAAGCCCGTAACATCCTCGAGCATTTCCTGCAGCTGGAACTCGACCGGCACCATCTTCAGCCGGTCCGCTTCGATCTTGGAGAAGTCGAGGATCTCGTTGAGGATGTCGCGCAGGCTCTCGCCCGAGCGGCGGATCAGCTGCAGGTGGCGGCGGTGCTTGGTATCGAGCGACGCATTGTCCAGCAGGTCCGTCAGCCCCAGCATGCCGTTCAGCGGCGTGCGCAGCTCGTGACTCATCATCGCGAGGAACCGGGACTTCGCCTGGTTCGCGCGCTCGGCCCGCAGTTGCGCGGTGCGCGTTTCCGCCACCGCGTTCTCCAGCTCGATGTCGGTTCGCATCTGTTGGCGCAGCGCTGCGCAGGACTGCCAGCCCGTCCAGCCGAGGGCCACGATCGCGGCGCACAGCACGTAACCGATCACGACCTCGATCGGTCCATCCCGCTGCAGCATCACCACCGCCGTGGGGCCAAGGGCGGTCACCAGGAAACCTGCCAGCGACGGAAAATGCGCGGCGAGCGAACTGACCGCGACGGATGACACGGCGAGCAGGGTCAGACACAGGATCGTCAATTCCGGGCTCGCGCTGCCTGGCAGCAGCGCCAGCGCACCGACGGACCATGAGCCCGCGGCGCCGATAGCGCCCACCAGGAAACAGGCCATCCACGCGGGCGTTGCCGCGAGTCCTGGCTTCTTGCGCCGATATGCCATCAGCAGCAAGAGGCGCGCGATCCCGACGCACTGGATCGTCAGGAACCAGTCGACCAGATCGCGTTGCGAGAAGAATGGCAGCAACAGCCAGTAGAACAGCGCCGACACCGCCAGCGTGAACACCAGCGACAGCGGCAGGCGCGCATAGACATGGGTCAGCGCAGCGTGTTCGACGCGCTGCTGGACGCTGGGTTCGATGGCTGACGGGGCAGAGGGCGGATTCGTCACCGCCGTAGGCTAGTGAAGCCGCGCTCGCAAACCTGTGTCCGCGATCACACCGGCCGCGCTGGCGTTATGTCGTTGCGACGCAGGTCGTGCCTGCGGCAATGCTTTGCAGCCTGGCTCAGGCCGGTGTCCAGGCCTTGTACGGCAGGTTCAGCTCGCGCGCGACGGCTTCATAAGCGATCGCGCCGGCGTGCACGTTGACGCCGCGGAGGAAGCCCGGGTCGCGCGCGAGTGCCTTCGACGTGCCGAGATCCGCGAGCGCGCGCACGTAAGGCAGCGTCGCGTTGGTCAGCGCGAACGTCGAGGTGCGCGGCACGGCGCCCGGCATGTTGGTCACGCAGTAGTGGATCACGTCGTCGACGACGTAGGTCGGGTCGGCGTGCGTGGTCGGACGGCTGGTCTCGAAGCAGCCGCCCTGGTCGATCGAGATGTCGACGATGACGGCACCGGCCTTCATGCTGGCGATCATCTCGCGCGTGACGAGCTTCGGCGCGGCGGCGCCGTGGATCAGCACGGCGCCGATCACGAGATCGGCCTCGGCGACCAGCTTCTCGATCGCATCGGTGGTCGAGTACACGGTCGTCAGCGTGTTGCTGAAGATGTGCTCGAGCTCGCGCAGGCGCGGCACCGAACGATCCACCACCGTGACGTCGGCGCGCAGGCCGACGGCCATCTCGGCCGCATGCGTGCCCGAGACGCCACCGCCCAGGATCACGATTTTCGCCGGCGGCACGCCGGGCACGCCGCCGAGCAGCACGCCGAAGCCGCCGTTCGCCTTCTGCAGGCAGAACGCGCCGACCTGGATCGACATGCGGCCCGCAACCTCGCTCATCGGCGTCAGCAGCGGCAGGCTGCCGTTAGGCGATTCGACGGTCTCGTACGCGATCGCCGTGGCGCCGGACTTCACCAGTGCCTCGGCCTGCGCACGGTCGGCAGCGAGGTGCAGATAGGTGAACAGCGTCTGGTGTGGCTGCAGCATCGCGCACTCGGGCAGCTGCGGCTCCTTGACCTTGACGATCAGCTCGGCGTTCGCGAACACCTCGGTGGCGGTCGCGGCGATCTTCGCGCCTGCCTTGCGGTAATGCTCGTCGGTGAAGCCGATGCCGACACCCGCATCGCGTTCGACCATCACGTCATGACCGGCCTTGACCAGTTCGCGCACGCCCTGCGGCACTAGCCCGACGCGGTACTCGTGGACCTTGATCTCCTTCGGTACGCCGATACGCATGTGACTGCTCCGCCGCCGTGGTTGAAGCGCCCATCGTAGAGGCGGGAGGCAGACGGATTCTGGCGTTTTCGACACTCTGATCCGTGCAGAACCGCAGATTCCTGCGTGATAATGGCGATAGAAGCCAGAATCTGCGACGATTCTCGCGTGGACCGCATTGACCGCCAGATCCTCGACGTGCTGCAGCGCGACGCCCGCATCAGCAACACGGCGCTCGCCGAACGCGTCGGCCTTTCGGAATCCGCCTGCCTGCGGCGCGTCCGCGCGCTGGAGCAGAGCGGCGTCATCCACGCCTACGCGGCCATCGTCGACCAGCGCAAGGCGGGACTGCCCGTCAACGTCTGGGTCACGGTCACGCTCGATACGCAGCGCCAGAAGGGCCTCGAAGCCTTCGAGCAGGCCGTGGGCCGCATTCCGCAGGTCATGGAGTGCTACTTGATGAGCGGCCAGTCCGACTACATGCTGCGGGTCGTGGTGTCGGATCTCGACGATTTCGAGCGCCTGCACAGCCAGCATCTGACGCGCTTGCCGAACGTGTCGCGCATCCAGTCGAGTTTCGCGGTGCGCACGGTGGTCCGCGGTTCGGTGCTGCCGATCCGGCGCGAACCCGCGGGAGGCTGAGGTGCGAACAACGATCTGTGCGTTGTGGATGCTGCTGAGCGCGGTGGCCTGGGCGGCGAGTCCAGGCGATCTGCGCGCGCGGCTGCAGACGGTCCAGGACGACCTGCGCGCAATCGAAAGCGCCCAGATGATGTACGGCGGTCGCTTCCCTCCGCAGCTGATCACCGACATCAGTCGCCATGTCGCGCTGCCGGCGAAGCTCGAGGAATGGCGCGGTGCCGCGAGGCTCGCTGCTGCCAGGCTCGACGCCGGCCAGCTGCGCGAGACGGTTGCGGTGCTCGATCCGCTGGCCGCGACGACCGGTGCAGCGCGGGCGCGCGCCGAGGACATCGTGCAGTACTGGGTGCTGCGCGTCGTTCACGACCGACGCATCGCGCAGTGGGATCGCTTCATCGCGACCAACCGCGTCGATCCGCCGCAGACTGCGCAGATCACTGCTGCGCGACAGCGTCTCGATGCGGCGATCGCAACGCATGATTTCCGCCTCGCAGGCCGCACGCTGCTGCCCGAACTCGACAACCTGCTGACGGCGGGTTTCAACGCCGGCAGCAATCTGGCGTTGCGCGTCGAGCGCGACGACCGGCTCACCGAGCAGCGTGCCGCACCCTGCCCGCCGCCCCCGCCTGGGATCGAGCCCAGCCCCACCGAAAATCCGAAGCTCGACATGTCGCGCTCGCAGCCCACCGACAGTTATTTTCCGCAGCGTGCTCGCCGTGAAGAGCGCAACGGACGGGTGGGCGTCGAGACCGACGTCGACGCGAGTGGCTGCGCGACGCGCGCCATTGTGCTGGTGTCGAGCGGCGAACCGGACATCGATCGCGCGGCCCTGAACTGGGCGCTGCAGGGCGGTGCCTTCCGGCCCGCCCAGGGCGCGGAAGGCCCGATCGCCGGGCGCGTCCGCTTCTGGGTCAAGTTCGAGTTGCTGAACCCCTAAGCCGCGCTGCCGCGCGGACCCAAGAAAAAGCCCGCCAGGTCGGGGGACAGGGCGGGCTTCGGGGGTGCGAGTCGGGGGGAACTCGCATCCACTCAGACGCGCTGGCGCGGTGGAAGTTCCGCGCCGGCTTCGCGGTCGCTCAGTTCCGATCCTGCGCGTCGTGCTTCTGGCGATAGATCCGGCGGCTCTGGCGATCCTGCGCCTTCTCGATCCGCACGCGCTCGGCGGCCGTCACATCGCCATCGGCCTTCGCGCCCCGCTCGAGGCGGTTCACGTGCCGCTGGCCCTTGACCAGGCGGTGCGTCTCGCGCGCCTTCAGTTCGCCCGATGCGACGCCCTGACGGATCCGGCCGGCCTGGTTCTCCTGGCGCTGGTCGGCGCGCGGCGTGCCGGCGGCGGTGGCGACGGAACTGAACGCGGTGCCGGCGATCAGCAGCGCGGCGGTGACAGTGGCGATTTTCTTGAACATGGCGTGTGCTCCTGGGCTGTCGGGGGGTTGCGTGTCCCGTTGGAGAGCAGAACGCGGCGCGCTGCCCGCGGTTGACGGGGGCCGGTCTTGAGGCAGCAGCAAAGCAGGGATTCGGTCCTTATTGCGCCATTAATGCAACAATAATCAAAGAACAGACTGTTAGTGGACTGCTTTAGGAGCTAATCCGCACGTCTCCCATCGCCGGGCGGAACACGACCTTGCACGCCGGACCGCGCTCGACCAGCGCCTGCACGACGTCGACGCGCGATTCCAGCGCGTGCGCGCGGACGAACTCGAGCAGCAACTCGCCCGGGCCGGCCAGCTCGTTGTCCGCGCCACAGTGCAGCACCACGCGCGCCTGCCAGTGGCGTGCCGCCGGACAGGCGGCGCGGAAGGCCGTGCAGCAGCGCTCGAGCAGCAACAGGTCGCTGGCGAGGAACTCGTCGGTCAGTTCATGGGCGCTGCGGTCCGAGCGCGATGGCACGACCCGCAGGTGCAGCATCGAGCCCGCCTCCTCGACGGCGTCGTAGAGGCAGACCACCAGCGAGCCCTGCACGGTCGCGCACAACAGGTCGTCGCGCTCGGTCATCGAGAAGGTGTCCAGCGGCACGTCGATCTGCTGCGGCGGGGTGGGCAGGGCAGGCTCAGGCATGCCGGTGATGTTGAGGCCTCGCGGCGCAGTACACTTTGATGCTCATCACGAACGGGAGTCGAGACACATGAGTGCGACGCGCAATCGTCAGGTCCTGCTCGCAAGTCGTCCGCGCGGCTGGCCCGAGGAGGGCAACTTCCGACTCGCGGAGTCACCGCTGCCCGTGGTTGGCGACAACCAGTTGTTGCTGCGCGCCCACTGGCTCTCGCTCGATCCCTACATGCGCGGCCGCATGAGCGATGCTCGCTCCTACGTGAAGCCGGTCGAAATCGGCGCCGTCATGTGCGGCGAATGCATCGCCGAGGTGGTCGAGTCGAAGCACCCGAAGTTCGCGGTCGGCGACTGGGTGCACGGCGACCTGGGCTGGCAGGAGTACGCGCTCAGCGACGGCAGCGCGCTGCGCAAGCTCGATCCGCGCGTGCCGCTGACGGCCCAGCTCAGCGTGCTCGGCATGCCAGGGCTCACGGCCTACTTCGGCCTGCTGGACATCGGCCAGCCCAAGCCGGGCGAAACGGTGGTGGTGTCGGCTGCGGCGGGCGCGGTCGGCGGCGTCGTCGGGCAGCTGGCGAAGATCCAGGGCGCGCGCGCGATCGGCATCGCGGGCGGCGCAGCGAAGTGCCGCTATGTCGTCGATGAACTGGGCTTCGACGCCTGCCTCGACTACAAGGCCGGCGAGCTCGCCGCGCAGCTGAAGGCCGCCGCACCGAATGGCGTCGACGTCTACTTCGACAACGTCGGCGGCGAGATCACCGATACGGTGCTGGGCCGGATGAACCCGTTCTCGCGCATGCCGCTGTGCGGCCTGATCTCGCAGTACAACGCGACCGAGGCCTACGGCATCCGCAACTTCCGCTCCATCCTCGTGAACCGGATCCGCGTGCAGGGCTTCATCGTGTTCGACTACGTGAAGCGCTATCGCGAGGGGTTCGAGGCGCTGGCAGGCTGGTACGGCGAAGGTCGGCTGCGCGGCCGCGAGACCGTGTCGGAGGGCCTCGAATCGGCGCCGCGGGCGTTCCTGGGGCTGCTGCGCGGCGAGAACACCGGCAAGCAGCTCGTCAAGCTGCTCTGAGCCACGCTGGTATCATTGCGGCAACGGATCACTATTGGAGCAGGGCACATGGAAGGTCTCGGTCTCATCGCTGTATTCGTCATCGCGCTGATCGTCATCGGCAGCAAGGCGTTCCTGACGGTCCCGCAGGGCTTCCAGTACACCCTCGAGCGCTTCGGCCGCTACAAGAAGACGATGGAGCCTGGCTTTCACATCCTGATCCCGTTCATCGAGGCGGTCGGGCGCAAGATGAACATGATGGAGCAGGTGCTGGACGTGCCGCGCCAGGAAGTCATCACGCGCGACAACGCGATGGTGTCGATCGACGCGGTCGTGTTCTACCAGGTGCTGAACGCCGCCAAGGCCGCGTACGAAGTCGACAACCTGCGGGTCGCGATCATCAACTTGACGATGACCAACATCCGCACCGTCGTCGGTTCGATGGATCTCGACGAATCGCTGTCGAAGCGCGATGAAATCAACTACCGCCTGCTGAAGGTCGTCGATGACGCGACCACGCCCTGGGGCGTCAAGTGCACGCGCATCGAGATCAAGGACATCTCGCCGCCGGCGGATCTGGTCGAGTCGATGGGCCGGCAGATGAAGGCCGAGCGCGACAAGCGCGCCAACATCCTCGATGCCGAGGGCTTCCGCCAGGCTGCGATCCTGAAGGCCGAAGGCGAGAAGCAGGCCGCCGTGCTGCAGGCCGAGGGAGACAAGGAAGCCGCGTTCCGCGAGGCCGAGGCGCGCGAGCGCCTGGCGCAGGCCGAAGCGCGCGCGACCGCGATGGTGTCGCAGGCGATCGCGCAGGGCGACGTGCAGGCGATCAACTACTTCGTCGCGCAGAAGTATGTCGAGGCGCTGAAGGAACTCGCGGCGGCGCCGAACCAGAAGGTGTTCATGCTGCCGATGGAATCGGCCGGCATCCTGGGCGCGCTCGGCGGCATCGCCGAGCTCGCGAAGGACGCGATGACCAAGCAGCCGGGCGGCACGGCCGCCAAGCCGCGGACCTCGCTGCCGCGGGAATCGGGAGACGCCTGATGTTCGACTTCCTGACGCAGCTGACCTGGTGGCACTGGATCGTCGGCGCGCTGGCGCTCGCGGCCGCAGAGACCTTCATGCCGGGTGCGGTCGCGGTCTGGTTTGCGATCTCGGCCGCGATCATCGGTCTGCTGATGGTGGTGCTGCCGGAGCTGCCTTGGCAGTGGCAGTGGGTGCTGTGGGCGGCGCTGGGGATCGTCGCGATGGTCGGGTACCGGCGCTACCGGCGCGCGAATCCCGAGCAGGACGAAATGCCGCTGCTGAACCAGCGCGGCCAGCAGTACGTCGGCCAGGTGTTCACGCTGGTCGAGGCGCTGCGTGACGGCAGCGGCAAGGTGCAGGTCGGCGACAGCGTCTGGAAAGTGCGGGGGCCGGACGCGCCGGTCGGCACCCGGGTCCGCGTGACGGGCGCCGATGCCGCCGTGCTGACGGTCGAGCCCGCCTGACGCGCAGGATGCGACAGCGGCCCGCCGCGCGCGGCGTCCGCAGGAGCTTGGGATGACGGACAACTTCTTCGATTTCAAGGTCAAGGCCATCGACGGCAGCGCCGACCTGCTCGGCCCCTTGCGCGGCCACGTCGTGCTGGCCGTCAACGTCGCGAGCCGCTGCGGTTACACGCCGCAGTACGCGGGCCTCGAGCAGCTGTACCGCGGCTTGAAGGTCGAGCGCTTCGCGGTCGTCGGCTTTCCCTGCAACCAGTTCGGCGCGCAGGAACCCGGCAGCGAGGCGCAGATCGCGCAGTTCTGCAGCACGCAGTACGACGTCACGTTCCCGATGGCGGCGAAGCTCGACGTCAACGGCGCTGGCCAGCATCCGCTCTACGCCTGGCTGACGGCGCCCGCCCATGGTTTCGGCGGCGACATCGGCTGGAACTTCGAGAAATTCCTGATTGGCCGCGACGGGCGCATCCTGAAGCGCTATCCGGCCGGCACCAAGCCGCAGGACAACGGACTGATGCAGGACATCGCCACGGCTCTGTAACAGGCGGGGCGGCGATCCGCCCCGGGCCGCGGCGCGGAAAGGGGGATGCGCCATGGTGACCGTCGAACATCTGCTCGCGCGCAAGCCGCGCGCCCTGCACGCCATCGGGCCGGATGAACCCGTGCTCGAGGCGATCCGGCTGATGGCTGAACATGCAATCGGCGCCGTGCTGGTGCTGCGCGACGACGCGATCGCCGGCATCGTCTCGGAGCGCGACTACGCCCGCAAGGTCGTGCTGCTGGGTCGTTCCTCGAGCGAAACGCCGGTCTGGCAGATCATGACGACACCCGTCGTCACGGTCGCGCCGCAGGATGATCTCGAGCACTGCATGCGCCAGATGACCGAACGCCGCATCCGTCATCTGCCGGTGGTCGCGACCGGGCGTCCGGTCGGGATGCTGTCGATCGGCGACCTGGTCAAGGCCGTGATCGACGACCAGCGCCGCACCATCGAACAGCTCGAGGCCTACATCCACTCGTGACGGCGGCAGCCGCACGCGGATTCCCCCCGGTCGCCGACCCGCAGGCGCGCGTCCTCGTGCTCGGCAGCCTGCCGGGTGCACGCTCCCTGCAGCTGCAGCAGTACTACGGTCTGCCGCGCAATGCGTTCTGGCGGATCATCGCGGCCGTGACCGGCGTGGCCGCCGACGCCGACTACGCGCTGCGGCTCGAGGCGCTGCAGCGCCACGGCATCGCGCTGTGGGATGTCATCGCGACAGCGCGGCGCCGCGGCAGCCTCGATGCGGCCATCGATCGCGCCAGCCTCGTCGTCAACGACTTCGCGTCGTTCTTCGCCGCGCAGCCGCGCATCGAACGCGTCTGTTGCAACGGCGCGACCGCGGCCGCGCTGTACCGGCGGTTGGTGCTGCCGACGCTGCCCGCATCGCTCGCCGCGCTGCCGCTGCTGACCCTGCCGTCGACCAGCCCGGCGCACGCCGCGCTCGACGTCGCCACCAAGCAGGCGCGCTGGCTCGCGGCGCTGCGCGTCTGAACGCAGTCGCCCGGTTCAGCTGCCGTAGATCACGCGCGGCAGCCAGGTCACGATCCCGGGCCAGATCGCGAGGATCACGAGCGCGATCAGCTGCAGTGCGACCCACGGAATGATGCCGCGGTAGATCGTCGTCGTCTGGATCGACGGCGGCGCCACGCCGCGCAGGTAGAACAGCGCGAAGCCGAATGGCGGCGTCAGGAACGAGGTCTGCAGGTTCATCGCGATCATGATCGCGAGCCACAGCGGATCGAGGCCCATCGCAAGCAGCACCGGCGCGACGATCGGCACGACTACGTAGGTGATCTCGATGAAGTCGAGCACGAAGCCGAGCACGAACATCACGAGCATGACGATGATCATCGCGCCGACCACCCCGCCCGGCAGGCCGGTCAGCAGTTCGTGCACGACGTCGTCGCCGCCGAGGCCGCGGAACACCAGCGAGAACACCGAGGCGCCGATCAGGATCATGAACACCATCGCGCTCATGCGCACCGTGCCACCCATGATCTCGCGCAGGCGCTCGAACGACAGCTCGCGCTTGATGCCCGCCATCAGCAGCGCACCGGCCGCGCCGACCGCGGCGGCTTCCGTCGGCGTCGCGATGCCGGCGACGATCGAGCCCAGCACCGCGAGGATCAGCACGAGCGGCGCGACCAGTGCGCGCGCGACGCGCAGCGCGAAGCCGCTGTCGCGCGCTGCGCGCCTATCCTCGATCGGAATCGGCGGCATGCGTGCCGGCTGGAAGATCGCGACGCCGATCAGGTACAGCACGTACAGGCCCACCAGCAGCAGGCCGGGCAGCAGCGCGCCGACGAACAGGTCGCCGACGGACACCGTTTCGGGCGCGTAAATGCCCAGTTTCAATTGCGCCTGCGAGTGGGCCGAGGAGATCACGTCGCCGAGCAGCACGAGGATGATGGACGGCGGGATGATCTGCCCCAGCGTGCCGGACGCGCAGATCACGCCGGTCGCGATCTTCGGGTCGTAGCCGCGCTTCAGCATCGTCGGCAGGCACAGCAGGCCCATCGTCACGACGGTGGCGCCGACGATGCCGGTCGAGGCCGCGAGCAGCGTGCCGACGATGATCACCGAGAACGCGAGTCCGCCGCGCAGGCCGCCGAACAGCAGGCCGAGCGTCTCGAGCAGATCCTCGGCGATGCGCGTCCGCTCGAGCACCATCCCCATGAAGACGAACAGCGGCACCGCCACCAGCGTCTCGTTCGTCATCGTGCCGAAGATGCGGCTCGGCAGGGCCTCGAGGTAACTCGGGTCGAACAGGCCCAGCATTTCGGCGACGACGGCGAACAGCAGCGACACGCCGCCCAGCGTGAAGGCGACCGGGAAGCCGGCCATCAGCAGCACGATGATCAGCAGGAACAGCGCGAGCGCGGCGAGTTCGGCACCCAGCATCGGCTCAACTCCCGCGGATGCGGCGCGCGGCGCGCACCATGTCCGAAACGCCCTGCAGCGCGAGCAGCAGCGCGGTCAATGGGATCAGGGTCTTCAGCAGAAACAGGCCAGGCAGCCCGCTCGCCTCACGCGAGCGCTCGCCGATCTCCCAGGACTGCTGCACATAGGGCAGGCTCTCGAAGAAGATGTAGCCGCACAGTGGCATCAGGAAAAACAGCGTGCCGAGCAGATCGACCCAGCCCTGCCGGCGCGGCGTCATCTTCTTGTAGAACACGTCGACGCGCACGTGGTCGCCGCTGCGCAGCGCCCAGGCGGCGCCGAGCATGAACACGGCCGCGTGCATCCAGGTCACGAGTTCCTGCATCCAGATGAAGCCGGTGTCGAGCACATAGCGCAGCAGCACGATCAGGAAGGTGGCTGCGACCATGATGATCGTCAGCCACGCGACCAGGCGTCCCACGCCTGCGGACAGGCGATCTATCCAGTCGAGGCCGGCGGGCGCGTTCGGTGAGGCCGGGGTTTGCATGCCCGCTACTCTACTTGCGCCAGAACGCCGCCGTGAACAGGATCAGCAGGCTGAAGATCTCGAGCCGGCCGAGCAGCATCGCCAGGGTGCACACCCAGGTCTGGAAATCGGTGAGGCCCTGGAAATTCCCGGCCGGGCCGGTGGGGCCGAGGCCCGGGCCCATGTTGTTGATCGATGCCACGACGGATGTCATCGCGGGCACGAACTCCATGCCCGACAGCAGCAGCAGGAAGGTCAGCACCGCGATCGCCTGGAAGTACAGGAAGATGAAAGCGAGCACCGAATAGGCGATGCGATCCGGGATCACCTGGCCGCCGATCCGCACCGGAATCACCGCCGACGGGTGCACCAGCAATTTCATCTCCCGTGCTGCCTGGCGGAACAGGAGCAGCGAGCGGAACATCTTGATACCGCCGCCGGTCGAGCCCGTGCTGCAGACGACACAGCTCAGGAAGATCATCCAGATCGGCGCGAACGCGGGCCACAGTTCGTAGTTCTGGCTGACGAGCCCGGTCGTCGACGCGATCGACACCACGTTGAACGCCGCGTGCCGCAGCGAAGTCAGCAGGCTGTCGTAGGTGCCGCTGATGGTGAGCAGTGCCGTGATGCCGAGCACGCTGATGCCGAGCGCGAACAGCACGCCGCGCACTTCCGGATCGTCCCGATAGGGCTTCAGGGTCAGGCGGCGGATGGCGACGAAGTGGCGCGCGAAATTGAGCGTGCCGATGACCATGCCGAAGATCAGCAGCGCCTCGATCAGCGGTGAATCCCAGTAACCGACACTCTGGTCGCGGGTCGAGAAGCCGCCCAGCGAGATCACGGTGAATGCATGGCAGATCGCGTCGAACCAGTTCATGCCGGCGAGCCGCAGCGCGACGGCGCCGGCGATCGTGAGGCCCGCGTAGGTCACCCAGATCGCCTTGGCGGTCTCGGTGATGCGCGGCGTGAGTTTTTCATCCTTGACGGGGCCGGGCGTCTCCGCGCGATACAGCTGCATGCCGCCGACGCCCAGCAGCGGCAGCACGGCGACCGCGAGCACGATGATGCCGATGCCGCCGAACCAGTGCAGCGCGTGGCGCCAGAAGTTGATCGACGGTGGCAGGGTGTCGAGCCCGGTCAGGACCGTGGATCCCGTCGTCGTCAGGCCCGACATGGCTTCGAAGTACGCGTCCGTGAACGACAGATCCGGCATGGCGATCAGGAACGGCAGCGAGGCCGAACCGGACATCAGCACCCATGACAGCGTGACCAGCAGGAACCCGTCGCGGGCCTTGAGTTCGCGCTGATACTTGCGCGTTGCGCCGGCGATCGACAGCCCGAGGCCGACGTTGACGGCCGCGGCGATCGCGAAGTCGACCAGATGCCCGTCCTGCATGACGATCGAGCAGATGATGGGCATCACGTAGGTGACGCCGAAGAACGCCATCATCAGGCCGAGAACGTTGGCAACGGCAAGCATGGTCGGCGCCTGGGGCTGGCTACCGCCGCCCGAGCGCGATCTCGCCCAGGAACAGGCGCTCGACCTGTTCGACGTGGCGCCGGTCGGTGATGAACAGGATCACGTGGTCATCGACCTGCACGGTCGTGTCGTGGTGGGCCATCAGCACCTCGTCGCCGCGGACGACGCAGCCGATGCTCGCGCCCTCAGGCAGGGCGATGTCCTCGACCTTGCGGCCGATCACGCGGGAGCTGCGTTCGTCGCCATGCACGATGGCCTCGAGCGCTTCGGCCGCGCCCCGGCGCAGCGAGTGCACGCGCACGACGTCGCCGCGGCGCACGTGCGCGAGCAGCGAACCGATCGTGATGGTCTGCGGCGAGATCGCGATGTCGATCGTGCCGCTTTCCATCAGCTCGGCATACGACGGCTTGTTGATCAGCGCCATGACCTTGGAGCAGCCCAGACGCTTCGCCAGCATGGCCGACAGGATGTTGGCTTCTTCGGAGTTCGTGAGCGCCGCGAACACGTCGCAGCTGTCGATGTTCTCTTCGATCAGCAGTTCTTCATCGGCCGCGTTGCCGTTCAGCACGATCGTGCCTTCGAGCAGCTCGGAGATGCGCCGCGCCCGCTTCGGATCGCGCTCGATCAGCTTGACCTGGTTCTTGTTCTCGAGCTGGCGCGCGAGCGAAAAGCCGATGTTGCCGCCGCCGGCGATCACGACCTTGCGCACCGGGCTCTCTTCGCGCCGCATCTCGCTCATGAACGCGCGGATGTCGTTGCGCGCCGCGAGGAAGAACACTTCGTCGTCGTCTTCGATGATGGTGTCGCCGGCGATGGCGAGCGCGCGGCCGGCACGGTAGATCGCGACGACGCGCGCGTCGTTGTTCGGCAGGTGCTCCTTGAGCGCGCGCAGCTGCAGGCCCACCAGTTTGCCGCCGCGCCGGGCGCGCAGGCCGACCAGGCGTACCTTGCCGTCGGCGAAGTCCAGCACCTGCAGCGAACCCGGGTAGCCGATCAGTCGCTCGATGTACTCGGTCACCAGCTGTTCGGGGCTGATCCAGACATCGACCGACAGCGCCTCGGCGCTGAACAGCTTCGGGTGCTTGGTGTACTCGCTCGAACGGATGCGCGCGATCTTGGTCGGGGTCCGGTACAGCGTGTAGGCGACTTCGCAGGCCATCATGTTGACCTCGTCGCTGCTCGTCAGCGCGATGAGGATGTCGGCGTCCGCGATGCCCGCGGCCTCGAGCACCGAAGGGTATGCGGCGTTGCCGACGACCGTGCGGATGTCGAGACGATCCTGCAGGTCGCGCAGGATTTCCTCGTCGGTGTCGATGACCGTGACCTCGTTGGCTTCTTCGCGCGCGAGTTGCCAGGCCGCAGTGCGCCCGACCTGTCCGGCGCCGAGGATCACGATCTTCATAGGAGTGCGAAGCGTACAGCGGCGGCGCACCGGGTAACAGGGGTTGCCCTGCTATGCTGGCCGGATGTCCGCTCCCTCCGCGCAACCCGCCGGCGAGTTCCGCCGCGGCTGGAAAGTGCTGGTCGCCGCCCTGCTGGGCACGGCCTGCGGTGCGTCGCCGATCCCGTTCCAGACCATGGGATTCTTCATCGGTCCGCTGCAGGAGGAGTTCGGCTGGTCGCTGCGGGACATCAGCTTCGGGGTCATGATCTACGGTGTGCTGGGCGCACTGCTCGCGCCCGTGTTCGGCTGGTTCGCCGACCGCTATGGTGTGCGCCCCGTGGCACTGCTGTCGACGACCGCCTTCGGCCTGGCCTTCGGCGCGCTGTCCCTGACGCCTAACTCGCTGGCCGGGTTCTATGCGATCTGGTTCCTGATCGGCCTCGTCGGCATCGGTTCGACGCCGATCACCTGGTCCCGCGCGGTGAATCTCTGGTTCTTCCGCAACCGCGGGCTGGCCCTGGGCCTGACGCTGGTCGGCACCAGCGTTGCGGCGCTGGTGCTACCGATCCTGACGGTGACGCTGATCCAGACAGTCGGCTGGCGCACGACCTACTTGCTGCTGGCGCTGCTACCGCTCGGCATCGCCGTGCCAGTCGCGCTGGCCTGGTTCCGCGAGCCCCGCCCGGAAGAGCGGCCTGCGGAGCTCACGGCTGCGATCGGTGACGGCCAGACGGCATTGCCCGGGTTCACGCTGGGCGAGGTGCTGGCCACGCCCCGCTTCTGGATCCTCGCTGCGTCGATCCTCTGCGTCGCGTTCGCCTACGGCGGCGCGCTGGTGCACATGCCACAGATGCTGAAAGGCCACGGCTTCAGCGGCGAACAGACCGCGCTCGTCATGAGCCTGCTCGGCCTGTCGATCTTCGCCGGGCGCATCCTGACGGGCCTGCTGCTGGATCGCTTCTGGGCGCCGCTCGTGACGCTGCCGATCCTGTGCCTGCCCGCCTTGTCCTGCCTGCTGTTGGCCGGCGATTCGCTGACGCTGCCGATGGCGGTGGCTGCCGGTCTGCTGCTGGGCTTCTCATCCGGCGCCGAGACGGATCTCGTGGCCTATCTCGCGAGTCGGTATTTCGGCATGGGTCACTACGGCCGCATCTACGGTTCGCTGTACATGGTGTTCGGCATGGCGTCCGCGGCATCGCCGGTGTTCTATGGCGCCGTGCGCGATGCGTCGGGCAGCTACGACCAGGCCCTGCTCGTCGCGGGCGTGCTGTTCGTGCTGGGCGGCGTGCTGCTGCTGGCGCTCGGCCGTTATCCGGAACGGTTTCCGGTCACGGCCGTGGCGGGGCCGGCGCCGAATCAGGGCGGTGCCAGCCCGCGCGAATAGTGCACTTTGCCCGTTGGGTCGATCGCGATCGCGTCGACATCGGGCAGCGTGTTGATGAAGGCGATGCCGGCCTCCGCGCCCATGATGAACACGCTCTTGGTCAGCGCGTCGCTGCGGGTCGCGGTGTCGGTGATGATCGTGACCGAGCGCAGCTTGCGGGCGGACTTGCCGGTCTGCGGGTCGAGGATGTGGTGGTAGCGAACGCCGTCTTCCTCGAAGTAGCGCTCGTAGTCGCCTGACGTCGAGATCGCGGCATCCTCCAGCGGCAGCCGCAGCGCGACCTTGCCTTCGTCGTCGGGATTGCGGATGCCGACCACCCACGGGCGGCCGAAGCGGTCGCCGATGATCCGTGTGTCACCGCCGGCATTGACCATCGCGCGCTCGATGCCGCGCGCGCGCAGCACCGCGATGCCGCGGTCGACGGCATGGCCCTTGGCGATGCCGCCGAGATCGATGCGCACCCCCGGCCGCCGGAAGCGGATGGCCTTCTGCTTCGGCAGCAACTCGATATGGCGCCAGTTGATGCCCGGCAGCGCCGCGGCGATCCGCGCGTCGTCCGGATGCACGTGCGCGCGGTAGTCGTACAGGTAGCCGACGCTGGCGTAGGTGATGTCGAACGCGCCGCGCGTCAGCTTTGAATACTCGACCGACTGCGCGATCAGGTCGTAGAACTCCGGCGACACGCGCACTGGCGCCCGCGCTGCCCGCGCGTTGACCATGGAGATCTCGCTGTCGGGCTTGTAGGTGCTCATCAGCCGATCGATGCGGCGGAACTCCTCGAACACGGCCTCGATGGCGGCGTCGCCCGCAGCGCGATCCGCGCTCCACAGCTCGACCGTGCAGCGCGTGCCCATGATCGCGGCTTCGCGGTACAGCCACTCGGCGTGCGCGACCGGCAACGCGAGCAGCGACAGCAGCGCGAGCAGCGCAGCGCGCAGCATCAGCGCACCGTGAGATTCGCGAACGCGAGCATCAGCCATTTCGTGCCCTGCGCCTCGAAATTGACCTGGATGCGCGCGTGCGGCCCCTGGCCCTCGATGTTCAGCACCACGCCATCGCCGAACTTCGCGTGGCGCACGCGCGCGCCGAGTTTGATGCCGGGCGCGGCCTCTTCGCGCGGCGTGGCGCCCATTCGCGCACCGCCTGCGCCGGCCGCGCCGGCGCGGCCGCCGCTGCCACCCGCATAGCGCCCGCCATGGCTGCCACCATAACCTCCGCCCTGGCTCCCGCCCGCGCCGCCGCCTGCATAGGCCGTGCGCTGCATCTGGATGCGCGGCCGCACTTCCTCGACCAGCTCTTCCGGGATCTCCTGGATGAAGCGCGAGGCCTGGCCGTAGCTGTCGATGCCGTGCATGCGGCGCTGCTCGGCATAGGTGATGTACAGGTGGCGCATCGCGCGCGTCGTGCCGACGTAGCACAGCCGCCGCTCTTCCTCGAGGCCGTCGATGTCGTTCAGCGAGCGCTGGTGCGGGAACAGGCCGTCTTCCATGCCGACCAGGAACACCAGCGGGAACTCGAGGCCCTTCGCGGTGTGCAGCGTCATCATCTGGATGCAGTCTTCCCAGGCATCGGCCTGGCCTTCGCCGGACTCGAGCACCGCATGCGCGAGGAAGGCATCGAGCGGCTGCATCGGCTCGCCTTCGATGTTGTCGGGTTCGAAGCCGCGCGCGGCGGAAACGAGCTCGAGCAGGTTGTCGACCTTGGCTTCGCCGCGCTCCGCCTTGTCTTTCTTGTAGTGCTCGAGCAGGCCGCTGGCCTCGAGCACCTTGTCGACCGTCTCGTGCAGCGGCAGCTCGCGGGTGTCGGCCGCCATGCGCTCGATCAGCTGCATGAAGCCGTGCACGGCGCCGGCGGCCTTGGGGCCGAGCGCATCGCTCGCGATGCAGGCGGCCGACGCCTGCCACAGCGAGCAGCCCGCGCCTTTGGCGTGCTCGCGGATGATCTCGAGGCTGCGCGCACCGATGCCGCGGGTCGGCAGGTTGACGACGCGCTCGAACGAGGAGTCGTCGCTGCGGTTCGACGTGAGCCGCAGGTAGCCGAGCGCATCCTTGATTTCGGCGCGCTCGAAGAAGCGCAGGCCGCCGTAGACGCGGTACGGCGTGCGCGTCGACATGAACACTTCTTCAAATACGCGCGACTGCGCGTTCGAGCGATACAGCACGGCGACTTCGCGCCGCTGCCCGCCGCGCGCGACCCACTCGCGGATGCGCTGCATGACGAACTCGGCCTCATCGCGCTCGTTGAACGCGGCATAGAGGCGGATCGGCTCGCCTTTTTCGCCGCTCGTCCAGAGGTTCTTGCCGAGCCTGCCGTTGTTGTGCGCGATCAGCGCGTTGGCCGCGTTCAGGATGGTGCCGGTCGAGCGGTAGTTCTGCTCGAGGCGCACCAGCTTCGTGGTCGGGAAATCGCGACGGAACTGCTGCAGGTTCTCGACCCGCGCGCCGCGCCAGCGGTAGATCGACTGGTCGTCGTCGCCGACGACGAACGGCGCGCCGTCGCTGCCGACCAGCAGCTTCGTCCAGGCGTACTGGATCGCGTTCGTGTCCTGGAACTCATCGACCAGCACGTGGCGGAAGCGGCGCCGGTAATGCGCCAGCACCTCCGGGTGATCGCGCCACAGCTCGAACGCGCGCAGCAGCAGCTCCGCGAAATCGACGACGCCGGTGCGCTGGCACTGGTCCTCGTAGTCCTGGTAGAGCTTGATCAGCTGGCGGCGGGTCGGGTCGTTGCCATCCTTGAGATGCTTCGGGCGGTGGCCTTCATCCTTGTTGCTGTTGATGAACCACTGCACCTCGCGCGGCACCCAGCGCGTGTCGTCGAGGCCCTGCGCCTTGATCAGCTTCTTGATGATGCGCAGCTGGTCGTCGCCGTCGAGGATCTGGAAGGTCTGCGGCAGGCCGGCCTCGCGCCAGTGCAGGCGCAGCAGGCGGTGCGCGATGCCGTGGAATGTGCCGATCCAGAGTGCGCCGCCCGGCACGCCGAGCAGCTGCTCGATGCGTGCGCGCATCTCGCCCGCGGCCTTGTTCGTGAACGTGACGGCAAGGATGCTGTGCGGCGAGGCGTTTTCGGCCTGCACGCACCAGACGACGCGGTGAGTGAGCACGCGCGTCTTGCCGCTGCCCGCGCCGGCGAGCACGAGCACGGGGCCGACGGGCGCAGTCACGGCTTCGCGCTGCGCGTCGTTCAGCGGATTGAGGATCGGCGAGAGGTCCATGGGAGGCGGCGAATTCTATCAGCCCGAAGGCGGCGGACTGGCATCCGATTTCGGGTTGTATTCGGCATCGACCCAGCGGACGATCGCGCCAATCAGGGTCAGCAGCACCGGGCCGATGATCAGCCCGACCGCGCCAAAGGCCGAGGCGCCGCCGATCACGCCGATGAACACGGCCAGCGTCGACACTGGCGCCTGGGCCGAGATCAGCATCGGCCGCAGGAAGTTGTCGGACGACGATACGGCCGCGCCCCAGACCAGCATGAAGATTGCCCAGCCCCACTGCTGCGTGACCGCGAGCCACAGCGCCGCAGGGATCCAGACGATCGCCGCACCGCCGACCGGCAACAGCGCGAGCAAGGCCGCGACCACGCCGAACACGATCGGTGACGGCAGTCCCGCGATCGCGAAGCCGATCGAGATCAGCGCGCCCTGCAGCATCGCCGTCACGACCGTGCCGAGCACGACCGCGCGCGTCGTGCTGCCGACCAGGCGCAGCAGCGAGTCGCGGCGCGCGCCCTCGAGCGGTACCAGCGTCACCATCCGATCGAGCAGCGCGATGCCGTCGCGCAGCAGGAAGAACAGCAGGAACAGCATCAGGAAGAAGCCGGTCAGGGTGCCGAGGGCACCCGCCACCAGGTCGCCACCGACGCCGGCGGCACTGCGCAGCGCGTTCTCGGCGGCCGCGGTGGCCCACTCCTGCATCTGCTGGGTCGAGACCGAGGTGTTGTCGCGGATCCAGCGCAGCAGCGGGCCGATCAGCGGCCACGTGGCCGCCTGCGCGAACAGATCCGCCTCCACGAGCATCGCGTTGTCGCGCAGCCGGTTGATCAGCGCGCTGACTTGTTCGACGAACGACAGCGCCAGCAAGGTCAGCGGCGCGAGCAGCACCAGCGGCGTCGCGGCGGTGATGAGTCCTGCCGCGACGCTCGGCCGGTTGCGCAGCTTGCGCGTCAGCCAGCGCTGCAGTGGCGCGAGCAGGAAGGCGAGGCAGACGCCCCAGGCCAGCGCGCTCCAGAACGGTTCGAGGATCCGGTACAGGGCCCAGAGCAGGCCAGCGGCGAGGCCGGCGAGCACGATGCGTTGGTAGAGCGAGGCGTCCATGCGGCATTTTGCCGTGCGAAGGGCTTTGCCGGATACTGGCGCGGTGAATTCCGCCCGTCGTCGCCGATCGCTGACAGCCTTGCTGGTGGCGCTGCTGTGCGCGGGCTGTGCGTCGGATGCGGCGCGCGAGTCGCAGGCGTCGCGCAAGCGCGCCGCTCCATCCGCCACCGAGAATGCCCCCGTGCCGCAGACGATGGCCGTGCACCCGCTGACCTTCGCCTATGTCGTGATCAGCGTCGCCGACATGGACCGCGCGCTGGCGCTGTTGGTCGACCGCTTCGGCATGGAGATCGTCACGCGCCGCGACGGCCGTGACGCGGCGCTGGCGGCGGCCTGGGGCCTGCCACCCGTCGACATCATCGATCAGGCGCTGCTGCGCACGCCCGGGGTACGCGAAGGCGGCCTGCACCTCGTGCGCTTCCGGGTGCCCGGTCCCGCGGTGCGGGATGGCGCGGCGCCGACCGATCTCGTGCCCAAGAGCGTCGACATCGCCGTGCGCGACATCCAGGCGCGCTACGACGAAATGTCGGCGGCGGGTTTCAAGTTTCGCGCGCCGGTCAATCGGCTCGTCACGCGGACGGGCCAGGAAGTGTTCGAAACCCACATGTTCGGCCCCGACGGCCTGAACCTCGTGTTCGTCGAGCAGCCCGCGCACCCGGAGCCGGTCAGCGCCAAGGGCTATGGCGTCGCGCCGCAGATCGTCGTGATTTCGCCCGACAACCTGCGCGAGTCGAGCTTCTGGCAAAGCCTGCTCGGGCTCGAGCAGATCTCGCACAACCAGTTCGCGGGCGCCGCGATCGAAAAGGCAGTCGGCCTGCCGCCCGGCGCGAAGCTCGACATCCGCATCATGGGCGACTCGCAGGTCGACTACGGCCGCATCGAGATCGTGCAGTACGAGGGCGCCACGAGCCGCGACCTGTATCCGCGCGCGAAGCCGCCCGCGCGTGGCCAGCTTTCCGTGACCTACTTCGTGCCAGAGATCGACTCGATCGTCGCACGCGGCGGTTCTCTGGGCGTGCGCGACCTCGGCACTTTCAATGGCATCTATGGCGAAGGCCGACTCGCGACCGTGACGACGCCGGCGGGCTTGCGCGTCGACCTGTTCGCGCCGCGTCGCTGAGTCGCGCTACCAGCTGTTGCGCAGCTCGCGCAGCTTGACGAACACGGTTTGTGCGTCGGGTTGCTCGGGCAGGTCGGGAAACTTCTCGCGCAGCCGCGCGATGACCACCGGGTTCTGCAGCCGGAAGAACGCGTTGATGCGCTTCTCTTCGCCGAGCGTCGTGACCGGGACATCCGGCGCCGCGAGCGGCGCGGTGCGCTCGACCATCGCCGCGGCGTCGCGATTGCCCGGCTCGCGATCGAGCGTGAAGGCGAGGTTGCGGCCGAAATACTCGTGCCCCGGATAGACGCGCGTGCCGTCGGGCAGCGCGGCGAGCTGGCGCGAGAAGGTGTCGTAGAGCATGTCGGCGTTGCCGCTGTGGCAGTTGCCGGCGCCGGCATTGAACAGCGTATCGCCGCAGAACAGCGCCGGCTGTTCGGTCTGCGACAGCATGCAGACGTGCGCGAACGTGTGGCCCGGTGTGTCGAGGGATTCGAGCTCGACCGTGCGCCCGACCCGCACGATGTCACCGCGCGCGAGGCCGCGGTCGACGCCACCGATGCGGCTCGCGGCCCCTGCATGCGCGATGACCTTCGCACCCGTGGCGGCGCGCAGGCCTTCGTTGCCGCCGGTGTGGTCCTCGTGCTCGTGCGTGTTAAGGATCTGCGTGATCGTCCAGCCACGCGCTTGCGCGGCGGCGAGACAGCGCTGCCAGTCGAGCGGGTCGATGGCGAGGGCATCGCCGGTCTCCGGGCAGGCCACGAGATAGTGGAAGTTGCGGAAGTCGTTGTCCGCCCAGATGCGTTCGACGAGCATGGCCGAACCTTAGCATAATGATCCCATGCAGATCGCCGTCGTCCCCGTCACGCCCTTCCAGCAGAACTGTTCCGTGATCTGGTGCGAGCGCACGCGTCGCGCCGCGGTCGTCGACCCGGGCGGCGATCTCGAGCAGATCGAGCAGGTACTGCAGCAGGAAGGCCTGACGCTCGAGAAGATCGTGCTGACGCACGCGCACATCGACCATGCCGGCGCGACCGCCGAACTCGCGCGCCGCACCGGCGTGCCGATCGAAGGGCCACACGAAGGCGACCTGTTCTGGATCGAGCAGATGCCGGCGCAGGCGCGCATGTTCGGCTTCGCGCACGGCGAATCCTTCACGCCGACGCGCTGGCTGCACGACGGTGATACGGTCACCGTCGGCGACGAGACGCTCGAGATCATCCACTGCCCGGGGCACACGCCGGGGCACGTCGTGCTGTTCCATCGCACCGGGCGCTTTGCGATCGTCGGCGACGTGTTGTTCGCAGGTTCGATCGGCCGCACCGACTTTCCGCGCGGCAACCACGAGCAGCTGCTGCGCTCGATCCGTGAGCGGTTGTTTCCGCTCGGCGACGACATCACCTTCCTGCCCGGCCACGGACCCACGTCGACCTTCGGTGAAGAGCGCGCCCACAACCCGTTCGTCGGCGACCGGCAATTCCAGTGATGAACCAGCTGGCGCATCTTGCGCTGCTGGTGCGCGACTACGACGAAGCGATCGACTTCTTCACGCGCGCGTTCGACTGGGTCGTGCTCGAGGACGAGCCGCGCGGGCCGGGCAAGCGCTGGGTGCGCGTCGGTCCGCGCGTTCAGTCGGGCGCGGCGCAGGACGTCAGCGCATCGCTGCTGCTGGCGCGGGCCGCGACGCCGGAGCAGGAGCGAGCGATCGGCAACCAGAGTGGCGGGCGCGTGTTCCTGTTCCTGCACACCGACGATTTCGCGGCGAGCTACGCACGGCTCGAAGCGGCCGGCGCGCGCTTCACGGAGTCGCCGCGCCACGAGAGCTACGGGCGCGTCGTCGTGTTCCTCGACCTCTACGGCAACAAGTGGGACCTGATCGAGCGGCCGCGCGTGCCGCAATGAAAAAGGCCCGGCGATCGCTCGCCGGGCCCTCGTGTCTCGCAGATCGGCACTGGCCGATCAGCGCCGCCTGATCAGAAGCTCCAGGTCAGTCGACCGTAGACATAGCGGCCCGAACGGCCGTACGGCGCGTAGTTCGAGTACGGCGTGTTGCCGGTCGTGTTGCGGGTCGCCTCGAAGGCCAGCGGATACTCGTCCGTCAGGTTCTCGGCACCGACCGCGAACTTCAGCGTGTCGTTCCAGTTGTAGCGGAACTCGAGGTCGAACAGCGTTTCGGACGGCAGCAGGACGTCGAGTGTGGCCGTCGTGCCCGGGTCGAGCACTTCGCCGTACTGCACCGCGCGGAACGTCGCGCCGAAGCCGCCCAGCGACCAGTTGACCGCCGCGGTGAACTTGTCGTCCGGCGTGCCCTGCTCGAACGTCAGCACGTTGATGCGGTCGAACAGCACCGGTGACGGCGACAGGGCCGCCAGCTGAGCCGTGGTCGGCACGCGCGTGACCTTCGTGTCGCTGAAGTTCGCCGTCAGCGTGAAGTCGAACTTGCCGATCGAGTCTGTCGTAACCGGGAAGTTCGCCACGATGTCGAGGCCGGTCGTTTCGGTGTCGACGCCGTTGATGAAGAACCGGCCACCACCGACGCCGATGAAGCCCTGCGACGTCAGGAACGCGCGCACGTTCGCCTGGGTCAGGTTCTCCGACAGCACGATGCGGTCGTCGATGCTGATCTTGTAGGCATCGACCGTGAGGCTGAAGCCGTCGATCTGCACGACGACGCCGAGCGAGGCATTGACCGATTCCTCGGCATCGAGCGGCTGGGCGCCCAGCGCCACGGCGACCGGATCGCTGACCGGGAAGGTCGTGATGTCGAACGGCACGCCGTTGATGAAGTTCGTCGACGTGGTCGCGAAGTACTGCTGCTGCAGCGACGGCGCGCGGAAGCCGTTCTGCACCGCGCCGCGCACGGCGAAGTTCTCGGTGAAATCGTAGCGGCCGGCGAGCTTGCCGGAGAAGCTGGAACCGAAATCCGAGTAGTCCTCGGCGCGCACCGCAACCGAGCCGAGCAGCTTCTCGGTCAGGTTGGCTTCGATGTCGAGGTAGGCGCCGACGGCGGTCCGGTCCTCATCGACGGCATTGGCCGGACGGAAGCCCGGGAATACCTGCGCGCCCGAGGCAGTCGGGGCGCCGTTCAGCAGCACGCCGCCGTTGCGGAAGGAATCCGGTTCGCCGGCGGTGATCGAGTAGCTCTCGCGGCGGGCCTCGACGCCGAGCGCGACGTTCAGCGGCGACGCGAGCGCGCCGATGTCGTACTTGCGCACGCCCGACACGTTCAGCACCAGCTGGTCGTAGTCGAAGCCACCGGCTTCGAACACGGTCTTGCTGCTGGGCCCGAGCGAGCGGTTCAGCGTGTTCTCGATCGTGAACTCCATCTCGTTGTAGCCGTAGACCAGCGACGCATCGAGTTCCCAGGAGCCGACGTTCCACTCCATGCCGAACGCACCGCTCAGGTCGGTGACGTCCGGCGCGATGATCGGCAGGAAACCATTCGGGTAGATCTGCACGACGTTGCGATCATCGAGCGCGCGGCGGAAGAAGCCGGCCGAACGCGCTGCGCGGTCCTGATAGCTGAGCCAGCCGTACAGGCGCGCGCCGCTCGCGAGGTCGTAGCCGGCGTTCGCGAAGAGCGAGGCCTGCTGGAGTTCCGGTTCACCGTACCAGGCGTTGAAGCGGTCGATCGTCTGCTCGCGCGGGTCGAAGGCGCCCGCGACCAGCGCGTACTGCTGGCGGCTGTCGAGACCGTCACGCTCGGTGCGCTCCTGGTCCTTGTACTCGGCAGCGATCGTCAGGAAGCCGCTGTCGCCGAGGGCGAAGCCCTTCCAGCCGGTGGCGGTGATCGTCTCGCCGTCCGATGCGCTGCGGGTGAACCGCGTCGGCACCGTCCAGGTCGCGCCCATCGGCGCGGCACCGACCGGCGCGCTGTATTCGCTGTCTCGCATGCCATAGGCGACGGTCACTTCGCCGCCCTCGCGGTTCTCGCGCAGGCGCACGTTGATGACGCCGGCGATGGCATCGGAGCCGTACTGCGCCGAGGCGCCGTCACGCAGCACTTCGATCGAACGCACCATCGCGCTCGGGATGGTGTTGAGGTCGACGGCCGAGGAGCCGCGACCGACCGTGCCGTTGACGTTGACCAGCGACGCGGCGTGGCGGCGCTTCGAATTGACGAGCACCAGCGTCTGGTCGGGCGACAGGCCGCGCAGGGTCGCAGGACGAATCGTGTCCGTGCCGTCGGCGAGGCCGGGGCGCGGGAAGTTGAACGACGGCAGCGCCGTCGACAGCGCCTGGTTGATTTCCGGCACGCCGACGTTGTTCAGCGCCTCGGCGGAAACGACGTCGACGGGCACGGCGGTGTCGAGCACCGAGCGGTTCGCGACGCGCGTGCCCGTGACGACGACTTCACCGAGTTCATCTTCAGCGCCCGCATCCTGCGAGAAGCCGACCGGCGACGCGAGCAGCGTCACCAGGCTCGCCGCGGCGAGCGTGGAAAAAGACCTGAATTCCATGGGTTACCCCTGCGTGTTATGTATGCGGCTATTGAACAACAGTGCGCGCTGCACAACAAGGCCGCGACAGAAGCCTTGTACCAAAAAAACAACAATTCACGGCAGATCGGCGGCCCGGCCGGCCGCATGGGCCATAATTGCGCCCGGAGGGGACATGACCACACGCCGCCAGACCTGGATCGTTGCGCTGCTCGCCGCCATCGTGCTCGCCGCCGGGCTCGCGCCCCGCGCGGCTGATGCGCACGGTCCCAATCACATCCGGACGGTGCTCGTGTTCGGCGGCTCGGGCCAGCTCGGCGCCGAAATCGTCCGCGAGCTCGTCGGCGAGGGCCATGACGTGTTCGTGTTCCTGCGTGCAAGCTCCGATCGCTCGCGGCTGCGCGGCCTGCCCGTGCAACTGCTCGAGGGTGACGCGCTGGTCGAGGCCGACGTGCGCCGCGCGCTGCAGACCACGAAGTTCGATGTCGTCGTCAACGCGCTCGGTCGCAGCGAGTCCGGGGTCGAGTTCTTCGCGACGACCGGTCGCAACATCGTGCAGGCGGCCAAGGAGGCAGGTGTCGCCCGCATGATCCTGCACAGCTCAGTCGGCGTCGGCGCGAGTCGCGCCGTGTATCCGGCGGCGCGCTGGCCGGCGATGGCGCAGCTGATGCGCGCGAAGGAATCCGCCGAGCGCGACCTGACCGAGAGCGGCATGACCTACACCATCATCCGCAATGCGATCCTGCGCAACCTCCCGGCTGGCCAGGATGATCTCGCGGTGCTCGTGCCCGGCGAGACAGCCTATGGAATGGTGTCGAGGACTGGCCTTGGCCGCCTGACGCACGAGTGCATCGAAAGCACCGAGTGCGACAACGGCATCTTCCATGCTGTCGATCCCGGCATGCAGCCACCCGAGAGCACGCGATGACTGAATTCGGAATCGTCATGGAAGCGTCGCCGGGCTACACGGCGAAGCTCGCTGCGGAAATCGAGCGCCTCGGCTTCGACATCCTGCTGTGCCCCGATACGCAGAACCTGAGCCCCGATCCGTTCAGCCAGCTTGCGCTCGCGACGCAGACCACGACGCGCCTCAAGCTCGGCACCGGCGTCACGAACCCGGTGACGCGCGATGCCGCGGTGACGGCCTGCGCGCTGGCGACCTTGCAGGCCGAGTCGTCCGGCCGAGTGCTGTGCGGCATCGGTCGCGGCGATTCATCGGCTGCGCATATCGGCATCCGCAACGGTACGACGGCGCAACTGCGCGAGTTCGTGCAGCGGCTGCAGGCCTATGGGCGCGGCGAGACGATCGATCGCAACGGCACGCCGTCGCGGCTGCGCTGGTTCGATTCGCTGCCGGTCGCGCCCGTGCCGATCGATGTGGCCTGCACGGGCCCCGCCACGATCAAGATGGCCGTGGATGTCGGCGATCGCATCAGCTTCGCGGTCGGCAGCGCGCCCGAGCGGATCAAGTGGGCGATGGACACGGCCCTCGCGCGGCTCGCCGAAACCGGGCGGCCGCGGTCGAGCCTGCGCATTGGCGCGTATGTGAACCTGATCTGCGACCCGGACGAGCAGCGCGCGATCAAACTCGGTCGCATGATCTCCGGCATGGTCGCGCACTTCGCCGGCATGAAGGACGCGCCGCTCGATCACCTGCCGCCGCAGCTCAAGGGCATCGCGGCGCAGATGCAGACCGGCTACGACATGAAGCGGCACGCGCAGGAAGAAGGCGCGCATCTCGGCGGCGTGCCCGACGAGTTCGTCGAGTGGTTCTCGATCTGCGGTCCACCGGCGAAGTGCCGCGTGCGGCTGCGCGAGCTGATCGACATGGGGCTCGACCACGTCTACCAGCTCGGTGGCTCGCCGGTGGCGCACCCGCACGGACCGCGACAGGCCGCGATGGTCGAGCAGGCGCGCCTGTACGCGACCGACGTCATCCCCCACTTCCGTTGAGCAGCGCGATGCACAGCGAATTCGTCGACGTCGATGGTCTGCGGCTGCACGTGCGCGTCGCGGGCACGGGCCTGCCGGTCGTGCTGTGGCACCCGTCGCCCCTGTCCGGCACGGCGGTTTGGCCGCTGGCGCAGGTGCTCGCGCAGCACTTCCGCGTCTACGCGTTCGACACACCGGGCTACGGACTCTCCGATCCGTTGCCCGCGAAGCCCGACTCGCTCGATGCCTATCTGCCGGTGTTGGCCCGCGCGCTCGATGCGCTTGGCCTGCCGCGCTTCGCGCTGTACGGCGCCGCGACCGGGGCGCAGCTCGCGGTCGAGTTCGCGAAGCGCTATCCGGAGCGCGTCGCGCAGCTCGTGCTCGACAGCGCAGGTCACATCCCGGCGGACGAGTGCGAGCAAATCGTGCGCGACTACTTCCCGGACGTCACGCCGCAGCCGGATGGCCGGCATCTCGTCACGCTGTGGCAGATGGTGCGCGACCTGTTCGTGTTCTTCCCGTGGTGCGATGCGCGCGATGCCAGTCGGGTCGATCGCGACCTGCCGCCGCTGGCCGTGATGCAGGGCATGCTGCTGGACTACCTGCGCGCCGGAACCCGTTACGACTGGGCGTATCGACCCGCGTTCTACAACGAGCGTGCGGAGCGCACGCAGGCCGTCACCGTGCCTGCCGCGCTGGTGCGCTGGCAGGGCAGCATCGCGTTGCGGATCACCGATGCGCTGATCGATGCCGGCCTGCCCGGGAACTTTTCGATCATCGATTGCGGCCCGACTCCGGCGGAACGCTTCGCGGGCATCAGCGCCTGGCTGCAGCAGCACTATCGCGACGGGCGCGTCGAATCGCGCGCCGCGTCAACGCCGGCGAGCGTCGCTGCGGCCGATGCGACCCTGCGGCGCGATGTCATCGCCACGGATGCAGGCAGCCTGCACCTGTGGCGCTGCGATGCGGGCGCGGGAACGCCGCTGCTGCTGCTGCATTCCGGCACGGGCTCCGCCGCGTCGATGCTGCGCATCGCGCGCGCGGCCGCGGGCCAGCGGCCCGTGTTCGCGCTCGACCTGCCGGGACACGGCGAGTCGCGCACCGCGGCGCCGGACGAACCGGCGTCGGTGGAGTGGGCCGCGCGGGTCGTGGAAGCCGCACTGGCGCGGCTCGGGGTCGAGCAGGTCGAGATCCTGGGCCAGCACTACGGTGCGCTCGTCGGCCTCGAGTTCGCGCACCAGCGACCCCAGCGGGTGCGGCGCCTGACTGCGGTTGGCATTCCGTGGCTGCTGGCCGAGGAGAGCGTCGCGGCCGCCGTCGAGGCCGCTCCCTCGATCGCGCCGCAGCCCGACGGTACGCACCTGCTGCGCGCCTGGTACATGATGCGCGACAGCGCGCTGTGGTTTCCGCATCACCGCAAAGAAAGAGCGCGCGCAGTGCGCGTCGACCCGCAGTTCGACGCCGACGCCATTCACGCGCGGGTCGTCGAGCTGATGAAGATCGGCGACCGCTATCGCGACGTGCTGCGCGCGCAGGCGGAATACTCCGTCGCAAGCCGTCTCGGCGAAGCGCGCGTCGAGCTCGTCCTCGCGCGTGTTGGCGGCGATGGCTTCGGCGCGCGCACCGAGTTTGCCGCGGCGGCTGCATCGCGCGCCCGCGTCGTCGACCTGCCACGCGATCCGTCGCGCTGGGTTGCCGCGCTGGACTGAAATACCCCCGCAACCCGCGCGTCATCGGCGCGCAAGCCGCCTGCAACATCGCGCTCCTAAGCTGCCTCCGACAAGTACAAATGGCAGGGGAGCAGCATGTACCAGAAGATCGTGGCGGCGTTCGTCGCCGCGGCGGCGTCATCCGTCGCCATCGCGCAGCAGCCCGCTGACGCGCTCGAGGAAGTCGTCGTCACGTCGACGCCGATCCGAGACAGCATCGAAGCGTCGATCGCGCGCCAGCGGCGCGCCGAGAACGTCGTCAACGTCGTCGCATCCGATGCCATCGGCCGCTTCCCCGACCAGACCGCCGCGGCAGCGCTGAGCCGATTGCCGGCAGTCGCCGTGCAGCGCGACCAGGGACAGGAGCGCTACATCCAGGTGCGCGGTGCGCCGAATCGCTGGACCAGTGTTGCGATCGATGGCATCACCGTCATTGGCGCCGATGAAGGCGGCAACGAGCGCGCGTTTCGCTTCGATGCGGTGCCGGCGGTGATCCTCAGTGCGATCGAAGTCAACAAATCGCTGACGCCCGATCTGTCTGCCGAGGCGATCGTCGCCAGCGTGAACCTTGCCACCTACTCGCCGTTCGCCCAGCAGGGCTTCGCGATGCAGGGCGATCTCGGCTACGGCTCGATGGACCTCGGCGATGGTCCGCAGCTGCAGGGTTCGCTGCGCGGTTCATGGTCCGGTGAGCGCTGGGGCTTCGTCGCCGGCGCCTCGCATTACCGCCGCGAACAGACGACCGACAACCGCGAGTTCAGCTACCGCCCCGACGGTGCGCCCGCGGTCATCGACATCCGCAACTACCTGCTCGAGCGCGAAACCAACGGCGCAAGCCTTGGACTCGAATTCCGTCCGTCGGACGCCCACCGGCTGTTCGTCAGCGGCGTGTTCAGCGAGTTCAACGACGACGAGCAGCGCAACCAGTATGTGTTCCAGGTCGGCAATGCGTTGGCCGGCACGCGTACCGCGACCGGCGGCGATCTCGTTGGCGTGCCGGTGCGCGGCACCAAGAACTTCGGCCTGTACCGAACCAGCAACGCGATCGCGCAGATCGGTGGCGACCACGAGCTCAGCGACTGGAAACTCGGCTGGCGGCTCGGCTACGTCGAGACCGAGAACACGACCGACCTGCCCCTCGTGCTGCAGAACCAGACGAGCGCGCTGGTGCGGCCTTCGGTGGTCTACGACCTGTCGGACCCGAACCTGCCGACCCTGACGCTGTATCCGACGCTGGCCGGCGCGACGCCAGGAAGCTTCACGCGCGGCGTGACGGCGCTCGCGGCGCTGGACCAATCCGCGTTCGGGCTGTCGCTGCTGCTGCCGCTGAAGTCGGCGGTGCTGGCCGAGTCGACCACGGCGAAATTCGACCTGTCGCGCGACCTCAGCTTCGCCGGCCGCGATTGGCACATCGGTGGTGGCCTGCAATTCGACGCGCGCGACATCGATGGCAACCTGTTGACCGCCGCAGTGCCCACGGTGAACCTGAACACGGCGCTGCCGATGGTCGGGCGCAGCTACAGCCCCGGCAGCTACGTCACCACGGATCCCTGGGTCAGTGGCTTCCCGCGCGGCTTCGGCCTCAACTATGTCGACAACGTGCGCATGCGCTCGGATCTCGACGCCGACGTCGCGGCACTGACGACCGCAGGCTTGTTCAACCCGGCGAACCGGATCGTGCCCAGCACGCGCTACACGATCGCCGAAGACATCTCTTCGGCCTACGCCCGCGCGCGGACCCAGCTCGGCGACTGGCAGCTCGTGTTCGGCGCGCGTGCCGAGCGCGTCGACCTGACGGTCGACGGGTTCCTGCAGCCGTCGGCCACTGTCGTAGTGCCGTCGCGCGTCGAGAAGAGCTACACCGATGTCTACCCGAGCCTGAACTTCAAGGGCGACCTGACCGACGAGCTCGTGCTGCGCGGCGCGCTGCTGACGGGCATCGCGCGGCCCTCGTTCGGTGTGATCCGGTCGGGCGCATCGATCAGCGACATCGGACGCTCGATCACGGGCGGCAACCCGGAGGTCGAGCCGGAACGCACGGTGGGTCTCGACCTGTCGCTCGAGTGGTACTTCGATGACGGCGGCCTGCTGTCGCTCGGCGGCTTCCACCGCGCGGTCGAAGACGTGCTGTTCGACAGTACGTCCGTCGTCACGGATGACCGCTTCAACTCGGGCGGAGTCGACCGCCGCGGTTACAACTATGTCACGACGCTGAACGGCCGCGACGGCAAGCTAACCGGGATCGAACTCGGCTACATGAAGCAATGGACCCGCCTGCCTGCGCCCTTCGATGGCCTGGGCTTCCAGGGCAATCTCGCCTTCCTCGACGGCGAGTTCACGACGCCGGGCAACACGACGGCCAAGTTCCCTGGGACGTCAGACCAGATCGTCAACGCCTCGCTGTTCTACGAGAAATTCGGCTGGTCGGCACGCGTCAGCTACCAGTGGCGCGACGACTGGGCGGAAACCATCAGCCTCACCGGTCTTGGCGATGAGTTCCGCAAGGACTACCAGAACGTCGATGTCTCGCTGCGCTATCAATGGAGCGACGCGCTGACGCTGTACGTCGATGCCAACAACCTGACCGATGAAACCTACATCGTCTACCAGGGCAACGAACGCTTCCCGACCGAAGTCGAACAGATCGGGCGTCGTTACATGGTCGGCTTCCGGGTGCAGCTGTGAAGCGCGCGCTGCTGATGGGCTGCGCGATGGCGGTGAGCGCACTCGCCGCGCCCGCGTCCCGGGCGCTCGAGGCCAGCGTCGAACGCGGCGCTGGCGGCGAGCTTCAGATCGAGTGGCGTACGGCCGCAGCCGAGCGCGTCGACGTGTTCGTCTACGAGAAGGTCGACGGGCGGCCGACGCCGCCGCGACTCGTGTCGCAGGCGGATGCGGATGGCCGGCACGCCCTGGCCGTGGGCGCCGCGCGTCCTTACGTGCTGCTGCGCGGCGAGTCGGGCGCGGAACTGCGCGTCGCGGAACGCCTGCTGCCGCTCGAGGGCGGGCAGAACTTCCGCGATCTCGGCGGCTACCAGACCGACGATGGCCGCCGCGTGCGCTGGGGCCAGCTGTTTCGCTCCGGCGCCATGAACGCGCTGACAGATCGCGACTACGCGCTGCTGGGCCAGCTCGGCATCCGTGTCTCCTGCGATTTTCGCGCGACCGACGAACGCCAGAAGGAGCCGACCCGCTGGGCCGTCGACGCGCCGCCGCGTCGCTACGAACGCGACTACGCGCTGGATCTGGGGCCGCTCGCGCGCGAACTCGGCGACCCGGCCGTGACGCCAGACCGCGCCCGCGCCGTGTTCGCGCAGTTCTATGCGGAAGTGCCGATGCGCTTCGCATCCCAGTATCGCGAGATGTTCGGCGAGCTGGCGCGCGGCAACGCGCCGCTGTCGTTCAACTGCTCAGCGGGCAAGGACCGCACCGGCGTGGCTGCCGCGCTGCTGCTGACGGCGCTCGGCGTGCCGCGCGAAACGGTGATCGACGACTATCTGCTGTCGAATCGCTACTACGCGCCGAAGGCGCCGCCGCCCGGGCAGGACGATGCCACCAGTCGTTGGATCGCGTCGCTGTCGCCGGAAGTGCGTGCCGTTCTCATGGGTGTGGAGCGCAGCTACCTCGAGTCGTCTTTCGAGGCGATCGAGGCGCGCTATGGTTCGCTCGATACCTACTTCGAGCGCGAACTCGGCGTCGACGCGCGCGCACGCGCGCGGCTGCGCGATCGGTTTACCGAGAAAACCTGAGCATCCTGCGCAGCGTGTCGTCACGCAGCACGTAGTGGTGGAACAGCGCGGCGGCGGCGTGCAGGCCGATCAGCCAGTAGCCGACCGTGCCAGCCGTCTCGTGGATCTCCTCGATCAGTTCGGCGAGATCTTCGTTCGGGCCAACCAGTGGCGGCAGCGTCAGGCCGAAGTACGGCACCGGTTCGCCCGATGCGCTGAGGATCAGCCAGCCGCCGATCGGCATTGCGATCATCAGCGCGTACAGGGCGATGTGCACGGCCTTGCCGGCCAGCGCCTGCAGTGCCGCGGGCGCCGGCGTGATGGGCGGGGTGCCGCCGGCGAATCGCGCCGCGAGCCGCACCCAGACGAGCGCGAACACCGTCAGGCCAAGCATGAAGTGCCAGGTCTTCAGAAGGTTGCGCGGGTCGCTGCCGCGCGGGAACAGTTCCCGCAGTTCGATGCACGCGTAGACCGCGGCCAGCAGCACCAGCATGAACCAGTGCAGCGCGATGGTGAGTTGCCCATAGCGGCTGCTGCTGGGAGGGCCGTCGGAGCGATTCATCTGGAACCCCGGATCGTTGCGCAGGCGGAAGGCGCCGCTGCCTGACAAGCTTACCGTCGCCGGCGGCAGCGCCACATCGACAGATTTACCTATGCCACGGGTCCGGTCAGCGCAGCCGGGCGCCGCTCTGCTGCCACAGGATGAACGCAGCCAGCGCGCACAACACCACGCCGAACAGGCGGCGCAGTTGCTGCTGCGGCAGGCGTCCGCCGACATACTGACCGGCGAAACTGCCGGCGACGCCGATCGTGATGAACGTGCCGAGCAGGACCGGGTCCAGCTGCGGCAGCTGCGCCTGGTCGGCCACGAGATGCGCCACGAAACCGACTGCCGCGTTGAGCGCAATGACGACGAGGCTGGTGCCGATCGCTGCGCGCATCGCGAGGCCGCCTAGCAAGGTCAGCGCCGGCAGTATCAGGAAGCCACCGCCGACGCCGATGACGCCGGTCAACACGCCGATCGCGCCGCCCTCGGCGACGATGCGCAGCCACGGGCGGCGCGGTGCCGGCCCTGGCTCCGCGGCGTGCGGCTCACGCGGGCGCAACATCCCAAAGGCGGCCCACAGCATCACGAGCGCGAAGATCGTCAGCTGCAGCGCTGCGCTCAAACCGTGCGCGAGGCGCGCGCCCGCGGCTGCGCCCAGCATGCCGGGCACACCGAACAGGCCGACACTGCGCCACTCGATGTCGCGCCGCAGCGCGAACGGCAGCGCGCCCGCGGCGCTGATCGCCGCGACGATGGCGAGTGAACTCGTGATCGCGAGCTTCTCGGGCTCGCCGGCCAGGTACACCAGGACCGGTACCGTCAGGATGGAGCCCCCGGCGCCCAGCAGCCCGAGGGAAACTCCCACCAGCAGCGCGCCAGTCCAGGTCCAGAACATCGAAGTGCTACGCGGTCGTCGGGATGTAGTGGTCGATCAACAGCGCCGCGAACAGCCACATCAGGTATTGCACCGAGAACTTGAACACTCGCATCGGCAGTTCGGCGCGGTCCGTGAACTTCATGACGAGCGCGTAGTACAGGAAGATGCTGTTCAGGACCAGCGCGGCGCCGAGATAGATCAGGCCGCTCATGCGCGTCAGGAATGGCATCAGCGTGACGAGGAACAGCAGCACGGTGTACAGCAGCACCTGCAGCCGCGTGTACGCGACGCCATGCGTGACCGGCAGCATCGGAATGCCGGCGCGCGCGTAATCATCGCGCCGCGCGATCGCCAGCGCCCAGAAATGCGGCGGCGTCCAGATGAAGATGATCAGGAACAGCAGCAGCGCATTCGGGTCGATCGAGTTCGTGACCGCCGCCCAGCCGAGCACGGGGGGCGCGGCGCCCGCCGCACCGCCGATGACGATGTTCTGCGACGTCGCGCGCTTGAGCCAGACGGTATAGACGACGGCATAGCCGATCAGCGACAGGAAGGTCAGCACCGCGGTCAGCGGGTTGACCAGCAACCACAGGATCAGCATCGAGGCGATGCCGAGCGTGAACGCGAATCCGAGCGCCTGCGAAGTGCGCATCGAACCGGCGGGCAGCGGTCGGCCGCGTGTGCGCGCCATCTGCTCGTCGATCTTCTGGTCGAGCACATGGTTGATCGCGGCGGCGCAGGCGGCCGCGAGTCCGATGCCGAGATTGCCCCAGAACAGCGGGCCGAGCGGCGGGAGTCCCGGCGTCGACAGCAGCGTGCCCACGATGCCCGTGAACACGATCAGCAGCACGACCTTCGGCTTGGTCAGCTCGAGGTAGTGCCGCCACGTCGCGCGCGGCGTCGCCAGGACGTTGCTTTCTGTGGTGGCCAAGGGGGCTCCGACGGCGGTGGCGGTGCAGGGTAGCAGAACGGCTGCCGTGCAGCGCCCGCGCCGCGGACTCAGGCTTCGCGCAGGCGCCGGTTCAGGGCGAGCATGGCCAGCAGCAGCACCGCCGCGCCGGCGTTATGCCCGGTGGCGAGCGTCAGTGGGAAGGCCTCGACGACCATCAGGATGCCGATCAGCAACTGCAGGCCGAGCGCGCCGGCGACCCAGGCGCCGCCGTTGCGCACCAGCGGCGTGGGGCCGCGACGGATCGCGAGCCACGCCAGCAGGCCGATCACGAGCGTCGCGACGATCGCGCCCAGACGATGCGTGAAGTGGATCGCGACGCGCGCCGGATGCTCGAGCACGCCCCCGGTGTAGTTGATGTCCAGCCCGCGCCACAGCACGAAGGCATCGCCGAAATCCATGTTCTTGGGCCACCACTGCGCCTGGCATTGCGGGAAGTCCGGGCACGACACGGCAGCGTAGTTGCTGCTGGTCCAGCCGCCGAGCGCGATCTGGAATCCGAGCACGACGATCGCGACGATGCCGAGCCGGCGCACGCCATCGAGCGCGGTCATGCCGGTCGCGCCACGCGTGGGCGTGACGACGCCCGTGCGTCGCCGCATCGTCAGCCACAGCCAGAACAGCAGCGCCAATGTGGTCAGCCCGCCGATCAGGTGCAGCACGACGACCAGCGGCTTGACCAGCCACCAGACCGTGAACGCGCCGAGGATGCCCTGGAACACGACAGTCGCGAGCAGCGCGACCGTGTAGCCGACGCTGGCCGGCCGATCGCGCCGGAACGCGATCGCGATCGCGGTGATCAGCACGATGATCAGCCCCAGGGTCGTCGCTGCATAGCGATGGATCATCTCGCGCCAGGCCTTGCCGGAGTCGTACTCCCAGCCGGCGTCGAACGACGCGATCTTGTCGGGATTCTTCTCGGCGCCGGCGGGCGTCACATGGCCATAGCAGCCGGGCCAGTCGGGGCAGCCGAGACCGGCATCCGTCAGGCGCACCCAGGCGCCGAGCACGATGACGATCAGGCACAGCAGCACGCCGGCGAACGCCAGGCGCCGGATCAGCACGGCGGGCGCGAGGTTGGTGGCAGCGTTTTGCGGCAGTACGGCATCGTTCATGACATCACCCGATGTGCGAGAGCTTCAGCAGCTTCTCGATGTCCTTGAGCAGGCCCTTGGGATTCTCGCGCGTGTCGAAGCGCAGCATCAGGTTGCCGAGCGGATCGACCACGAACACGGTCGTGTCGCGCTGGTCCGCCGGGAACTGCGCGACGAGCTCGCGCGCAGCCGGATCCAACGGCTGCACGACATCGAGGCCGCGATGCTCACGTTCTAGAAACTCCATGTTGCAGCAATCGCTGGTCGCGATGAACACGCGCTGCACGCGCTGCATGTCCTGGGCGAGCAGCAGGCGGGTCTGGCGTATCGTCCAGAGCGCGCGCTGGCAGGCTTCCTTGCAGGCGCCGTTGCCGATGTACACCAGCGTCCACTTGTCGCGCAGCAGGCCGGCGCGCGCGGACGTCGTGCCGTCGGGCAGCGTGAAGGCGACGTCCTCGAGCACGCGCACCGGCGTGATCAGTTCACCGTTGTTGGTCGTACCGTCGGGACGCCAACCGCCGGCGTAATAGAGCCAGAACGACACCATCAGCGGCACGAAGAACAGCGCGGCGAGGCCCAGCAGCGTACGCCGGCCATGGGCGATGTCCGCAGCGCTCGGGGGCGGCGGCGCAGGCGGCGATGGTGGCGCAACAGGCGTCTCGTTCATGACTCGTTCCTGATCCTTTTCGTGTTCAGTATCGCGTACAGCAGCAGCAGCACGACGGCGAAACTCCACCACTGGATCGCGTACGACCAGTGCTTCTCCGGCACCATGCCCGGCGGCTGCCAGTCGCGCCGGTAGCCGTCAGCGGCGTCCGCGTCGAGCAGCAGCACGCGCGGCTCGATCGCGGGCAATTCGAGCGCCGCAGCGAGTTCGGCCGCTTTCGGATAGCTCGTCACGCGCGGCCATGTACCCGACTGCGGCGGCGCGGCGCGCCCCGACTCGAGGCCGGCACTCGGCAGCTCGTCGATGCGCCCGCTGACGCGCACGACGGACGCGGCCTGCGCCGCGCCCGACAACGACACCTCCGGCAACCGCTCGCGGAAGCCACCGAAGGGCAGCCAGCCGCGATTGACCAGCAACCAGCGTCCGTCCGCCAGCTGCAGCGGCGTCAGCACCTCGTAGCCTGCCCGCCCCTCGCGCGTGCGGTTGTCGAGCAGGAACTGCCGTTCGCCATCCCAGCGGCCCGCGACGGTGACGCGCGCGAAGCGCGCCAGAGCGGTCGTCGGCGCGGCACCCAGGGCCACCGCAGGGCCCTCGCCCGCCAGGAACTGCTCGCGCAACTGCGCCTTGTAGTCGCCCCGGTCCCATTGCCAGCGGCCCAGGCCGATGAACAGCACGAGCAGCGCCAGCGTCAGGCTCGTCATGAGCCACGAGGGCGCGAATAGCCGCCGTCCAATGGCGATGCGAATCTGCACGGAGCGCATATTCTAGTGTTTCGACAGCCTGATTGCAGCCGCGATGCAGGTCCGGAGGCCCTATAATCGGACCACGCGCGGCGGCGGTGTCGCGGCGGGAGATCCGGTTGGAAGTGTTCAAACTGCTCGTCGTCTGCGCCCTGATCGGCATCATCGTCAGCCTGGGCAGTGCGCTGTTTCACCTGGTCACCGACAAGGGCGACTCCAAGAAAATGGTCCGCGCCCTGACCGTCCGGATCGGCCTGTCCGTGTCGTTGTTCCTGATCATCATGGCGGCCTGGGCGCTGGGCATCGTCGCTCCGCACGGCGTCGCACCCTGACGCCCCGACTCACCATAAGCTGGCTTCGACCGTGCCTGCGCGGCGGCCATGGCCGACCGCGCACGCGAGCGGCTTCACGTTTCGAAGATTCTCCCCGCCAGTTCTCTTGCAATGCAGCAGCGCGCCCATAGGATGCGCCCGCTTGCCCAACACAAGAGGAGAACTCAGATGGAACTGATTGCCGGCATCGTTGCTGCGACCCTGTGCCTGATGATCGCGACGATCATCGAGACGGTGACGTCGCGCGACTGACACTACGGTTGGGGCAGGTGCAGCGCAAGACCGTGCCGCCCTGCTTCGCCGCATGGATCGACAGCCGGCCGCGCAATGCGGCCGCGCGGAACCGCATCGTCTGCAGTCCGAGGCCGCCGCTGTTCTGCGCACCCGGGCCGCGGCCATCGTCGCAGATCTCGAGTTCGAGCTCGTAGGATCCGATCCGCAGCGTCAGCTGGATGCGAGTGGCCTGCGCGTGGCGCAGCGCATTCGTCAGCGCCTCCTGCGCGATCCGGTACAGGTGATCGCAGGATTCGGGCGGCAGCGCCAGTGGCGCGTTGTCCTCGAGCGCAAAGCTGACCGCGGTCGTGGCGCCGTTGACCGAGGCCGCCAGCGAGTCGAGGGCTCCAGCGAGGTTGCCGCGCGCTTCGTTCAGCGGCATCAGCCCATGCGACACCGTGCGGCACTGCGAGACGGCGTCTGAGGCGATGATCGCAAGTCGTTGCAGCGACTCCACGTCGACGCGCTCACCGCGCTGCGCCTGCGCTGCGATCGCGGTCGCGAGCAGGCTCAGGCCCGTGAGCTGCTGGCCGAGACCATCGTGCACCTCGCTCGCGAGCCGCTCGCGTTCGCGTTGGCTCGCCTCGAGAAACGCGCTCTCGAGGGTTCGGCGCTCGGCCAGGTCGTGGAGGATGAACAGCGCGCGATCGCCGTAGCGCGAGCAGTCGATCTCGACCTCGCGGCGGGAGCCGTCCCGGCAGCGCACTTCGGCGAACAGGCCGCGCTGGCGCGCCAGCGGATCGAGTCGCAACGCGTCGAGCGCGCGCTCCCAGACCGTCAGCATACGGGCGCGGTAGACCGGGTCCGGGTACGCGAGCGGCCACCAGTCCGTCAGCGTCGCGACATCGGCGCTACGCCAGCCGAACAGGCGCGTGAAGTGCTCGTTGAGTTCGAAGATGCGATATGGCGCGTCGAACTCCGTTACCGCCATGGCTACCGGCGAGTGTTGCATCAGTCCGCGCAGCAGCGCCTCGCCGCGTTGCTGTTCGCGGGCGGCGCGCTCCCGCTCGAGCGCGGCGCCGACGTGTGGACCGATGGTGCGCAGCAGCGCCATCGCAAACCGCGGGCGAGGCAGCGGCGCGTCATGTAGCAGCACCATCAACCCGATCGGCTTGCCTTGCGGCGACTGCAGCGGCAGTCCCAGGTAACTGTCGGCGCGCAGTGCGGCCAGGTCTGGATCGTCAGGGAAGCGCTCGCGGACGTTGCTGGCGAAGTACTGCAGCTCCCCGCCGTACACCAGCGCGCAGGGGGTGCCGGACAGCCGGTACTGGAAGTTGTCGATGGCGCGCCCGCGCGAGGCCGCGCCGTGCGTGCACGCGAGCTGGGCATCGCACTCGTCCGGGGTCGCGACGAAGGCCCTCGCCACGTCGCAGGCGTCCGACAGCATCTCCGCGACTCGCTGGCAGAACTGCGCCGAGTTGTCGCCCAGGCCGGCGTCGACCAGTTGCTGGACATGGCGCCGCGCGGTCTCGATCAGCTCGAGATCCGTTGCTTCCGTGTCCTGCATCGCAGCGACGGCCGTCATCGCCGCATTCTCGGTAGCGTCCCGGGCTGCGGCAATGAGGGTTTCGCTGAAACAATGAAAAAGGCCCGGTTTCCCGGGCCTTTTGAAATCTCGTGATCAGCTGGCGTCAGAGCCAGTAGACGAACACGTACAGGCCGAGCCAGACGACGTCGACGAAGTGCCAGTACCAGGCCACCGCCTCGAACGCGAAATGCCGCTGAGGCGTGAAGTGCCCCTTCATCGTGCGCAGCCAGATGCACAGCAGCATGATCGCGCCGATCGTGACGTGGAAGCCGTGGAAGCCCGTCAGCATATAGAACGTCGAGCCGTAGATGCCCGTGGACATCTGCAGGCCGAGCTCCTGGTAGGCATGCACGTATTCCCAGGCCTGCAGGCCAACGAACACGAAGCCCAGCAGGAAGGTGAACGCGAGGAACAGGTTCAGCGTGCCGCGCTTGCCTTCCTTCAGTGCGTGGTGCGCGATCGTGATCGTCACGCCCGACAGCAGCAGGATCGCGGTGTTGATCGCCGGCAGGCCGAGCGCCGGCACAGTCTCGTAGGTCCCGTCTTCGCGCGGCCCGAGTTTGGCTGGGCCGTTGGTCGGCCAGGCATTCTCGAACCCGGTCCACAGCACCAGGTTGTTGAAGATCTTGACGCCTTCGCCGCCGATCCAGGGCACCGACAGCTGCCGGGCATAGAACAGCGCCCCGAAGAAGGCCGCGAAGAACATGACCTCGGAGAAGATGAACCACATCATTCCCATGCGGAACGACTTGTCGACCTGCATGTTGTACAGGCCCTTCTGGTTCTCGCCGATCACGACCGCGAACCAGCCGACGAACAGGCCCACCACCATCAGGAGGCCGATGGCGAACAACCAGGGGCCATACCACTCGTTCAGCCAACCGCAGACGCCGAGCATCATCGTGAAGAGCGCTACCGAGCCATAGATCGGCCACGGGCTGTCGTGTGGAACGTAGTACTTGTCTGCGGTATGTGTTGCCATGTTCTTAAAGTGCGCCGACGCGCGTCGTGTTGTCGTAGAAAACGTAGGAAAGAGTCACGCGATCCATGTGCTTGGGCAGCGACGGATCGACGATGAAGCGCACCGGCATCACCTTCTCTTCGTCCACGGTGAACGACTGAGGGGTGAAGCAGAAGCACTCGGTCTTGTGGAAGAACGCGGTGGCCTTGCCAGGCGCGACGTTCGGCACGGCATGGGCAACGGTGTCGCGGCCCGTGCGGTTGCGCGCGATGTAGTCGACTTCATACAGCTGGCCGGGATGCACCTGCATCGACTTGACCACCGGGCTGAATTCGAAGCTGCCGACGCTTGGCAGTTCGGCGACGAAGTCGATGGTCACGAGGCGGGTCGGATCCGGCCGCTCCTCGACGACGCGCGCTTCCTGCAGCGATTTCTGGTTGCCGTAGCCGGTGATGTCGCACAGCACCTCGTACAGAGGCACCAGCGCGAAACCGAAAGCGAAGGAGCCGGCCGCGAAGCCCAGCAGCTTCCACGTCAGGACCCGATTGTCGCGCTTGCTGCTCAAGGCTCAGCCCTTCCAGCCCGTCACGGTCATCAGGATGAAGACGATGTAGAACCCGAACGCGACCAGGCCGAGCGCGATGGCGCTGCGGCGGACGCGGCGGGTTCGCTCGGCGTCCTCGCTCATCAGTGCATCGCTCCCTTGGCGATGAGCTGCGGCGACGGCGGCGTATCCCAGCTGTGGTACGGCGCCGGCGTCGGCAGCTCCCACTCGAGGCCATGCGCGCCTTCCCACGGACGCTGCTCGGCCTTCTTCCCGTTGCGCACGGTGTCCCAGACGACGTAGACGAACAGCAGCTGCGAGAAGCCGAAGATCAGCGCGCCGATCGACGACACCATGTTCCAGTCGGCGAACTGCGTCGCGTAGTCAGGGATGCGGCGCGGCATGCCGGCGAGGCCCAAAAAGTGCTGCGGGAAGAACAGCACGTTCACGCCGATGGTCGACAGCCAGAAGTGCGCCTTGCCGACCTTCTCGTTGTACATGCGGCCCGACCACTTCGGCAGCCAGTAGTAGACGGCCGCCATGATCGAGAACACTGCGCCCGGCACCAGCACGTAATGGAAGTGCGCGACGACGAAATAGGTGTCGTGGTACTGGAAGTCGGCCGGCGCGATCGCGAGCATCAGGCCCGAGAAGCCGCCGATCGTGAACAGGAACAGGAAGGCGATCGCGAACAGCATCGGCGTTTCGAAGGTCAGCGAGCCGCGCCACATCGTCGCGCACCAGTTGAACACCTTCACGCCGGTCGGCACCGCGATCAGCATCGTCGACAGCATGAAGAACAGCTGGCCGGCGAGCGGCATGCCCACGGTGAACATGTGGTGCGCCCAGACGATGAACGACAGGAAGGCGATCGATGCGGTCGCGTACACCATCGATTCGTAGCCGAACAGCGGCTTGCGCGAGAACGTCGGGATGATCTCGGAGATCACGCCGAAGGCCGGCAGGATCAGGATGTACACCTCGGGGTGTCCGAAGAACCAGAAGATGTGCTGGAACATGACCGGATCGCCGCCGCCGGCCGCGCTGAAGAAGCTCGTGCCGAAGAAGTGATCGGTCAGCAGCATCGTGACGGCGCCGGCGAGCACCGGCATCACGGCGATCAGCAGGTAGGCCGTGATCAGCCAGGTCCAGCAGAACAGCGGCATGCGCAGCAGGCCCATGCCCGGGGCGCGCATGTTCATGATCGTCACCACGACGTTGATCGCGCCGAGGATCGACGACGCGCCCATCAGATGGATCGCGAAGATCGTCAGCGGAAAGCTGTCACCGGCCTGCAGCGACAGCGGCGGATACAGCGTCCAGCCGCCAGCCGGCGCGCCACCCGGCACGAACAGCGTCCCGATCAGCAGCAGGAAAGCGAACGGCAGGATCCAGAAGCTGAAGTTGTTGAGGCGCGGCAGGGCCATGTCGGGCGCGCCGACCTGCATCGGGATCATCCAGTTCGCGAGGCCGGTCCACGCCGGCATCACGCCGCCGAAGATCATCAGCAGCGCGTGCATGGTCGTCATCGAATTGAAGAAGCCCGGATCGACGAACTGCAGTCCCGGCTGGAACAACTCGAGGCGGATCACCAGCGCCATCGCGCCGCCCAGAAAGAACATGGCGCACGCGAACACCAGGTACATCGTGCCGATGTCCTTGTGATTGGTCGCGTATACCCAGCGACGCCAGCCGGTCATGGCGTGATCGTGGTGCTCGTGGGCGTGTGTGTCGGGCGCGTGGGTCGTGTTGGCCATGGTCTTTCTCTAGCGTTGCGTTCTGTGCTTCGTGATCGGGACGCGTCAGCTGCGCGCCGGCGCTGCCGTGACGGCGGTGTTCGCCTGCGCCGGCAGTTCCGCGCCGGCGTCGGCGGGAGCCGCTTCCGGCGCGGCTTCAGGCGCGGCCTCTGCAGGCGCGGCGGCAGCCTTCTGCGCGGCGACCCACGCAGCGTACTCGTCTTTCGGCAGCACCCTGACGACGATCGGCATGAAACCGTGATCGCGGCCGCACAGTTCGGCGCACTGGCCGCGATACACGCCGGACTTGCCCTTGTCGACCTTGAACCACAATTCGTTGACGAAGCCGGGGATGGCGTCTTTCTTCATGCCGAACGCCGGCACCCACCACGCATGGATGACATCCTGCGCGGTCAGCAGCAGGCGCACCTTGGTGTCTTCCGGAACGACCAGCGGATTGTCGACATTCAGCAGGTAGTTCTGCACCTGCCGCGGATCGACGCCCGACTGCAGCTGGCGCGCTTCATCGCTGGCCCGATCGAGCGTCGAGAAGAAGCCGATGTCGTCGTCGAGGTATTCGTACTGCCACTTCCACTGGTAGCCCGTGACCTTGATCGTGAGCTCCGTGTTGCGCGTGTCCTCGATCGCGATCAGCGTGCGCGTCGCCGGCACCGCCATGACGACCAGGATCACGACCGGGATCACCGTCCAGACGATCTCGTAATTGGTGTTGTGGACCATCGTCGTGTCGGCCACCGCGCCCTTCGACTTGCGGAACGCGATGATTGCGTAGGCCATCACGCCGAACACGACCACGCCGATCGCGACGCAGACCCAGAAGATGATCATGTGCAGGTCGTAGATCTTTTTCGACAGTTCGGTCACGCCCACCGGCATGTTGAGCAGGCCCCAGCCGCTTTCGGCCTGGGCGAGCGGAGCGACGAGGAGCGCCGCGGCCGCGGCGAGCGTCTGACGGACTGTCTGGTTCATCTGCAATTCAACCTTAGGCTTCGGAAACACATGTGCAGCCTCAGCGCGCGTCAGGCACCGCAGCCGCTGCCAGCGGCGGACCGCTGAGCAGGCGCTGCAGGCGCTGCGCCACGCTGCGCCGCTCCTGTTCGTTGAGGAAACGGCCGATCTCGCAGCGGCGACCGTGCGACTCGATGAGGAGTTGGCTCGGGTGCAGTGGCGATTCGGCGGCGCGCATCTTAACCCGCGCCCAGTAGCGCTGGAAAACGACGCGTTCGCAGCGTTCGAGATCGATCTCCTCGACCTCGACCGAGTCCTCGGTGATCGTGATCGTCTGGCGGTGATGGCGGCGCTGCAGGCTGCGATGCATGGCCCAGCCGAGCAGTGCCATCTCGAGCCCGGCGAACGGCAATACCGGCCAGAAACCCTGGGTGGTGGCCAGTGCCGCAACCAGGAAGGTGACGACGCAGAGGCTGCCGAAAAACGCCCACGCCATGCGCGGTGTCAGCGAGCAATTGGGTGTCAGAGTGAGGCTGTGGACAGGCGCTGTCATGTCAGTTTCGGCATCGTACCGCACCTGTGTTTTGCAATTCAACTCAATGACTTACATTGCAAAGTCCCGATACAGCCGCAGCCAGCGCCGCGCGTCGAGCGGCGCCGTCCTCGCGCCAGCCGACGCGCGCCAGCGGCGCGCATCCGAGGCGCTGCGTCAGCGTCTCGACCTGCGCGTCGAGCGCGGCGACGTCGCGGTCGATCACGTTCGCGATCCAGCCCGCCCGTGGCAGGCCGCGTGCGGCAATGGCTTGCCACGTCAGCTGCGCGTGATTCAGGCAGCCCAGTCGCATGCCGACGACCATCAGCACCGGCAGCGCGAGCCGTGCCGCGAGGTCGGCGATGCTCAGCGTATCCGTCAGCGGCGCGAGCCAGCCGCCGGCACCCTCGACCAGGACCCAGTCGCTATCTGCGGCGATTTGCCGATATATGGAGTGCAAATGATCGAAATCGATCCGAACGTCGTCAATCTTCGCCGCCAGATGGGGTGACATCGGCTCGCGCAGGCAGTAGGGGTTGATCCACTCGTAGGGCTGACCCCTATTGGCCGCCTGCTGCAGCGCCAGTGCGTCGTCGTTGCGCCAGCCGTCAGCGGTCGCCAGCGCGCCCGCGGCAACCGGCTTCATGACCCCGACGCGGCGGCCGCTGGCCACCGCCGCCTCGACCAGTCCGATCGAGCACCAGGTCTTGCCGACTTCGGTGTCGGTGCCGGTCACGAACACGCCGCCCTGCGCGCCTCGCCTGCTCATCGCGCTGCTTCGCCAGCGTCGCGACGCCGGCGTCCGATCTGGTCGAGCGGAATGATGGCGAGGGTCGCGTCCGCCGCCGCGCCCGCGTCTGCTGCCGTCGCGCGTCGCATCGCGGGCGCCCAGGCGAGTCCGTAGACGACTTCCCAGGTTGAAGGCAGGCCGCGCGCGCCGCGCAGCGGCTCATACGTGGCGGTGAGCTTCGCCAGCGTGCCGCGGCCCAGCAGGCTGCGCCGGCGATCGCGGTCGGCGTTGACCGCGCCGATGCGCTGCAGGTCGCGCATCAGCTCGATGACGCCCGGGTAGTCGAGCTGGTGCGTGTCGACGTCCAGCACCGGCTGCTCGAAGCCGGCGCGCATCAGCGCATCACCTACGTCGTGCATGTCGAGGAAGCGGTGCACATGCGGCAGGTCGTCGACCGTCGCCCAGGCGGCGCGCAGTTCCTGCAGCGTCGCGGGGCCGAAGGTCGCGAACGCGAACGCGCCACCCGGCTCGAGCACGCGCGCGATCTCGCCGAAGGCGGGCGCGAGATCATCGCACCACTGCAGCATCAGGTTGCTGAACGCGAGCTGCGCGCAGCCGCTTGCCAGCGGCAGCGCGCGCGTGTCGGCGGCGACGCGCTCGAAGCGATGGCCCCATCCGCCACCGAACCAGCGTTCGCGCCAGCCGAGCAGCGCCCCCGCCTGCACCAGCATGCCCGGCGCGAGATCCGCTGCGATGACGAGGCTGGCCGGATAGCGCTGCTTCAGCGCGCGCGCCGCGTGGCCGGTGCCGGCGCCGAGATCGAGCACGACTTTCGGCGCGATCCGCAGCTCGCCGGCCCGCTGCAGCAGTTCGGCGCGGACGACGGCCTGCAGGCGCGCGGCGGCATCGTAGCCGCTGCTCGCGGCGCTGAAGCGCGCGCGGACGCGGGCGCGATCGAGACGCGCGGGGATGGTGTCGTCGTCAGGCATCGGCGCCCTCCAGCAGCCACTGTGCGACCGTGTCTGCGTGCGACAGGAACGGCGCATGCCCGGCGCGCGCGATCTCGCGGAACTCGCCGCGCGGCAAGGCTGCGGCGAGCGCGCGTCCGGCCCACGGCGGCGTGACGCGATCGTACTGGCCGCTGACCACGAGCGTGGGAACCGCGATGCGTGGCAGGCGTTCGCGCAGGTCGACATTGCGCAGCAACTCGAGGCCGGCGGCCAGCGCGCGCGCCGTGGCCGCACCGCGCGCATCGAGCGCCGCCTGCAACTCCTGCAGAGTGCGCGCCGACTGCGCGCTGCCGCGCACCTGCAGCTCGAGGAATTCGTGCACGGTGCGGTGGTAGTCCGCGCGCAGCTGCGTGGCGAACGTCTCGAGCACGTCGGGCGCGAGGCCGTGCGGCCAGCCGTTGCGCGCGACGAAGCAGGGCGTGCTCGCGAGCAGCGTGATGCGCGCGATGCGCTGCGGCGCCGCCGCCGCAAGCGCGAGCGCCAGCATGCCGCCGAGCGACCAGCCGAGCAGGTGCAGCGGCGCGCCGTTGCCGGCCCGCAATGCGATGAGTTCAGCATCGAGCTGTGCGGCCGCGGCATCGATGCCCTGCTCGAGGGCGGCCACATCGGCGCTGCTGCGGCCATGGCCGGGCAGGTCGAGCCGCAGCACGTCGTAGCGCGGCGCGAGCCGCGCGGCGAGTTCGTCGAACACGGCGAGGTTCAGGCCCCAGCCGTGCAGCATGACGAGCGTCGGTCGCGCAGCGGGCGTGTTCATGCCGGATGCTGCCCCGCTGCTGCGAACGCGCGTGCCAGCGCAGCGACGAGCGCATCGACATCGGCATCCGCATGCGCCGCCGACAGCGTGACCCGCAGCCGCGCCGAACCCTGCGGCACGGTGGGCGGGCGGATCGCCGTGACCCACAGGCCAGCCGCGCGCAGCGCAGCGCTGATGTCGAGGCAGCGCTGCGTATCGCCGACCTGCACGGGCTGGATCGCCGTCGCCGAATCCATCAGCGGCAGGCCCGCCGCGAGGGCCGCGGTCCTGAAGCGCTGCGTCAGTTCGCGCAGCCGCGCGCGGCGCGCGGGTTCGGCGCGGATCACGCGCAGCGCGGCGCGCGTCGTGGCCGCGACCGGCTCGGGCAGTGCCGTCGTGTAGATGTAAGTTCGGGCGCGCTGCACCAGCCAGTCGATCAGGTCGGCATCGCCGGCGACGAATGCGCCGAAACTGCCGCAGGCCTTGCCGAGCGTGCCGACCAGCACCGGGACGTCGTCCGTGTCGAGCTCGCAATGCTCGAGCACGCCGCCGCCGTGCTCGCCCAGCACGCCGAAGCCGTGCGCGTCGTCGACGATCAGCCACGCCTCGTGCGCACGCGCGGCCGCCGCGAGTTCGCGCAACGGCGCGATGTCGCCATCCATGCTGAAGACGCCGTCGGTGACCAGCAGCGCCCCGCCACGCGCGGCGGCACTGGCGAGCGCGCGCGTCGCCGCTTCGGCATCGCCATGCGGATAGCGCTCGAGCGTCGCCCGCGACAGCAGCGCGGCATCGAGCAGCGACGCATGGTTCAGTCGATCCTCGAGCACGACGTCGTCGCGGCCGGCGAGCGCCATCACGACGCCGAGGTTGGCCATGTAGCCGGTCGAGAACAGCAGCGCGCGCTCGCGGCCGCAGAACTCCGCGAGTTCACGTTCGAGCGCGTCGTGCTCGGGCCCGTGGCCGGTGACGAGATGCGACGCGCCCGCGCCGACGCCGTGCGCGGCCGCGGCGTCGCGCATTGCCGCCACCAGCGCCGGATGCGCCGCGAGGCCGAGGTAGTCGTTGCCGCTGAAATTCAGGTAATCGCGGCCGGCGTGCTGCAGCCGGGCGCCGGGGCGCTTCTCGAGTGTCGCCCGCTGGCGGCGCAGCGCCTTCGAATCGAGGTCGGCGAGCGCGGCGGCGAGCGCGTCAGGCCGGCGGCGCATGCGCCGCGACCTCGGGCGCGATGCCGAGTCGCGCGAGCAGCGCGCGATCGTGCTCGACATCCGGATTGCCGGTGGTCAGCAGTTTCTCGCCGTAGAAGATCGAGTTGGCGCCTGCGAGGAAGGCGAGCGCCTGCAGTTCGTCGGACATCTGCTCGCGCCCGGCCGACAGCCGCACGTAGGACTTCGGCATCACGATGCGCGCGACGGCAATCGTGCGGATGAAGTCGAGCGGATCGATCGGCGCGCGGCCGGCGAGCGGCGTGCCCGGCACCTGCACGAGCTGGTTGATCGGCACGCTCTCGGGATGCTGCGGCAGGTTGGCGAGCGTCTGCAGCATCCGGGCGCGATCGCGCAGCGTCTCGCCCATGCCGACGATGCCGCCGCAGCAGACCTTCATGCCGGCATCGCGCACCGCGTCGAGCGTGTCGAGGCGATCCTGGAACTCGCGCGTCGTGATGATCTCGCCGTAGAACTCGGGCGAGGTGTCGATGTTGTGGTTGTAGTAGTCGAGGCCGGCGTCGCGCAGCTCGCGCGCCTGCTCCGTGTTCAGCATGCCGAGCGTCGCGCAGGTCTCGAGGCCCAGCGAGCGCACTTCGCGCACCATGGCCGCGACCTTGTCGATGTCCTTCTTCTTCGGCGAGCGCCAGGCCGCGCCCATGCAGAAGCGCGTCGCCCCGGCGGCCTTGGCCGCGCTCGCGCGGTCGCGCACCTCGGCGAGTTCCAGCAGCGTTTCGCGATCGAGGCCGGTGTCGTAGCGGACGCTCTGCGGGCAGTAGGCGCAGTCCTCGGGGCAGGCGCCGGTCTTGATCGACAGCAGCGTGCTCATCTGCACGGTGTTGGGCCGCTGATGTTCGCGGTGGACGCGCTGCGCCTGGAAGATCAGGTCCGCGAACGGCAGCTGGAACAGCGTCTCGATCTGTTCGGTGTTCCAGTCGTGGCGGACGTCGCCGAGTGCGTGGCCGTGGGCAAGGTCATTCATGGCGGTTCCCAGCAGAAATGCGAGCGGACGGGGCGGCACCGGCTGGGCATGCTGCCCACACGGCGTCGGGATGTTCGGCGCGGCCACCGCGGGTGTCAACTTCAAGATGCCGATCCAGTTGACAATGACCCATTGGTGGCAGCAGCGGCGGCCGCGCCTGCCCTGGGTCGAGCGCCTGTCGCTCGCCGTGCTGGCGCCGCGCTGCATCCGCTGCGGCCTCTCGGCCGCGCCGCTCGCGGTCGACCTGTGCGATGTCTGCCTCGCCGATCTGCCGTTCCGGCCGCTGCCGGCGCTCGAGGTCGGCGGCGTCGGCGCGCATCACTATTGCGTGCCGCTGCGCTACGAAGAGCCGGTCTCCGGCCTGATCCGCGCGCTGAAGTTCCACGCCGACTGGCGCCCGGCCCGGGTGCTGGGCGCGGTGCTGGCGGCGAGCCGCGCGGCCGCCGGCCTCGCGCCGCCGCAGGCCGTGCTGCCACTGCCGCTGCACGCGGCGCGGTTGCGCGAGCGCGGCTACAACCAGGCGGAGCTGATCGCCGCCGCTGCGGCACGCTGGCTCGGCCTGCCGCTGCTGCCGCGCGCGCTGGCGCGCACGCGGGCCACCGTGGCGCAGACGCAGCTCGATGCCGCCGCACGCCGCGCGAACCTGCGCGGGGCCTTCGTGCTGGACGACGCGTGGCGCGAGGGCGCCACGCTGCCGCGCCATGTCGCCGTCGTCGACGATGTCGTCACGACGGGCGCCACGCTGGCCGACGCGGTGCGCGCGCTGCGTCGCTGCGGCGTGCAGACCGTCGAGGTCTGGGCCGTGGCGCGCGCCGAGCTCGGCAGTGCGGCCGCCTCGTGACGCCAGTGTCGACGAATTTGACAACCACCCCGCCGGATGCGGCTGACATATCGCGCGCGCGGCGTGCAAGTCGTTGATCGGCAGCGGCTTCGTGATTCGTGGCGCGCTTCGTGCTTCAGTAGTTGCACACTCTTCCGGGGAAGGAAGCGCTGGGGCGGGTCGCGCGATACGGATCACCAAGAATCTGGTCGCGCTCGATCCTTCAGTCGCGGCGCTTCAGCGGCTGCCCTTCAGCGGCTGCGCAGCCAGAAATCCAGCGCGATCCCGGTGAAGATCGCGAACCCCACCCAGTGATTGTTCAGGAACGCGTGGAAGCAGGCATCGCGGTCGCGCCGGCGCGTGCTCCACAGTTGCAGCGCGAACAGCAGCGCCGCCACGCCGAGCCCGGCCCAGTACGCGGTGCCGAGCTGCTCGGCGCGCCCGACCAGCGCGAGCCCGAACAGCATCAGCGCCTGCATGATGCCGATCACCACCCGATCCATCTCGCCGAACAGCAGCGCGGTCGAGCGCAGGCCGAGCCGCGCATCGTCGTCGCGGTCGACCATCGCATAGAAGGTGTCGTAGACCGCCGCCCAGACAATGGCGGCGAGCAGCAGGACCCACGCCGTGCGTTCGATGCCGCCGGTCTGCGCGGCCCAGGCCATCGGCACGCCCCAGCCGAAGGCGACGCCCAGGTAGAACTGCGGAGCCGGGAAGAAGCGTTTGAAGAACGGATAGCTGATCGCGAGCAGCGCGCCGACGAACGACAGGCTGATCGTCAGGCTGTTCAGCTGCAGCACCAGCACGAGCGAGCCGAGCAGCAGCGCCGCGAACAGCGCCAGCGCGCCGTACGGCGAAATGCGGCGCGCCGCGAGCGGCCGGTCGCGGGTGCGCTTCACATGCGGGTCGAAATCGCGATCGGCGAAATCGTTGATGATGCAGCCGGCCGAGCGCATCAGCACAGTGCCCACAACCAGCACGACGAGGACGCCGGGGTCGGGGCGGCCGTCGGCGGCTATCCATAGCGCCCACAGCGTCGGCCACAGCAGCAGGAATATCCCGATCGGCCGGTGCAGTCGGGTCAGGTACAGGTAATCGCGCCAGCGCGAAGCGAGGCGCGCGTCGGCGGGCACCGACGTCAGCGCGGCCGTCATGGCGGCGATGGCCGCAGCTGGCCGACGTCGGGCAGGAACACCTCGCGCAACGTCAGCGAGTGCGCGCCGAGATCGAACACCGAGCGCCGCACCCACAGCGGCTGCGCTGGCAGGCCGCGCCGCGCCAGTGCCGCGCTGACGACATCGACATCGTCGTAGAGCCGGGCGTAGTCGAAGTCTGGCCGCCGCACCGCACCGTGCGCGGCGAGCGCTTCGCCGAGCGCCGTCTGGCCGATCGCGGCGAGCCAGCCGTGCGCCGCGAGCGTAGCGGCGGGGACGCGCGTCTGCGCCCAGACCCAGGTGACGCCGTCGCAGCACAGCTCGATCTCGCGCAGGTGATCGCCGCGCTCGTTGCGTTCGCTGAGGATGTTCATCTGGAAGCGCGCGCCGCAGGTGTCGCGCATGCGCTGCGTCAGCAGGCCCGGCGTCAGCAGCCAGCTGCGCAGCTGCGCGTTGCCTTCGTAGCAGTTCAGCGCCTGGCCGGGCAGCCACAGGTGGTTGTCGACGCGTGCCGCGGGGGTGTTGTCTTCGAGGGCGGCCATGTCGATGCGGTGCAGGTCGAATTCGGGCGCGTGGGGCTGGCGTGGCGGAGAGTGGCGGCTGCGGCGGGCGGCGTGTCAGCCGACGCGTCCGTACTGCTCGTCGGCGCCGATCCAGCGCGCCACAAGCGGAGCGATTCTATCGCGATAGCGCGCCAGCATCAGCTCCGCCGCCTGATGTACGCCCGGCAGCAGGTCCGCGTCGCGGGCGAGGTCAGCGACGCGCATGTGGGCCAGGCCCGTCTGGCGCGTGCCGAGCAGCTCGCCGGGGCCGCGCAGCTCGAGGTCGCGCTGCGCGATGAAAAAGCCGTCGTTGCTCTGCCGGATCGCATCGAGCCGGGCGCGCGACAGCTGCCCGAGCGGCGCCCGGTACAGCAGCACGCAGCTGCTCTCGTGGGCGCCGCGGCCGACGCGGCCGCGCAACTGGTGCAACTGCGCGAGGCCCATGCGTTCGGCGTTCTCGATGACCATCAGCGTCGCGTTCGGCACGTCGACGCCGACTTCGATGACGGTCGTCGCCACGAGCAACTGGATCTGCCCCGCCTGGAAGGCACGCATCGCTTCTTCTTTCTTGCGCGGCGGCATGCGGCCGTGCACGAGGCCGACGCGGACATCGGGCAGCGCCTCGGCCAGCACGGCGGCCGTTTCTTCGGCCGCCTGGTACTGCAGCTCCTCGGATTCCTCGATCAGCGGGCAGACCCAGTAGGCCTGCCGCCCCTGCGCGACGGCGCCGTGGATGCGCGCGACGACTTCGTCGCGCCGGCTGTCGGCGGCGACCACGGTCTTCACGGGAGTGCGGCCCGGCGGCAGCGCGTCGATGATCGACACATCGAGGTCGGCGTAGGCGGTCATCGCCAGCGTCCGCGGAATCGGCGTCGCCGTCATGATCAGCTGGTGCGGATGCAGGTCGCGCCGCCGGCCTTTCTCCTTGAGCTGCAGCCGCTGCTGCACGCCGAAGCGGTGCTGCTCGTCGACGATGGCCAGCGCGAGGTCATGGAACTCGATGCCTTCCTGGAACAGCGCATGCGTGCCGACGACGAGCTGGCCTTGGCCCGAGGCAACGAGCGCCAGCGCGCTGCGCCGCGTGCGCGCCGGCTGTGAACCGGTGACCAGCACCACCGTCACGCCGAGTGGCGCGAACCACTTGTCGAGGTTGCGAAAGTGCTGCTCGGCGAGCAGCTCCGTGGGCGCCATCAGCGCGGCCTGGTGACCGCTGCCGATCGCGCGCGCCGCGGCGGCGGCCGCGACCACGGTCTTGCCGCATCCGACATCGCCCTGCACGAGCCGGGTCATCGGCGTGCTGCGCGCGAGGTCGGTGTCGACTTCATCGAGCGCGCGGCGCTGCGCGTCGGTCAGCGGAAACGGCAGCGAGGTGATGAACTTCGCTTCGAGGCCGGCTGCGTCCGCAAGCGGTGCGGCCGGATCCGCGGTCGCCTCCGCGCGCAGCAGCTTCAGCGCGAGGTGGTGCGCGAGCAGTTCCTCGAACGCGAGGCGCCGCTGTGTCGGGTGCCGGCCGGCGATCAGCGCATCCACCGGCGCGTCGCGCGGCGGCCGGTGCACGTAGGCGAGCGCCGCGGCGAGGCTGGGCAGCGGCGTCGCATCGGTGGCGTCGGTCAACGCCAGCACCTCGGGCGGCAGCCAGTCGCGCACGCCGGCGTTCTGCAGTTCTACCAGCGCCTGGTCGATCAGCACGCGCAACCGCCCCTGCGTCACGCCCTCGGTCATCGGATAGACCGGCGTCAGCGTGTCGTCCATCGGTTCGATGTCACCGGAGAAGCGCCGGTACTCCGGGTGCACCATCTCGAGTCCCTGCGGGCCGCGGCGCACTTCGCCGTAGCAGCGGATCCGCGTGCCGCGCGCGAGGCCCTGCTGCTGCGCATTGCTGAAGTAGAAGAAGCGCAGCGTCAGGGAGCCCGAGCCGTCGGAGATGCGCGCCAGCAGCTGGCGGCGGCGCCGAAACGCGACTTCGGCGAGCAGCACTTCGCCTTCGACGACGGCACGCGTGCCGGCCTGCAGCGCGCCGATCGGCACGACATGGGTGCGGTCTTCATAGCGCAGCGGTAGCAGGAACAGCAGATCCTGCACGGTGCGCACGCCGAGCGCCGCGAGCCGCTGTGCGAGCGCATCGCCGACTCCGCGCAGCGCCGTGACCGGGCGCTGCTCGCGTGGGGTCAGCGCGACCCCAGCGCCAGCACGCACTCGATCTCGACCCGCGCGCCCCGCGGCAGCGCCGCGACGCCGACTGCCGCGCGCGCCGGATACGGCTGCGTGAAGTACTGCGCCATGACTTCATTGACCTTGGCGAAGTGCGCGAGATCCGTCAGGAAGATGGTGACCTTGGCGGCGTCGTCGAGCGTGCCGCCCGCAGCCCCCGCGATCGCGCGCAGGTTGTCGAACACGCGCCGGATCTCCGCTTCGATGTCGCCGCTGACGAGCTCCTTCGTGATGGGATCGAGCGGGATCTGGCCGGAGATCCACACGGTGTCGCCGACGCGCACGGCCTGTGAATAGGTGCCGATGGCAGCCGGCGCGGAAGGGGTGTCGATGATCTGTCTGGACATGGGTCAGCTCCGTATCAGTCGTCGCGCGCGCGCTGCGCCAGCGTTCGGATGACGCCACTGACGTCCGGCATGCGCCGGATGGTGCGGACGATTTTCGCAAGATGCTGCCGGTCGCGCACCTTCAGTTCGAACACCAGCACCGAGGTTTCGGTGTCGCGCTCCTCGAGCGTCACGTGCTCGATGTTGGTGTCGGTCCCGGCGATGGCGGCCGCGACCGCCGCCAGCACGCCGGTGCGGTTCGCGACGTTGACCCGCAATTCGGACGAGAACAGCCGGTTCGGCGTCGTCTGCCAGGTGACCGACAGCCAGCGCTCGGGATGGCGCCGGTAATCCTCGACGTTGGTGCAGGGTTCGCGATGCACGACAATGCCGCGACCCGCCGACAGGAACGCCATGATCGGATCGCCGGGGATCGGGAAGCAGCAGCGCGCGTAGCCGACGAGCAGGCCTTCGGTGCCGGCGACGGCGAGCGGCGCCGGCGCCGCGGCGGTCTCGCCGGCGTCGTCCGCTGCGACCGGCAGCAGGCGGCGCGCCACCAGCGGGGCCAGGCGCTCGCCGAGGCCGATCCGCTCGAACAGTTCGTCGCGATCCTGCAGGCCGAGTTCGCCGAGCGCCGCGGCGATCACCCGCTCGTCGACGGCGTCCAGCGTGCTGCCCGACTCCGCCAGCGCCTGCGTCAGCAGCCGCTGGCCGAGGTCGATCGCCTCGGAACGGCGCAGGCTCTTCAGGTACTGGCGGATCGCCGCGCGCGCCTTCGCCGTGACGACGAAGTTGACCCAGGCCGGGTTCGGCATCGCGCCTTTCGCGGTGACGATCTCGACCGTCTGGCCGTTGCGCAGCACGGTGCGCAGCGGCGTCAGGCGGCGGTCGACCTTCGCTGCCACGCAGCGATTGCCGACATCCGTGTGCACGGCATAGGCGAAATCGACGACGGTCGCGCCGCGCGGCAGCCGCAGGATCGTGCCCTTGGGCGTGAACACGTAGACCTTGTCCGGGAACAGGTCGACCTTGACGCTCTCGAGGAACTCCTCGGAGCTGCCGCTCTCCTGCATCGTGATCAGGTTCGCGAGCCATTCGCGCGCGCGGCTCTGCTCGCTGGTCGAGCTGTCTTCGCCGGCCTTGTACTTCCAGTGCGCGGCGATGCCCGACTCGGCGACGCGATGCATGTCGTCGGTGCGGATCTGCACTTCGATCGGCACGCCGTTCGGGCCGAACAGCGTCGTGTGCAGCGACTGGTAGCCGTTGACGCGCGGGATCGCGATGTAATCCTTGAAGCGCCCGGGCATCGGCTTGTAGACGCTGTGCACCGCGCCGAGCGCGCGGTAGCAGGTGTCGACGCTGTCGACGATCACGCGCAGGCCGTACACGTCGACGATGTCGGCGAGCGCCGAGCGCTTGCGCGCCATCTTCTTGTAGATGCTGTAGAGATGCTTCTCGCGCGCCTCGACCGCGCCGGGAATCTGCGCCTTGGCGAGCGCGGCGCGCATCTGTTCGGCGATCTTGCCGAGGAACTCCTTCTGGTTGCCGCGCGCGCGCCGCAGCGCGCGATCGAGCACGCGGTAGCGCTGCGGGTAGGCTGCGCGGAAGCCCAGGTCCTCGAGTTCGAGCTTCAGGTTGTAGAGGCCCAGGCGCTCGGCGATCGGCGCGTAGATCTCGAGCGTTTCGCGCGCGATCGCGCGCCGGCGCGCCGGCTGCATCGCATCGATCGTGCGCATGTTGTGCGTGCGGTCGGCGAGCTTGACCAGGATCACGCGCAGGTCGCGCACCATCGCGAGCAGCATCTTGCGGAACGATTCCGCCTGCGCTTCCTCGCGGTTCTTGAACTTGATCTGGTCGAGCTTGGTGACGCCGTCGACGATCTCGGCGACCGTCTCGCCGAAGCGCGCGGCGATCTCGCCCTTGTCGATCGCCGTGTCTTCCATGACGTCGTGCAGGATCGCCGCGACGATGGTGTCGGCGTCGACGCGCAGCGTGGCGAGCAGCTCCGCAGCCGCGACCGGGTGGGCGATGTAGGGTTCGCCGGACTTGCGGCGCTGGCCGCGGTGCGCCTGCGCGCCGAACTCGGCGGCCTCGCGGATGCGCTTGACCTGCTCGGGCGGCAGGTAGCTCTCTACGGCGTTCAGCAGGTCGCGCAGCCCCGGGGTCTTGTAAGGGCCGGGCAGCAGATCCCGGAGCGTGGAGGCGTAGTCCATGTTCCGGGTCGACCTGCCGTGTTCAGAAGTGGGGGATCAGTCTCCGAGGCCGAACTGGGGCGCGCGGAAGCCGGGCTCCGGCTCGAGATCGAAGTTCAGATCCGTGATGTTCTCGGGCGGCGGCGGCGGGGCCGGCTCGGGCTCAGGCTCCGCCAGCATCTCGGCGGTGATGTTGCCGGCCGCGATCTCGCGCAGCGCGACGACGGTCGGCTTGTCGTTTTCCCAGGGCACCGTCGCTTCCGCGCCATTCGACAGGCGGCGCGCACGCGCCGACGCCAGCAGCACCAGCTGGAAGATGTTGTCGACGCGGTGGAGACAGTCTTCGACGGTAATGCGTGCCATGAGCGCCCTGCGATAAGTGCTTGAAACAAGTGGGTTGACAAGGATAGCCGAAGCGGCCCCCGACAGCCAGTCGAAACGGGCCAGCGGGCTCAGTCGCGCGGCAGAGCGCTGCCCAGCAGGTCCTTCAGCAGCGGCACGAGTTCTGGCCGGTCGCTGGCCAGTCCCGGCGCCGGCCCGGCCACGATCCGCCGCAGGTCGGCGACCGCCTGGTCGAAGTCGTCGTTGACGACCACGTAGTCGAATTCCTCGAAATGAGTCATGTCGGAGACGGCGTCGCGCAGCCGGCGCGCGATCACGTCGTCCGGGTCGGTGCGCCGCGTGCGCAGCCGCTTTTCGAGCTCGGCCCGCGATGGCGGCAGTATGAAGATCGAAATGCAGCTCGGCAGCCGCGCCCGGACCTGGCGCGCGCCCTGCCAGTCGATTTCGAGCACGACGTCGTAGCCGGCGCCGAAGGCGCGCTCGAGCGCGAGCCGGCTCGTGCCGTACCAGTTGTCGAACACGTTCGCGCTCTCGAGGAAGCCGTCGGCCTCGCGGATCGCGTGGAATTGCTCCGGCGTCACGAAGTAGTAGTCGCGCTCGTGCTGTTCGGTGGGGCGCTGCCGGCGCGTCGTGTGCGAGACGCAGACGCGCACGCCAGGCTCGGCCGCGAGCAGCGCCTTGACGAGGCTGGTCTTGCCGGCCCCCGACGGGGCCGCGATGACGAACAGGCGACGCTCGCCGTTCACTCCATGCATTTCAGGGCCTTATCCGGAAGCGAGCCGGGAATTGTAGCCGGGGGCCGGCCGGAAAAAGCTTGGGATTTCGTCACGACTTCACATAGCCAACCCGCAATCCTGCGCGTCGCGCTGCGTTGGGCGCGCCAGCGGCTATTCCTCAGCGAGGGCGGCGGTCCGCAGGCGCAGCGCATTGCCGATCACCGACGCCGAGCTCAGGCTCATCGCGAGCGCCGCGATCATCGGCGACAGCAGCCATCCGGTGAACGGGTAAAGCAGCCCGGCAGCCAGCGGGATTCCAAGCGCGTTGTAGACGAAGGCGAAGGCCAGGTTCTGCTTCATGTTGGCCACGGTGGCCACCGACAGGGCAGTGGCGGTGGCGATGCCGCGCAGGTCGCCCTTCACGAGTGTCAGTTGCGCGCTATTCATCGCCACGTCGGTGCCAGTGCCCATGGCGATGCCGACATCGGCGCGGGCCAGCGCGGGGGCATCGTTGATGCCGTCGCCGGCCATGGCCACGACTCGCCCCTCGGCCTGCAGCTTCTCGACCAGCTCGAGTTTGTCAGCGGGCTTGATCCCGCCATGCACCTCATCGATGCCGAGGCGCTGCCCCGCGGCTTGCGCGGTGGTCAGGCCGTCGCCGGTCGCCATCACGACGCGGATGCCCGCCTTGCGCAACCTGGCCAGCGCTTCGGTCGTGGTGGCCTTTACGGGATCGGACACGGCCAGGATGCCCGCGAGCTTCGTGTCGACGGCCAGGTGCACGACGCTGGCGCCTGCTGCGCGCAGCGCCTCGGCCTGCGCTGCCATCACAGTGACGTCGACGCCCAGTTGTTCCATCAGCGCAGCGTTGCCGAGCGCCAGGGCTTTGCCGGCGACCATGCCGCGCACCCCGATGCCGGAGGCGGAATCGAACTGGTCTGGCTTGTCGAGCACGAGGTTCTTCTCGACCGCGGCCCTCACGATGGCGGCGGCCAGCGGATGCTCGCTGCCCTGGTCGAGGCTCGCGGCCAGCCGTAGAACTTCGTCGGCGTCGATCCCGTCGACGCCGATGGCTTTCTCGAAGCTCGGTCGGCCTTCGGTCAGCGTGCCGGTCTTGTCGACGATCAGTGTGTCGACCTTGAGCAGGTTCTCGATGGCTGCCGCGTCGCGGAACAGTACCCCGTGCGTGGCGCCCCGGCCGGTGGCGACCATGATGGACATCGGCGTGGCCAGGCCCAGCGCGCAGGGGCAGGCGATGATCAGCACCGCCACGGCATTGATGAGTCCGAAGACCCAGCTGGGCTCGGGCCCGAACAGGCCCCAGCCGAGGAACGTCAAGGCCGCGGCCCCGACGACGCCATAGACGAAGTACCCGGCCACGACGTCGGCCAGGCGCTGCATCGGAGCGCGTGAGCGCTGCGCGAGCGCCACCATTTGCACGATCTGCGACAGCACCGTGGCCGAACCGACGTGCTCGGACTGCATGATCAGCGCGCCACTGGTGTTCAGCGTGGCGCCGATCAGCCTGTCGCCCACGCGCTTGGTCACCGGCAGCGGCTCGCCGGTCAGCATCGACTCGTCGAGCGCGCTGCTGCCTTCGACCACCACGCCGTCGACGGGTACTTTCTCACCAGGACGCACGCGCAGCCTGTCGCCGACGTGCACGTGCGCCAGCGGGATGTCCTGTTCCGTTCCGTCCGCTGCGATGCGTCGCGCCGTCCTCGGGGTCAGGCCCAGCAGCGACTTGATCGACGCCGAAGTCTGCGCGCGTGCCTTCAGCTCCAGCAGTTGACCCAGCAGCGTCAGCGAGATGATCACCGCTGCCGCCTCGAAGTAGACGGCCACGCGGCCCATCGAGATGAAGGAATCCGGAAACACCCGCGGCGCGACCGTGGCCACCACGCTGTAGACGAATGCCGAACCGGTACCCAGGCTGATCAGCGTCCACATGTTGGGGCTGCGGTTCACGACGGAACGCGCCCCGCGCACGAAGAACGGCCAACCCGCCCACAGCACGATCGGCAGCGTCAGCACCAGCTCCAGCCAGCTTTGCGTTTCCATCGCCAGCCAGCCGAGTCCGTGCCCGAACATCGCGAGCGCCGTGACCACCACCGTCAGTGGCAGGGTCCACCAGAACCGGCGCGAGAAGTCCGCCAGTTCCGGGTTGGCGTCGTCATCCAGGTTCGGCATCACGGGCTCGAGCGCCATGCCGCACTTGGGGCAGTCGCCGGGCTGGTCCTGCCGAATCTCCGGATGCATTGGGCAGATGTGGACGGCGACGCCTTCCACGACGGCGGGTGACACGGCAGACGCTGCAGCACTCATCAGGTACTTCTGCGGCTGCGCGAGGAATTTCGTCCGGCACCCGGCGCTGCAAAACCAATACGGTCGGCCGGCGTGCTCTGTCCTATTGGCAGAGTCCCGGTTGACCGCCATGCCGCACACGGGATCCTCGAGCGCCTCATCGGCTGACCCAGGCGCAGGGTGTGCGTGGTGGTCGCGATCGTCATGCGCTGACCGCCGTGGATGATTGGCGTGGTCCCTGCCCTTGGCTTGGGGGGGCTTGTCCATGGTCCGCGTCTCCGGATTCCGGCGTCAGGTGCCGACGCAGGAGAACCACCGAGCTTCCCACTTTAGGAGCCTCGAGCGCGCACGCGCTTGCCATGGTGCGGCGTAGGAGAACGCGACGAAGTCTGTCAGGGCACTCCTGCGCTAACGCGACTGGCGCCGCTACTCGATGTTCTGCACCTGCTCGCGCATCTGCTCGATCAGTACCTTGATCTCGACCGCGAGCCGGGTCGTGTCGAGTTCCTGCGACTTCGAGCCCAGCGTGTTGGCCTCGCGGTTGAGCTCCTGCATCAGGAAGTCGAGCCGCCGGCCCGAGGGTTCGCCGGAGCGCATGACGTGGCGCGTTTCCTCGATGTGGCCGGCGAGCCGGTCGAGCTCTTCGGCGACATCGAGGCGCTGCAGCAGCAGCACGACTTCCTGCTCGAAGCGCTCGGGGTCCACCTGGGTCGCGAGGTCGGCGATCTTCTCGGCGAGCCGCGTCCGCACGCGCGTCTGCAACTCCGGTGCCTTGGCACGCAGCTGCGCGACGATGTCGCCGAGCGCGACGCAGCGCTGCTCGATCAGCTCGGCGAGCCGCTCGCCCTCGCGGCCGCGCGCGGCGGCAAGATCGGCGACGGTCGCGTCGAACAGCCGGCGTGCCGCTTCGAACAGGTTGTCGCTGTCGATCGGGTCATCGCGCACGACGCCCGGCCAGCGCAGGACTTCCATGACATCGACGCTGTGCTGCGCGGGCAGCTGACGCGCGACATCATGCACGGCCTCTAGCACGCGCTCGAGCGCGGCAGCGTCGATCTGCAGCGCGCGCGCGCCCGCGGCTGCGGGCCGCAGGTGGATGGTGCAATCGACCTTGCCGCGCTTCAGCGCCGCGCCGAGCCGCTGCCGCAGCTCGGTCTCGAGCGCGCGCAGTTCCTCCGGCAGGCGGAATCCCGGCTCGAGGAAGCGGTGATTGACGCTGCGCAGCTCGCAGACGAGCTGGCCCATCGGGCTGTCCTGCTCGCGGCGCGCGAATCCCGTCATGCTCGTGATCAAGCTGCCCCCATTGCGGCGCGATCCGCCAGTGGCGGTCGCGCTTCGTGCTATAAAGCGCGGCAGTTTAGCGAATCGGGACGGTAACTTGCGCGTCGACTATGCAGACCTCAGCCTGATCGGCGGGCGGGAAGACAACCAGGATCGCTGCGCCGTCGCGGTGTCGGAGAAATCGGCGCTGCTGGTGGTCATCGACGGCATGGGCGGACACTCCGACGGTGCGCTCGCGGCCGAGGCGGCGTCGAAACTGCTGGTCGAGGCCTTCTGGCACACGCCGCAGCCGATGCTCGATCCGCTAGGCTTCCTGCACCTGCAGCTCGGGCGCACGCATGAGGCCGTCGTCGCGCTGGGCGGCACGCTGCCCCTCGAGCAGCGGCCCCGCGCCACCTGTGCAGCCTGCATCGTGCAGGGCGACTCGGCGTACTGGGCGCACATCGGCGACAGCCGCATCTATCACCTGCGCGGCGGCCGCGTCATCGAGCGGACGCGCGACCACAGCCATGTCGAGTTCCTGATCCGCGAAGGCCTGATCAACGAGGACCAGGCGCAGCAGCATCCGATGCGCAATTTCGTCGAGTGCTGCATCGGCGGTGAATACATGCTGCCCGAGATGACGATCACGACGCGCCGCAAGCTGCAGGGCGATGACGTGCTGCTGGTCTGTTCGGACGGCCTGTGGGGCGCGCTCGACGACGACGCGATCAGCGGCGCTTTCCCGGCACGGCTCGGCAACGGGCCGACGCTGCGCGAGTCGCTCACGGCGCTGGGCGCGGCGGCGGTCAAGGCCAACGGCGCCGCCAGCGACAACACCACCGGCGTCGCGCTGCGCTGGCTCGGCCTGTGAGCAGCACCCCGAAGATCGCGGCTGGCACGCGGCCCAGCGGCCGCGGCGCCGACGAACTGCGCGCCGTGCGCTTCGAGCGCAGCTTCACGCGTCACGCCGAGGGTTCCGTGCTGGTCGAGTTCGGCGGCACGCGCGTGCTGTGCACGGCGAGCATCGAAGATGGCGTGCCGGGCTTCCTGCGCGGCAAGGGCCAGGGTTGGGTCACCGCCGAATACGGCATGCTGCCGCGCGCCACGCACACGCGCTCGGCGCGCGAAGCCGCGAAAGGCAAGCAGAGTGGCCGCACGCAGGAGATCCAGCGGCTGATCGGCCGTAGCCTCCGCGCGATCATCGATCTCGGCGCGCTCGGCGAGCGCACGGTCACGCTCGATTGCGACGTGCTGCAGGCCGACGGCGGCACGCGCACCGCTGCGATCACGGGCAGCTACGTCGCGCTGGTCGATGCCTGCGCGGCGCTGCAGCGCCGCGGCGCGTTGAAGGCATCGCCGCTGCACGGCCAGATCGCCGCGGTGTCGGTCGGTATCGTCGCGGGCACGCCCGTGCTCGATCTCGATTACAGCGAGGATTCGCAAGCCGAGACGGACATGAACGTCGTCATGAAGGACGGCGGCGCGTTCGTCGAAGTGCAGGGCACGGCCGAGGGCCATGCGTTCCGCCGCCACGAGCTCGATGCGCTGCTGGATCTCGCCTCGGGCGGCATCCAGCGCCTGTTCGCACTCCAGCTCGAGGCGCTGGCGCGCGCCTGAGCCAGGCCCGTCCGCCCGGGAGTCGCGTGCCGATGCAGATTCGCGCCGCCGATTTCGACGACCCGTCGTTGCGCGAGCTGCTGCGCGCGCATGTCGACGGCATGCAGGCGCACTCGCCGCCCGGTCACGTGCACGCACTCGATCTGTCCGGCCTGCAGCGGCCGGACATTGCCCTGTTCATGGCCGTCGATGGTGATGTCGTCGTCGGCATGGGCGCGCTGCGCGCCCTCGATGCGCGCCACGGCGAGATCAAGTCGATGCGCACCCGCGCAGGCTGGCTGCGCCGCGGCGTGGCGGCGCGCGTGCTCGAACACCTGATCGACGTCGCCCATGGCCGCGGCTACACGCGCCTCAGCCTCGAGACCGGCTCGGGAGCGGCGTTCGATCCGGCGCTCGCGCTGTACCGGCGGCGCGGCTTCGTCGCAGGCCATGCCTTCGGCGACTATCTGGCCAGCGACTTCAACCAGTTCCTGCACCTCGAGTTGCCGCCGGCGGCGCGCCAGCCGGTCGTGCTCGCGACCGGCAATCGCGGCAAGCTGGCCGAGTTCCAGCAGTTGCTCGGTGAAACTGGCCTCGTAGTGCTGCCGCAGTCGCAGTTCGGCATCGAGCCGCCGGAAGAAACCGGCACGACGTTCGCGGCCAACGCGCTGCTGAAGGCCCGCCATGCGGCGCGCCTGAGCGGATTGCCTGCACTCGCCGACGACTCCGGACTCGAAGTCGATGCGCTCGGCGGTGCGCCTGGCGTCTATTCGGCGCGCTACGCCGGTGCGGGCGCGACCGATGCGGCCAACACGACGAAACTGCTCGCTGCCCTCGCCGCCGTGCCGGACGCGCCGCGCACGGCGCGCTTTCGCTGCGTGATCGCCTTCGTGCGCAGTGCCGATGATCCCGCGCCGCTGCTCGCGCAGGGCTGCTGGGAAGGGCGCATCCTCGCGGCGCCGCGCGGCGCGGGCGGCTTCGGCTACGACCCGGTGTTCCTCGATGCGAACTCGAGGCTGTCGGCCGCGGAGCTCGAACCCGCCGCGAAGCACGCGCGCAGCCACCGTGGTGTGGCGCTGCGCGACCTGCTGGCGCAACTGCGCCCCGCGCCGCCATGACGGCGGCCGCGGCGAGCGCGGCGCCTGCCGATCGGCCTGCGCCGCTCGCGCTGTACGTGCACTTCCCGTGGTGCGTCGCGAAGTGCCCGTACTGCGACTTCAACTCCTTTGCGTTGCGCGGCGAGCTCCCGGTCGATCCCTACCTGGATGCGCTGCGCCGTGATCTCGACGCGCAGCTCGAGTGGTTCGCACAGGCTGCGCAAGACGCGCCCGCCGCTACGCCGCTGCCGCAGCGGCCTGTCACCAGCGTGTTCCTCGGCGGCGGCACGCCGAGCCTGTTCGCGCCGGAGGCGATCGGCCGCTGGCTGGCAGCGGCGCGCGCGCGGCTGAGCTTCGCGCCCGACTGCGAAATCACGCTCGAGGCCAACCCGGGCACGATCGAGCGCGGTCGCTTCGCCGAGTATCGCGCGGCGGGCGTCAACCGCGTCTCGCTCGGCGCCCAGAGTTTCGGCGCGCAGCAGCTGGCCGCGCTGGGCCGCATCCACAGTGCCGACGAGACGCGCGTCGCCGCCGCCGAGCTGCATGCCGCGGGCCTGGCGAACTTCAACCTCGACCTGATGTATGCGCTGCCAGGCCAGACGCTGGCGATGGCGCGCGCCGACGTCGCCGCGGCGCTCGAGCTCGAGCCCGCGCACCTGTCGCACTACCAGCTGACGCTGGAGCCCGGCACGACCTTCGCCGGTCGCCCGCCCGGCGACCTGCCCGATGACGACGCTACCGAACAGATGCTGACCGAGTGCCTCGACTTGCTGGCGGCCCGCGGCTTCACGCGCTACGAGGTGTCCGCCTACGCGCGCGCCGGCGCGCGCTGCCGCCACAACCTGACCTACTGGCGCTTCGGCGATTACCTCGGCGTCGGTGCGGGGGCGCACGGCAAGCTCAGCTGGCCCGACGCTGCGGCTGTCCCGCGCATCGTGCGCACGACGCGGCCGCGCGAGCCGCGCCGCTATCTCGCCGACCCGGCCACCTTGCAGTGCACCGACGTGCCCGCGGCGCAGCGCCCGTTCGAGTTCCTTTTGAATGCGCTGCGCCTGGTCGAGGGGTTCAGCAGCGCCGACTTCGACGCGGCGACCGGCCTGACCTGGGCGGCGCTGGCGCCCACCGCCGGACTGGTCGAGCGCGGGCTGCTCGAGGTCAGCGCGGATCGGGTCCGGGCCACGCGGCGCGGCCTGCACTTTCTCAACGAGCTCTTGATCGAGTACCTGCCGGACGACGTCGAGACCCTGCCGACTTCGCCATGGCCGACAGGCACTTAGGCGATTCGCGGCTGCAAAATCCTGATCTATGCACAGGGTTGCCCCGGTATCCGAAATTGAGGCAATTACGCGCTCAACTGCCAGTCGCACGGAATCAATATGCTTTAAGCGTATGAAATATAGAGATAAAGTGACATGAGCAGAATTTGACCAATCGCACGGATTCCTTGCAAGTGGATGAAATGACGCGCCCGGCGGGCTACCGCTCCACAGAACTATCCACAGCCGATGTGGATAAGGCCGTCGGCCGCGATCTGGCTTGGAGGGTGCTTGTATCCGGCCGCGCCCGCCGCTATGCTGCGCGCCCTTTTTCCCTGCCCGTAGCCGCTACAGCGGCGAGACCACGACCATGAAAGACGGCATCCACCCCGACTACAAGACGATCACGGTCAGCTGCAGCTGCGGCAACAAGTTCGAGACGCGCTCGACGCTCGGCCAAGATCTGGCCGTCGAAGTGTGCTCGGCCTGCCATCCGTTCTACACGGGCAAGCAGAAGATCGTCGACACGGCCGGCCGCGTCGACAAATTTCGCAAGAAGTACGCGACGGCTGCCGCGCGCTGAGGCGCTGCGCCGGGGTGCCGTGCCGGGCCCGTCCCGGCCGGTCGCGAAAGGCGCCTGCGGGCGCCTTTTTCGTTGCCGGGTGCCCACATCGACTCGCGGCCGATTGGAACTTCTGCCGCCACGGCCCCATCCTATTGGCATAGGCCCCGATCGGTCGGGGTGCCGGGGACACTGCTGATGTCGCGCAAACTGCTGCTGGCCGCTCTCGCTGGCGCCACGCTGTTCACGTCTGGTTGGGCTAGCGCCCAGTCGGCGACGAAGCCGGCCGCCTCGGGCACGACTGCCCCAGCCGCGAGCGGCGTGCCCAATGCCCTGAAGCGCGAAGCAGAAGCGGGTCGGCGCGCCTACGAGCAGATCATCAAGGCCTATGGCGTCTATGACGACCAGGCGATCCAGGACTACGTCGCGGAAGTCGGCCAGCGCGTTGCGCGGCAGAGCGATCTGCCCGATGCCGAGTTCAAGTTCGTCGTGCTCGACGAGCAGGGCATCAACGCCTTCACGACCGGCTGCTGCTACGTCTACATCAATCGCGGCCTGCTGACCTACCTGAACTCCGAGGCCGAACTCGCGTCCGTGCTCGGGCACGAGGTCGCGCACGTCACGGCGCGGCATCCTTCCAAGCGCCAGCGGCGCGGCATCGCTGCATCCATCCTCGCCACGGCCGCCGCCGTGATGACCGGTTCGGGCGCGGTGGCCGACCTCGCCAACATCGGCGCGGGCGCGTGGCTGCAGGGCTACGGCCGCGAGAACGAACTCGAGGCGGATCGGCTCGGCCTGAAGTACTCGACGAAGGCGGGCTACCGGCCCGAGGCGATGGGCGAGGTTTTCCAGATGTTCCGGCGCGGCGAGCGCTTCGAACTCGATCGCGCGCGCGCCGAAGGGCGGCAGCCGCGTATCTATCACGGCCTGTTCTCGTCGCATCCGACGCCGGACGCCCGCGCGGTGCAGGCGGCCAAGGGCGCGGCCAACATCAGCGGCGAGCCGCCGGGCGGCTGGATCGAAAACCGCGAGAGCTACATGCAGCGGCTGAACGGCATGGTCTACGGCTCGAGTCGCGCGCAGGGCATCATGCGCGAGAACCGCTTCTATCACGCCGACCTCGGCATCACGCTCGCGTTCCCGCGCGCATGGACGGTCGACAACCAGCGCGATTCGCTGTGGGGCTACACCGTCAATCGCGACACCGTCCTGCGCATCACGGTCGCGACGCCGCAGCCCGGCCAGGGGCCGCGCGAGTTCCTGTTGACCATGCTGCGCGGCTCGACGGTGCTGGGCGGCGAGGCGCTGAGCTCGAATGGCATGGATGGCTACACCGTGCGCACCACGAACGGCTCGCCGATCGATGGCGGCAACGGTCCGGTGCGCTGGATCACGCTGTTCCGCGGCAACCAGGCCTACGTGTTCGCGGGCGCGAGCCGCTCGTCGCGCAATGCCACGCCGGAGGCCGACGGCCTGTTCCTGTCGGTGGCGCAGACGATGCGCAGCCTCAAGCCATCCGAATATCCGTTGGCTGAGCCGTTCCGGTTGCGCGTCAAGCAGGCGACGGCGAACACGCAGCTCGACAGCTACGCCGCCGCCGTGCCGGTCGAACGCTTCCAGAAGGAAGAACTGCTGCTGCTGAACGGCCTGTATCCGGATCGCAAGCTGTCGGCGGGCGATCTCTACAAGGTCGTCGAGTAGCGTCGCCGCCGCCGCGCGGGCGGCATGCGCGGACCGCTGGGCGGAACCGCGTCACGAACCGCCCGACGTGCCGGCGCACGACAGCGCCTGCGCCTTGATTCCGTCACCGTGGCGTGTCACCTTTCCAGAGTTAATTCGGAAGCTGACGACCATGGCAAACAAAACTCTCGAAATCTCGAATCCCGCCACCGGCAAGAAATCCAACCTCGCGGTCCGCACCGGCACGATCGGGCCTGATGTCGTCGATATCGGCGCACTGGCCAAGGATCACGGCGTGTTCACGTTCGACCCTGGCTTCATGGCCACGGCGAGCACCGAGAGCAAGATCACCTACATCGATGGCGATGCCGGCGTGCTGCTGTACCGCGGCTATCCAATCGAGCAGCTCGCGAAGAACAGCTCCTTCCTCGAGGTGGCCTACTTGCTGCTGAACGGCGAGTTGCCGAACAAGAAGCAGGAAGTCGACTTCGCGACCAGCATCCAGCGGCACACGATGATCAACGAGTCGCTGCTGCGGATGTACAACGGCTTCCACTACAACGCGCACCCGATGGCCATGGTGTCGGCGATCGTCGCGTCGATGTCCGCGTTCTACCACGACAGCATGGACATCAATAACCCGCGGCACCGCGAGATCTTCGCGCATCGCATCATCGCCAAGATCCCGACGATCGCGGCGGCGGCGTACAAGCATTCGCTCGGCCAGCCCTTCGTCTACCCGCGCAACGATCTCGACTACTGCAGCAACCTGCTGCACATGTTCTATTCGGTGCCCTGCGAGCCGTATCACGTCGACCCGCTCGCGGCCGAAGCACTCGACCTGCTGCTGATCCTGCACGCCGACCACGAGCAGAACGCCAGTACCTCGACGGTGCGCCTCGCCGGCTCGACCGGCTGCAACCCTTACTCGGCGATTTCCGCTGGTGTCTCGGCGCTGTGGGGCCCGGCGCATGGCGGTGCCAACGAAGCCGTGCTCGAGATGCTCGAGGAGATCGGCACGGTCGACAACATCCCGAAGTTCCTCGCGCAGGTGAAGGACAAGACCAGCAACGTGCGCCTGATGGGCTTCGGCCACCGCGTCTACAAGAACTTCGACCCGCGCGCGAAGATCATCCGCGAAATGTGCCATCGCGTGCTCGCGAAGATGGGCCGCGCCGACAACCCGATGCTCGAGCTCGCGCAGCGGCTCGAGGAGATCGCGCTGAAGGACGAATACTTCGTCTCGCGCAAGCTCTACCCGAACGTCGATTTCTACTCCGGCATCATCTACAGCGCCCTGAACATCCCGCGCTCGATGTTCACCGTGATGTTCGCGATCGCGCGCACCGCGGGCTGGGTGTCGCATTGGCAGGAGATGATCTCCGACCCGGGCTACAAGATCGGCCGACCGCGGCAGCTCTACACCGGCCCGGTGCAGCGCGATTACGTGCCGTCGGAGATGCGGGGCTGATCACGCAATGCGGGGCTGCTCGCTCCGCCGTGATCCCTGTCACGCGGTAACTGCCGCCGGATGCATGCAGCATCCGTGGCAGAAGCCGGAATATGGGAAGCCCGGCGGAGATCCCCATGGCAGCGCCCAAATGTACGGGTCGCGTTCGCATCGACGACCGCGGTCACTCCGTCTGGGAGTTCAGCAGCGACGACGGCGAAACCACCGTGCGCACCGAGCGCGTGCTCGCGCTCGGGGATGAACTGAGCCTGCTGCAGACCGGCGTGCATGCGACGATCGAAGCGCCCGCTGCGCGGCAGGTCGCTGCACCGAAAGCCACGGCCACGGCGCCGGCACCACCTTCGACACCGGCCCCTCCCGCGTACGCCGCGATGGAGACCCGGCCGCCTCGCAAGCCTATGTCTCGCCAGGAACTGCAGAAGCTCGGCGAGGAGCTCGTGCGCCAGCGGCAGCTGCGCGAGGCGATGCATAAGAAAGACGGCTGACGCCGCCGCGCGGCTCAGCGGCCGCCGTCTGACAGCAGCGCCTCGACCTCCGCGATATCGGCGCGCCGCATCGGGCGCCCGTCGACCGGGCTGACCGGCGCCTGACGGATGCCGTCGACCGGAAACACCACGACTTCGATCGGTTGCGCGTCGATCTCGAGCTCGAGCGTCGGCTGCAGCAGCACGCGCTCGGCATTCAGCTTCAGGCGCTTCTCGCCCATCTCGTACGGAATGCCCTGGTCCATCAGCTTGAACGCGACCGTTTCGGCCCGGTCGGCGAACACGTGGATCTGCACGTGCGCATGCTCGGTCGCGGTGCCGGTCAACACGGCGCCGACCAGCCGCGGCTGGAAATCGCTGAGCGCGCGCATCGCTTCGGTGGCTGCGAGCCGCTGCGCGTACAGCGACTCGACGTGCTCTTCACCGCCGAACAGCCTCTGATACTCGGCCAGCGCGTCTTCGATCTCGCTGTTGCGCGGCAGCACCGCACCATCGACGACGCCGAAGCGCTCGGCCGCCTTGCGCTTCGCGAACAGGAAGTCGCGGATGCCGTGCTCCGCCATGACCCGCGCCGCTTCCTGGGCGAGGGCGCGGCGCAGGTTCTCGGCGCGCGGCGGCAGCTTCTTGCTCATCGGGTGCGCGGGAAGTGGGTCAGAATATCGGTTCCGCTGCGCCGTCGCCGGCAGCCGGGTCGGCGCTGATGGTCGTGCCGCTGCTGCCGCTGCCGAAGCCGCCCGCGTCCTCGCCGAGGATGCCGCCGGTCGGCAGGCGGTTCGCCATGAAGGTCTCGAAAATCGCATTCTGATCGTCGGCGCCCGCGACGGCGCCCGAGAACGGCGAGATGCGCACCTGCACCAGGCCCGCCGGGATCGGTCGCGATTTCTGCGGCACGCCCTTGAGCGCCTCCTGCATGAAATACACCCAGATCGGCAGGGCCGTGCGTCCGCCTTCTTCGGTCTCGCCGAGCGACCGCTCCTGGTCGAAGCCGACCCAGACCGAGGCGACCAAGCTGCGATTGAAGCCGTTGAACCAGACGTCCTTCGAATCGTTGGTGGTGCCGGTCTTGCCGCCGAGGTCGCTGCGGCCGAGCGCGAGTGCGCGCCGGCCCGTGCCGCGCGTGATGACGTCCGCCATCATGCTGTCCATCAGCCAGGCATTTTCGGCGCTGATGGCGCGTTCGGCGCGTCGCTCGGGCGGCAGCCGGCAGCTGGCGGGCTGCTGCTCGCAGGCCTCGTCGACGACGCGCGGCGCCGCCTGGTAGACGACTTCGCCGCCCGGACCTTCGATGCGCTCGATGAAATAGGGCTGCACGCGGAAGCCGCCGTTCGCGAACACCGAGTATGCGCTCGCCATGTCGAGCGGCGAGGCGGCCATCGTGCCCAGTGCCATGGTCAGGTTGCGCGGCAGCGCTTCGCGCGCGAAGCCGAAGCGCGTTGCATGGTCGATCGCCGCCTTGATGCCCATCGCCTGCAGCAGCCGGATCGACACGAGGTTGCGCGACTTCACGAGCGCTTCGCGCAGGCGCGTCGGTCCGCCGAAGTTGCCGCTGGAGTTCTCGGGGCGCCAGGCCTCTTCCATCGAGGCATCGTCGATGACGACCGGCGCATCCATGATCACCGAGGCCGGCGTGAAACCGTTCTCGAGCGCGGCGGAATACAGGAAGGGCTTGAAGCCGGAGCCCGGCAGCCGCTTGGCCTGCGTCGAGCGGTTGAACTTGCCGAGCCCCTTGTCGAAGTAATCGAAGCCGCCCACCAGCGAGATGATCGCGCCATCGTTGGGGTCGACGGCAACCAGCGCGCCCTCGGCCTCGGGCACCTGCGCGAGCTCGGTGCGGTCGCCGCGCGCAATGACATAGACCACGTCGCCGCGCGAGACGATCTCGGCTGCCGTTTTCGGCGCGGGGCCCGGGCGGCCGTCGCCCATGACGCGGCGCGCCCACGACAGGCCGTCCCAGTTCAGCGTGACGAACCCGCGGCCGCGCACGAACACGCGCGCGGACTGCTCCGCCACCTCGGTCACGACCGCCGGTGCCAGTTCGCCGATGTTCGGGTGCTCTTCCGCCAGCGCCGCGAGGCGCGTCGGGTCTTCGTTGCCCTGCAGCGTGACGCGCGCCTGGGCGCCGCGCCAGCCGCCGCGCCGGTCGTACTCGACGAGGCCCCAGCGCACGGCGCGGTTCGCCGCCTGCTGGCGCGCGGAGTCGATGGTCGTGTAGACCTTGTAGCCTTGGTTCTGCGCCTCGGCGCCGAAGCGCTTCAGCACCTCGAGTCGTACCATCTCCGCGACGTACGGCGCTTCGATCTCATAGAGCGGCGCGAACACCCGCGAGCGCACGGTTTCCTTCGCGGCGGCGTCGGCTTCCGCGGCCGTGATGTAGCCCTGCTCCTGCATGCGGCGCAGCACGTACTGCCGCCGCTCGGCGGCGAGCTCGGGATTCGCGATCGGATTGGTGCGCGACGGCGACTGCGGGATGCGCGCCAGCGTCGCTACTTCAGCGAGCGTCAGCTCGGGCAGCTTCTTGCCGAAATATGTTTCCGCCGCGGCCGCGACGCCGTAGGCGCGCTGACCGAAGAAGATCACGTTCATGTAGAGCCCGAGGATCTCTTCCTTCGAGAACTCGCGCTCGAGCCGGTAGGTCAGGAAGATCTCCTGTAGCTTGCGGCGCCACTTGCGGTCCTGGCTGAGGAACAGGTTGCGCGCGGTCTGCATCGTGATCGTGCTGGCGCCCTGCAGGCTGCCGCCGGGCAGCAGGTTGACGAGCGCCGAGCGCATGATGCCGGCGTAGTCGAAGCCGCTGTGCTCGAAGAAGCGATCGTCTTCGGCGGCGATGAAGGCTTGCTTCACCCGCTCGGGGATGTCGGCGTAGGCGACCGGGGTGCGGCGCTGCTCGCCGATCTGGGCGATCAGCTGGCCGCTGCGCGTGTAGACCCGCAGCGGCACCTGCAGCTCGGCGCTCTTCATCGCCTCGACCGTCGGCAGCGACGGATTCAGGAAGACGTAGGTGCAGGCGATGGCATAGGCCATGGCCGCGACCAGGCCGGCCAGACCGGCGACCGAGAATATGGCAAGGCGCTTGTATTTCGGTTTCACAGAACGGTTCTTGGTTGCTTGCGCCCCCCCGGGGCGCTGTGCATAGTAGCCGCGGTCAAGTGGGCAAACCCATCGAAAGGTGGGGACGCAAAGCTTCCGGTCTAAGGGTCCAGGGCCTATGACAGCGGGGTTGCCGGCTGAACAGTGTACCCAACCGGGTAGGGCGAGCCGTCATCCCGCCAGCATGCATCCCTTTGCCGCCAAAGCTGCGCGTTTGGTGAGCGTTCTCGCGTTCTATTTGACAATTCGCTGTTATATAGTGCGGCGCGAGTTGCAATGATCCGGTCGCTTTTTCGTGTAACTCACTGAAAACGGGAAAAATTTAGTGTTCCTTCTCACACGAAAGTACCGTCCGCTGCTGGGTCTGGATATTACAACCTCGTCCGTGAAGCTCATCGAGCTGTCGTCGGCGGGCAGTAATTCCTTCCGGGTCGAGGCCTATGCGGCCGAGCCGACCCCCGTCAATTCGATGAACGAAAAAGCTATCGTCGACGCCGAAGCCGTCGGCGAGGCGATCCGCCGTGCTGCCAAGCGCGCCGGCACCAAGCTCAAGGATGTCGCCATCGCGATCAGCGGCGACGCTGCGATCACCAAGGTGATCCAGATGCCGAAGAACCTGCGCGGCGCTGATCTCGAACAGCAGGTCGAAATCCAGGCCGACCAGTACATCCCGTTCCCGATGGACGAGGTAAGCTACGACTTCGAGGTGCTCGGCCCGTCCGAAAAGGACGCCGACACCATCGACGTGCTGCTGGTCGCCACCCGCACCGAGAACGTCGAACAGCGCCAGGCGGCCGTCACGGCCGCGGGCCTGACCGCCAAGATCGTCGATGTCGAGGCATTCGCCCTCGAGAACGCCTGCCGCCTGATGGTGCACCAGATGCCCGAAGGTGGCCTCGAGCGCACGGTCGCGGTGGTCGATTTCGGCGCCAGCAGCACCACGTTCAGCGTGCTGCGCAACCTCAAGGTCGTCTACACCCGCGACTTCAACTTCGGCGGGCAGCAGCTCACCGAGGAAATCATGCGCACCTACGGCCTCTCGATGGAGGAAGCCGGGCGCGCAAAGAAGGAAGGCGGCCTGCCCGGCAATTACCAAGCCGAGGTGCTCGATCCTTTCATCGACGACATGACCCAGCAGGTGAGCCGCTCGCTGCAGTTCTACCTCGCCTCGGGCTCAGGTCGCGAACAGCCTGAGAAGATCCTGATCTGCGGCGGCTGCGCCAACATCCCGGGCGTGGCCGACGTGATTGCCAGCCGTGTCGGCATCGCCGCGGAGCGGGGCGATCCGCTCGGCGGCATGAAGCTCTCGTCCCGCGCCAAGGCGCAGGCCGTCAGCAAGGATGCGACCGCGCTACTGACCGCCTGTGGACTCGCACTGCGGAGCTTCGACCAATAATGCCTCGCATAAACCTACTCCCCTGGCGTGAACAGCAACGCAAGGAGCGCAAACTTGCGCTCGGCGTCGCGCTCGGCGGCGCCGCCGTGGCCGCTGCGCTCGCGACGCTCGGCGTCAACCTGTTCTACAACTCGCTGATCAACGGGCAGGAAGATCGCAACGAGCGCCTGCAAGGCGAGATCCGCGAACTCGACGAGCAGATCGAGCGGATCAACACGCTCGAGACGCAGAAGCAGAACTTCATCGCGCGCATGGAGATCATCGAGAAGCTGCAGCGCTCGCGGCCGGAAGTCGTGCACATGTTCGACGAGCTCGTCCGCACGATCCCGGACGGCACCTACCTGACGCTGCTCGAGCAGAACAAGGCTCGGCTGAAGATCCAGGGCGTCGCGCAGTCGAGCACGCGCGTCTCCACGTTCATGCGCAACATCGACGCCAGCGAATGGCTGCGCAACCCTGAGCTCGAGGTCATCGAGACCAAGTCGGGCCAGACGCTGGGCGCGAGCTTCACGCTGTTCGCCGACCAGGTCTCGACGCTTGCCGAAGACGAGGCCGCTGCGGAAGCGGCGGCTGCCGCCAAGGAAGAGAAGGGCAAGAAGGGCAAGAAGGCCGACAGGAAGCAGCGCACCGCGAAGTCGGGCGATGGCAAGTCGGGCAGTGAGTCATGAACATCGCTGAAAAGTTTCGCCAGATCGACTGGAACGACCCGGGTCGCTGGCCGCTGCTGGTCCATGCCCTCGTCGTCACTGTCGCTTTCATCGTGATGTCGGTGGCGTTCTCGTATTTCTTCGTGGTCAAGGACAAGAAACCCGACCTCGAGCGCAAGGCGCAGGAAGAGATGGAGCTGCGCGGCGTGTTCCGCGACAAGCACCAGAAGGCCGTGAACCTGTCGGTGTACGAGCAGCAGCTCGCCGACATCGAGAGCTCGTTCGGTGCCCTGCTGCGCCAGCTGCCGGGCCGCACCGAAGTCCCGAACCTGCTGGTCGATATCTCGCAGACCGGCGTGGCCGCGGGCCTCGACGAAAGCCTGTTCCAGCCGGCCGCCGAAGAGAAGAAGGACTTCTACGCCGAGCTGCCGATCAAGATCCGGCTCAGCGGCAGCTATCACGAGTTCGGCGAGTTCGTCAGCGGCATTGCCGCGCTGCCGCGCATCGTCACGCTGCATGACATCTCGATCAAGAGCGAGAGGGGCGCCGCGTTCGACCAGCTCACGCTCGACCTGACGGCCCGCACCTACCGCTATCTCGACGACGAGGAGATCGCGGCGGTCGAGGCGGCGCGCACGGCCAGTGAGTCGAAGGGCAGGAAGAAGAAATGACAGCCTTCGCACATCGTTCAGCGCGCGGTTTGATCGCGACGGCGTTGGCAGCGTCGCTGCTGCTGGCGGGTTGCTCCAGCAAGGATGGCGAGCTCGAGCGCTTCATCCAGAAGACCAAGAAGGAAAGCGGCGGCAAGGTCGAACCGCTGCCGGAAGTGCGGCCTTACGAGGCCTTTACCTACTCGGCGCGCGACATGCGCTCGCCGTTCATGCCGGGCGGCTCGGGATCGAGCAGCGCCGCGGCGCTGCGGCCGGATTCCAAGCGCAATCGCGAGTATCTCGAGCAGTTTTCGCTCGACACGCTGCGCATGGTGGGCACGCTGCGTCTCGGCGGCGGCAACTACGCGCTCGTGCAGACCAAGGATGGCCTGGTGCAACGCGTGCTGCCGGGCAATTACCTGGGACAGAACGACGGCAAGGTGATCGATGTGTCGCCGACCAAGATTACGCTGGTGGAGATCGTTCCGGACGGGATGGGCGGGTACATGGAACGTCCCGCGTCCCTGGCGCTGAGCGAATAAGGGAGATGTTTCCAATGACCTTTCTACGTTCCGGATTCGCCGCGGCGCTGCTGATGGCAGGTTCGTTCGCGACGCTGGCCCAGGCGCAGACCGCAGCGAGCGCGAACAAGCTCGAGGCCGTCGACGTGCAGACGCTACCCGGCCAGCAGTTGCAGCTGACGCTGCGGATGGCGGGCCCGGCGCCGGAGCCGCTGGCGTTCACGATCGACAACCCCGCGCGCATCTCCCTCGACCTGCCCGGCACCGCGCTCGCGCTGCCGTCGCGCCGGATCGACGTGCGCGCCGCGGGCCTCGACACGATCCTCGCGGCGGAAGCCAACGGTCGCACCCGGCTCGTGCTGAACCTGGATCGCCTGCTGCCCTACCAGACGCGCGTCTCGGGCAACAACATCATCGTGAGCCTGGGTGGCGCCCAGGCGCCGGTTGCCGCTGCCGCGTCAAGCCGCCCGGCGGTCGACGCCGGCACGCCTGCGCGCTCGATCCGCAGCATCGATTTCCGCCGCGGCACCGAGGGTGCTGGCCGGCTGATCGTCAATCTTTCCGATCCGCGCACGCCGGTGAGCCTGCGCCAGCTCGGCAACCAGATTGTGGTCGAGTTCAGCGATGCCCAGGTGCCCCGCAACCTGATCCGCCGCTACGACGCGCTGGACTTCGCGACGCCCGTGTCCACCTTCGACGTGCAGCGCGCCGATGGCGGCACGCGCATCGTCATCAACGCGACCGGCGATTTCGAACAGCTCGCGTACCAGTCCGATGACCAGTACGTCGTCGAGGTGCAGCCGGCGCGCAAGGCCGCCGCCGCCGAGGTCGAGGACAAGAAGGTCTACACGGGCGAGCGCCTGACGCTGAACTTCCAGAACATCGAGACGCGCGCGGTGCTGCAGCTGCTCGCCGATGCCTCGGGCCAGAACATCGTCGTCAGCGACACGGTGTCGGGCAACGTCACGCTGCGGCTGCAGAACGTGCCCTGGGACCAGGCGCTCGACATCGTGCTGCGCACCAAGGGCCTCGACAAGCGCATCAACGACAACGTCATCGTCGTCGCGCCCGCCGAAGAGATCTCGGCGCGCGAGAAGTCGGAGCTCGCGGCGCGCAAGGATCTCGAGGAGCTGTCGCCGCTGCGCTCCGAGTACCTGCAGGTCAACTACGCCAAGGCTTCTGACCTCGCGGCGCTGATCAAGACGCAGGGCAACTCGCTGCTGTCGACGCGCGGCAGCGTCGCGGTCGACGAACGCACCAATACGCTGCTGCTGCAGGATTCGGCCGACAAGCTCACCGACATCCGCCGCCTCGTCGCGACGCTCGACATCCCGATCCGCCAGGTGCTGATCGAAGCCCGCATCGCGATCGTCAACGACGACTTCACGCGCGAACTCGGCGTGCGCGCCGGCTACACCGGCATCCGCCAGAACGGCTCGAATGGCGTCGGCATCGTCAGCGGCAGCCTCGAGGCCACCGACGTCGGCCTGTCCTCGGCGCTCGAGAACCTGCAGAGCAGCGGCACGCCCTTCCCGGTCAACGTGCCAGTCGAAGGCGACGCCTCGCGTCGTTACGGCGTGAACCTGCCTGTCACGAGCCCGGCCGGCCGGCTCGCGTTCATGCTGCTGGGTTCCGATTACATCGTCGATCTCGAGCTGTCCGCCGCACAGGCGGAGGGCCGCGGCGAGATCGTCTCCTCGCCGCGCGTGATCACGTCTAACCAGCGCGAAGCCAGCATCGAGCAGGGCGTCGAGATTCCGTACCAAGAGTCGGCGTCGAGCGGCGCCGCGACCATCTCCTTCAAGAAGGCGGTGCTCGCGCTGAAGGTCACGCCGCAGATCACGCCTGACAACCGCATCATCCTCGACCTCAACGTCAAGAAGGACAGCGTCGGCCAGGTCATCGTGACCTCCGGCGGTGTCAACGTGCCGTCGATCGATACGCGCGAGATTTCGACCCAGGTGCTCGTCAACGATGGCCAGACGGTGGTGCTCGGCGGCATCCTCGAGACGGAGCGCCGCGAGAGCGAGACCAAGGTGCCTTACCTCGGCGACGTGCCGGTGCTGGGTCGCCTGTTCAAGACCACGCGGAAGGAAAACGACAAGCGGGAACTGCTGATCTTCGTGACACCGAAGATCCTGCGTGAAGGGGTCAACGTGTACTGATCGCGTCAGGGACGCGACCAGCCACACCGATTCAGACAGGACATGATTATGCGCAAGTTTGCTTCTCTTGGAGTGCTGATGCTGACCGCCGTGCTGAGCGCGTGCGGCGGCGGCGACGACAACGCCTTCGAGACCCCCGGTGCGGGCGGGGGTGGTACCAATCCGAGTGTTGCTTCGGTCTCGATCAGCAGCAGCGTCACCCAGCTGCTCAATGACGGCACGCAGACCGCGACCCTCACCGCCTTCGTGCGCAATGCGCAGAACGGACTGCTGCCGAACGTGTCGGTCACGTTCACCGCCACGTCGGGCGGCATCTCGCCGAGTTCGGTGACGACGAACGCGAGCGGCGCGGCAGTCGCGACGCTGTCGCTGGCGGGCGATACGACGCTGCGCAACATCAGCGTCACGGCGTCTGCCTCCGGATTCTCTGCAACGACGACCGTGCAGGTCATCGCCGCCAACCCTCCGCCGACGGTCGGTACGTTGACCCTCACGACCAGTTCGCCGACGCTTCCGTCGGACAACTCGTTGTCCGCGTCGATTACCGCTATCGTTCGCGATGCGCAGAATCGACTGCTGGCGAACGTCCCGGTCAACTTCTCCTCCAGCACCGGCGCGATCGCCACCAGCGGCACCGGCACGACCAACGCCAGTGGTCAGGCAACGGCAACCTTGACGACGCCCGG
>CAZPJE010000319.1:0-4956 GCA_964586725.1 uncultured Steroidobacteraceae bacterium | reverse complement strand
CCCGCTGGCAGCCGCGGCGCCCGATGGGGTGCAGATGCGCATCACATCGTCGGTCGATGACCTGCCGCTGATCCGCTCCGTCGTCGCGGAGGCTTTCGGGCCGACCGGCACGCCCAGCGAGGAAATCGACCAGATGTTCGCGCACCCCCGGCGCGTGTTCTCACCCGTGACGCGCTTCGCGCTCGCCACGGTCAACGGTGAACCGGCCGCGACTGCCATGGTGCTGCTGACGGGCGGCATGGGCGGCATCTACTGGGTCGGCACGAGGCCGAAGTTCGCGCGCCGCGGGTTGGGCACTCTATGCACCGCTGCAGTGGCAAACGCCGCCTTCGAACTCGGCAAGCCCATGGTCGGCCTGCACGCGACCCCGATGGGCAAGCCGGTCTACGAGCGCATGGGCTTCGAACCCTCGCCCTCCGGCCACCGGTGGTACGTGATCAGCTAACTGACCGCCGCCAACCTCGCCAGCGTCTCTTCCCTTCCCAGCAGCTCCAACGTCTGGTCGATGGGCGGCGACACTGTGCCGCCCGAGACCGCCACACGCAGCGGCTGGGCGACCTTGCCGAGTCCGAGCTGCCGCTCTGCTGCCAGGCCCTGCACGGCCTCATGGACCGCCGCAGCGCGCCACTCGGGCAGCGCCGCAAGCCGCTGCGCGAGCTCGGCGAGCAGCGCCCTCGCCTCCGGTGTCAGGTGCTTCGCAGCCGCGGCCGGATCGAGCGTGACGCCGCGGGTGAACAGGAAGCGGCTCGCCTGCGCCATCTCGACCAGCGTCTTGTTGCGCTCTCGCTGGGCTTCGACGACGCGGATCAGCTTCTCGGTGGCGATGTCGCCCTCGCCGGCCGGCACATCGATGCGCGCCAGGAACTTGCGCAGGTGCGGCACGATGTCCGCAGGTGGCGCGCGCATCAGGTGCTGCTGGTTCAACCACAGCAGCTTCTCGGGATTGAACGCCGACGCCGCCTTGTTGACATCGGCGATGTCGAACAGATGGATCATTTCCTCGCGCGTGAAGAACTCCTGGTCGCCATGCGACCAGCCGAGGCGCACGAGGTAGTTCAGCAGCGCATCGGGCAGGAAGCCCGCCTTCTCGTACTCGAGCACGCTGACGGCGCCATGCCGCTTCGACAGCTTCGCGCCATCCGGCCCGAGGATCATGGGCACATGCGCGTAGGCGGGCGGCGTCGCACCCAGCGCGCGCAGCATGTTGATCTGGCGCGGCGTGTTGTTCAGGTGATCGTCGCCACGAATCACGTGGGTGATGCCCATTTCCATGTCGTCGACGACGACGCAGAAATTGTAGGTGGGCGTGCCATCGGAGCGCGCGATGATCAGGTCGTCGAGCTCGCTGTTGGCGAAGGTGACGTCGCCGTGCACGAGGTCATGCACCACGACATTGCCCTCGAGCGGGTTCTTGAAGCGGATCACGGGCTCGACCCCGGGGCGCGAATCCGTGCGATCACGCCAGCGGCCGTCGTAGCGCGGCTTCTGCTTGTTCGCCATCTGCTGGGCGCGCAGCGCGTCGAGCTCTTCCTTGGTGCAGTAGCAGCGGTAGGCCGTGCCGGCCGCCAGCATCTGCTGGATGACCTCCTTGTACCGGCCGAAGCGCTGCGTCTGGTAGAACGGCCCCGCATCGTGCGCGAGCCCCAGCCACTGCATCCCCTCGAGGATGACCTGGACGGCCTCGGGCGTGGAGCGCTCGAGGTCGGTGTCCTCGACCCGCAGGATGAACTTGCCGCCGTGGCGGCGCGCCTGCAGCCAGCTGAACAGGGCAGTGCGAACGCCACCGATATGCAGCATGCCGGTGGGGGATGGGGCGAAACGGGTAACGATGCTCATGAGGGCGCGAATCTTAGCAATTCGGTTGCGCGCCCGCCCCCGCCCCCTTTATCCTTCCGCCCCTCTTGCGGGCGGGCGGTTAGCTCAGCGGTAGAGCACTGCTTTCACACGGCAGGGGTCACTGGTTCAATCCCAGTACCGCCCACCACTCCCTCTCCTGTCGACAGCCAGTAGCGCGTGCCCCGCTGCGGGCGTCAGCTTCCAACTCGCCCGATCCGCCCCGCTGTCGCCACGGCCCGCGGGATTCGCGCCCGTGTCAGCGCGACGCCAAGCCTCGCATCATCCGCCTTGACGAGGTCGCGGGCGTACTCCCAGCGCACCTTGCGCCTGAGCGGCGCCGCCAGCTGCGCGCGCAGCGCGCCCAGGAACCGCGGCTCCACGATCATCAGCAACTCGCCGAGTTCGCCGCTCTGCCGCAGCCTCTCGAGACGCGCGATTACGCGCTTGGCGAAGCGCGCCACCTCGACGACATGCGGATCGGCGTCGCTGCCAACGCTGGAGCGGGCTGCCGAGCGCGGACCCGGCGCATTACCCCGCGTAGCGCGCGCGAACACGCGACCCGGGACATCCGAACCCAAGGCCCGCTTCGGCAGCTTGGCGGTAGGCCGCGTCAGTTCCGCGATGGACTCGAACATCCACGGGCCCTGCTCCGACACGGCGACCGACAGGATTCGCGCTACGCCCCCATCCGCCACCAGTAGCACTCTTGCCATGACATTGCCTCCCGTAAAGCCCCATTAGCGGCGCTTGGAGCGCGTCTGTCTGTCCGCAGCAATGCGTATGGGAATCGTCATGCGATGGCGCAATGATCCCCACGTTGAGTCACCCATCATCACGCGGAGGGCAGCGCCATGAAACCCAAGAAAGGCCAGTGGTTCCGGCACCGCGACGCGGGTCGCGAGTTCATGGTCGTCGGCGTCGACGAGGGCGAAGGCATCGTCGAGATGCAGTACGCCGATGGCAACGAAAGCGAGATGGATCTGACCGAATGGCTCGAACACGGCTTCGAGCGCGCTCTCGAGCGTGAAGCGCCGCTCGAGAGCACGAAGGGGCGCTAGCGCGGCTCGCGCTGCTATCGCGGCTTCGGCTCGAGGCCTCTGGCCGGCTTCACCGCGCGCGCCTTGTCGAGCTGGCTGCGCAGGCCGCGGGCCCAGCTCTCGGCCGCCTGACGCACGGCCTCGTTGTTGTCGATGCTCGTGGTCAGCTGGAACCAGGCGTCTTCCGGGTCTTCGTAGCGATCAAGCGCGCGGGCGATCAGTGCGCCGCTCGCCGAATCGCGCAGTTCGGCGACGAGCGTCAGCTCGCCGGCAGAGCGCGTGAACGTCTGCGATCGCGCCGAACGCTGCACATCGGGCGCGTTCAGGTACAGGTTCCGGATCTCGGCCCGCACGCGCAGCACGTCGTCGCCCGGCTCGGAGACGATCTGGTAGCCGCCCTGGGTCAGCTCACTGATGAATTCCTTCTGCACGACTCGCGCGACATCCGCGCGCAGCTTGGTCTTTTCCTCGACCGTCAGGTCGCGGCCAGCAGGGCGCGGTTCCCACCGACGATCGAACGACACCTCCACCGGGTCGAGCATGACCGAACGATAGCGCGCGAGGTCGGCATCGGGCTGCACGAGGTACTGCTGCAGGCCACGCACCCGCACTTCGACCAGCCCCTCGCCATTCCCGGCAGCGCCTGACGCTGCAGGCGGCGGATCAGCGGCGAACGTAAGCGTGGCGAACAGCAGCCCCGCCGTGAAGGCGATTGCGGAATGAGTAGTCGTGGCCATGGGGACCCCCGAAACAGTGCAGTGGATGACGTTGCTCGGTTGGACTGGCCCGCGCAAGCGGGGTTCCCGCGTAGCGGCATCTACCTAGTCGATCTCCACCAGCACCCGGCCCTCTTCGACCCGCTCGCCGACCGCGCAGTCGATCGCCCGCACGGTGCCCGCGCGCGGCGCCGTGATCGCGTGCTCCATTTTCATCGCCTCGATCACGAGCAGCACCTGGCCCGCCTCGACGGCATCGCCCGCCTGCACGGCGACCTGCACGACCAGCCCCGGCAAACGCGCGACCAGTTCGCCTTCGGCGACGGCGTCGTCGCCCGTGGCCGCACGCGGATCGACGATCATGAGTTGGTACTTCTCGCTGTCGGCCCACACGACCACTTCGCCGTCGGCCAGATCAACGTCGCCGGCGCGCATAGCTGCACCTGGCGCAGCGTCGACGGTCACCGACGTGCCACGCCAGTCGAACTCGCAGCGCGCACCCGCGACCAGGTTCACGCGGTACGCATCGCCCAGCTCCCACGGTGACGCGGCCGGCAATGCCCCAGCGGCACGCCGCGGCGCATCGAGCACGGCCTGCGCGGCCGCCTGCAGCACCACTTCAGGCACGACGGCCGGCGCGGCGAGCGCCGCGCCCTGCTCGGCAAGGAACCGGGTGGTCACGCCGCCGGCCGCAAAGGCATCGGTGCGCAGCGCGCGACCGAGCCAGGCGGCGTTGTCGGCAACGCCGGCGAGCCGCGTCGCGGCGACGGCGCGCACGAGGCGCGTGCGCGCTTCGTCGCGATCGCGACCGTGCGCGATCACCTTGGCGAGCAGCGAGTCGTAATCGCTTGGCACGACATCGCCGGTCTCGAAGCCGGCGTCGACACGCACGCCGGCGAGGCGTTCGGGCCAAGCCGCGCGGCGCAGCCGCCCGGAGCTCGGCACGAAGTCGGCATCCGGATCTTCCGCGCACAGCCGCACCTCGATCGCATGACCGCTAGGGTTCAACGCGGCCTGCGCGAAAGGCAGCCGCTCGCCGGCTGCGATGCGCAGCTGACACTCGACCAGGTCGAGGCCGTAAATCGCCTCGGTGACCGGGTGCTCGACCTGCAGCCGCGTGTTCATCTCCATGAACCAGAACTCGCCGTCGGCGTACAGGAACTCGACCGTGCCGGCGTTCGTATAGCCGATGCTGCGTGCCACCGTGATGGCCGCGGCGTGCAGGCGCTCGCGAACCTCGGGCGCGATGCCCGGCGCGGGCGCTTCTTCGATCAGTTTCTGGTGGCGACGCTGCACCGAGCAGTCGCGCGTGCCGAGGTGCAGAACATGGCCATGCTGATCGGCGAGCACCTGCACTTCGACATGGC
>CAZPJE010000318.1:0-2042 GCA_964586725.1 uncultured Steroidobacteraceae bacterium | reverse complement strand
GCGCCGGCGGTGCGAGCGTCAGCGGCGGATCGCCGGCCGCCTGCAGCGCCTGCAGGCGCAGCCGCCGGTCCGCGCGCAGTTCGGCCGTCTGCAGCGCGATGCCATCCATGGCCACGCGATCGAATGGCGGCTGGTCACGCTCGGCGTAGATGTTCTCGCGCAGCACCGAGCCCGCGCACTGCACCAGGGGCAGCGACTCGATCGGCAGGCAGGTGACGTGCTGACGGATCAGCGCGTCGGCTTCGGCGGGCGTAATCATGGGCGTGAGTGTACCGGCTCACGCCCATCCGGCAGAACGACCGAAAACGGTCGTTACTGCTTCTTGTTCTTCTCTCTGTACACCTTGACCTGCTCGTTGAAGCGATCCGCGACCTGCTGGGCCTCGTCGGCGGCGGCATTCTGCTTCTGCGCGAGCACCCGCGCGCGCTCCTTCTTCTGATCCTCGGTCAGATCACCCGCCGCGGCGAGGGCGGCGTTGTGCTCGGCTTCGAGGCAGGTCTGATAGGCGCCGATGTCGGCATCGAACTGCTTGACGGCCTTCTGGGCCGCCAGCATGTCCTCGAGCTTCGCCGTGTTGCCATCGGGAATCGACTCCGGACCCTTCGGGTACGGGCAGGCAGCGTGGGCCGTGGAGATGGCGGCAGTCAGAAGCAGGACGGCGATCGCTTTCATGAAATCTATCCCTCGGGTGGCGGACTCTGGAGTCGCGGCCGATTGTGCCCTACTCGCCTGAATCGCGGCTGAACTGCGATCCGGCTCCCATGGCGCACCGGCCAGCCCCCCTATATTAAGAGCAGGCGCTGCAGCGGGCTACCCGGCTGCGACGGCGGCCTCGCGCTGGCGGCGCGGGCGAACCCATGCGAAACCGGGCGCAAGGTTCTAGACTGGAGGTCGCACGCGCCCGTAGCTCAGTTGGATAGAGCATCAGGCTTCGAACCTGAGGGTCGGGAGTTCGAATCTCTCCGGGCGCGCCATATTTCAGGGCGGTGACGCCCAGGCACACCGGAAATGCACGACGGCCGCAGAACGGATGCACTTGCGCAGGGACCGCGCCCGCGTCGCGCCGGCTGCGTTGCGTTGCTGTGGGTGGCCGCGCTGGCCTGCTGCCTGCCGGTCGCCGCGGCGGCGGAGCGCGTGCTGCACCGCACCGGCACAGACGATCCATCGACGCTCGATCCACACCGCTTCGCGTTTCCAGGCGAGCAGGTCGTCATCGTCGACCTGTTCATGGGCCTGACGACACCGGATCCGCGCGGGCGACCCGCGCCAGGCATGGCCGAGTCGTGGACGATCAGCCCGGATGGCAAGCGTTATGTCTTCCGGCTCAGGCCGAACCTGCGATGGTCGGATGGCGTGCCGCTCACCGCGAGCGACTTCGTCTGGTCGATGCGGCGCGCGCTCGATCCGAAGACCGCGTTCGCGTTCGCGTCGCGCCTCTATCCCATCCTGCACGCGCGTGACATCGCCATCGGTCGCCGTCCGACGTCGGATCTCGGCGTCAGCGCGCCGGACGCGCGCACCGTCGTCATCGACCTTGAAGGACCTACGCCCTACTTCATCGATCTGGTCGCGACGGTCGGCATGCCGGCGCCGCGACACGTGATCGAAAAGCACGGTGCGGCGTGGATCCGTCCAGCGAACTTCGTCAGCAACGGACCGTTCGTGCTCGAGCGTTGGATACCGAACTCGTTCGTGCGCCTGAAGCGCAATCCCTATTTCTACGCCGCCGACAAGGTGCGCCTCGATGCGGTCGTGCATTACCCCGGCGACAATCCGGTCACGAACGTGCGGCGCTTCCAGTCCGGCAACCTCGACCTGATCATGGTCGTGCCGCCCGAGCGGCAGGAGTGGGCGCGCGAACAGTTCGGCAGCGCGCTCAAGCTCGGCCGCGGCATCTCGAACGAAGTGCTGGTGTTCAACACGCAGCGCGGCCCGACGGCTGACGTGCGGGTGCGGCGTGCGCTGTCGATGGCGATCGACCGCGTCTCGATCGCGCGCAACGTCGTCGGCATGGCGGGCGTCGAGGCCTGGGGCTACGTGCC
>CAZPJE010000317.1:0-1685 GCA_964586725.1 uncultured Steroidobacteraceae bacterium | reverse complement strand
AATAGGAGGTGCCATGCTGAATAAAGCCCTCGAGTTGGTGAACGGGGAGACTTGCTACTGCGTGCCCTATGTGCATCTGGTCAACTTTTTTACCCGCTATGGATTCAAGGAAATCGATCCTCATTCGGCCCCTGACTTTTTGATACAGCGGCTGAATGTTTATCGCGAGATGGGCCAGAAGATGGTGTTGATGCGGCGTGATCTCAAGGCGTGATTTCCCCCCTGTCCTTACCAGGGCAGCTTACTACTGCCTCGCATGCAGCACCCGGCTCATTTCCTGTCCAAGCCGTTCCAGAGTGACCGGTTTGGACAAATACCCGTCCATACCGCTGTGCAGGCAACGCTCGCGATCTCCCTCCATGGCATTCGCGGTCAGTGCGATGATGGGTGTATGCCTGCCAGAACCCTGTTCCTGCTTGCGAATGAGCTGGGTGGCTTCCAGTCCATCCATGACAGGCATCTGCAGATCCATCAGAATCATGTCATAAGGCCATTGGTCATACAGTTCGAGTGCCTCAAGCCCATTTTCGGCTGCATGTACTTCGATACCAAATTGAGCCAGCATAGTCTCGGCCACCATACGATTCACCGGATTGTCTTCAACCAGCAAAACCCTCTGCACCGCTGTTTCGGTCTGTTCCAAGTTAGAAGGCAGCGAGGTTTGAGGGGGATTTTTCAATTCAGTCTCCTGCCCCAATAGACTGCTGAGAGTATTGAAAAGTTCGTGATGAACAGTCGGTTTGATCAGTATGGCCGTTGCATAAGCAGATACAGCTTTTTGCGTTGACTCAAGCATGCCGTCGGCATCAATCAGGGTCAAGGGTAGCGTGGGTATCCGCATCAGGCTAATCATCTTGAGCAAAGTCAGACAGCCCGCATCAGGAATTCCCGCATCCAGAATGACAGCATCATAAGGCTGACCGGCAAAAAAAGCCGATTGCAGCATTGAAGTAGCCTGCTCGGTACTGGAGGCCTCGTGGGATACTACTCCAATGGCTAGCAGCCAATTCATCAACATGGTTCTACGACAGCTATCGTGGTCAACCACCAGAATCTGACGGCAGTTCAACTGCTTGCGAACATCAGTTCCTGTCAGGTTTTCAGGCAATAAGGTCATCGGCAGATGTACGCTGAATGTACTGCCTGTTCCTGGGTTACTTTGTACTTCAATGCGGCCATTCATGTCCTGAACCAGTCGTGTCACGATACTCAGGCCCAGCCCCGTACCACCGTACTTGCGAGTGGTGGACGCATCGGCCTGGATAAAAGGTTCAAAAATATTTTTTTGCTCAAGACCGGATATTCCAGGGCCAGTATCATGCACCTGAATTTCCATTTCAGCCGCGCCATTACCCGATTGATGGCACAACAATCGAACCTCGACGCGGCCGCGTTCGGTGAATTTGATGGCATTGGAGAGTAGTTGGCTTATGATCTTTCTGATTCTGACCGGATCACTGCAGACGTGGTCGGGAAATTCGGCCGGTAGCAACAGCAGCAGTGTGAGGTTTTTTTCATAGGCTTGCCTCGTATAGCCACGCACCAACTCGGCCAGTAGCTTTGACAGTGAAAAATCAGCCTGCTCGACGGGCATTTTTCCGGTTTCAAGTTGCGAGAAATCCAGAATATCGTTAATGATTGCAAGCAGAGATTGAGCAGAATTTCGTGCCATTTCTGCATATCGG
>CAZPJE010000316.1:0-18560 GCA_964586725.1 uncultured Steroidobacteraceae bacterium | reverse complement strand
AAGATCGTCCGCGTCGTCAATGGCAAGAACACGGAGATCCGCGTCAAGCTCGGCAACCTGATGAACAAGGGCGACCTGGCGCAGAACCGCGAGCTGAAGCCTGGCGACGTCTTCATCATTCCGCAGTCGATGTTCTGAGGCACGCATGAACGACATCATGGTCATGGTCTACAGCTATGCGCGGGCGCTCTGGCGCCGGCGCTGGCTGGCGATTGCCGTTGCCTGGGCTGTATGTGCATTGGCGTGGCTGGCGGTGCTTTCGCTGCCCGATCGCTACGAGGCGACGGCGCGCGTGTACGTCGATGCACGCACGGCCCTGCGCCCGGTGCTCGAAGGCATCGCCATCGAAGAGGACTACGACTCGCAGCTGGCGTTGGTGCGTGAGGCGTTGCTGTCGCGACCGCAACTCGAGGCGGTCGCGCGCGCGACGAATCTCGACGCGGGTGTGACCGATGCGGCCGGCATGGAAGGCCTGATCACCGCGCTGCAGCGGCAGATCTCGGTGATCGCGACGGTCAGCCAGACGCAGGGTGGGCAGCAGGCCACGGACACCATCTACTCGATCGCGTATCAGCACACCGATCGCCAGATGAGTCTCGATGTCGTCCGCACGCTGCTCGACAACTTCGTCGAGGGCACGCTCAGCGGCAACCGCACGGGTGCGAATGAAGCCCAGAGCTTCCTCGTGCGCCAGATTGCCGACCTCGAGAAGCGGCTGTCGGAAGCCGAAGCAAGGCTTGCAGAGTTCAAGAAGCGCAATGTCGGCATGCTGCCAGGCGAGGAGCGCGGCGACTATTTCTCGCGGCTCGAATCCGAGATGACTCTGTTGCAGCAGGCGGAGACCAACCTGGCCGTGGCGTCTAGCCGGCGTGAGGAGTTGCGACGGCAGCTCGCCGCGTCGCGACAGTTCGTGCCGGGGACAGCCGGCAGCGGTGGGGGAGGGTCTTCCTCCGGCGCAGTACCCGATGTTTCCATTCGGGTGCAGGAGGCGGAGGCGCGTCTCGAAGACCTGTTGCTGCGATTCACGGATCGGCATCCGGAAGTGCTGGCGTTGCGCCAGACCATCAGCGAGTTGAAGGGTCGCGAAGCGCGCGAACTTGCGGAGTTGGCGCGCGGCGGCGCGGGCACAGGAGCGATACGGTCGCTGAACGTCAATCCGGTCTACCAGTCGATCCAGACGCAGCTGAGTCAGGTCGAAGTGGAACTGGCGTCGCTGCGCGGCGCAGCCTCGCAGCATCGGCGTGAGATCGCGGAGCTGCGCCGATTCGTCGATTCCGCTCCCGAAGTGGAGCAGGAGTTCGCGCGCCTGAACCGCGACTACACCGTGCAGCGCGCGCAGTACCAGCAGCTGGTCGAGCGGCTGGAACGCGCTAAGGTCAGCGATGACGCAGCCCAGAGTGGCATCGTGCGCTTCGATGTCATCGAACCGCCGCGAGCGGGTCTGAGTCCGGTCTGGCCAAAACGTTCGGTGTTCATGCTGCTCGCGCTGATGGCCGGTCTCGGCGCTGGCGTCGTGCTCGCGCTCGTGCCTGCCGTACTGCGTCCCACCTTCGACGACCCCAGTTCTCTGAGCCGGTCGACCGGGTTGCAGGTGCTCGGATCTGTCAGTGCGCTGCGTCCTGCGGGACATCTGGATTTCGTGCGGCTGGAAAGTCGCAAAGTCGCCGTGGCCTGCGGGGCATTGTTCGTCGTTGGCGGAGCGATGGTGGTGTTCGGTGGTGCAGGGGCCCGATTGCTGCGGAGTCTGATCACATGAGTATCCCCAAATGAGCCTGATCGAACGCGCGTTGAACAAGGCCCGCGACGGCGCGGCACAGCCCGCCGGTGGCGGCGTGCGTGTAGGCGTCGAGCAATCCCCACCGCTTGTCCCGTCGGAGGCGGCCGTGCCGGTCCGTGATCCCGCGCCCCGTCGCGTCGAGGCGCCGGAACTGCAGGTGACCGACGCGCTGCTTGACGCCGCCGGCCTGCTCGCACCGCATGACCAGCAGCGCCAGGTGACCTCTGAGTACCGGCATATCAAGCGGCGCTTGCTGGCGGAGATCCAGGCGGGCAGCGCGAACCGGATGGTCCTGATGGCCAGTGCGCTGCCGGGCGAGGGCAAGAGTTTCTCTTCCGCGAACTTGGCTTTCTCGCTCGCACTCGAACCGGACTTCACCGTCGTGCTGGTCGATGCCGATGTGATCAAGCCGAACCTGACCCGCGTGTTCGGTCTATTCAACCGCCAGGGGCTTCTGGATGCAGCGGCCGATCGATCAGTGGATGTCGAGTCGCTGATCGTCTCGACCAACATCGAGGGCCTGTCGATTCTGCCGGCCGGCCGCACTGATGCCAATGCGACGGAATACTTCGCGAGCAGCCGGATGCAGGAGGTCGTCAACGAGCTCCTGGCAGTGCCGAACCGTTTGCTGGTCGTCGATTCGCTGCCGCTGCTGCTCACTACCGAGTCGCGCGCGCTGGTGCCTCTCGCTGGCCAGGTCGTGCTGGTCGTGCGCGCGGAGTCGACGCCGCAGCAGGCGGTGCTGCAGGCCGTCGACTTGCTGGGTGAGGACGTCAACGTGAAGGTCTTGCTCAACGCCATGGTGAGAACCCGGGCGCAGGCCTACATGGGTTATGGCTACTACGGCTACAACTACAACTATGGCGAAGGCGCCGAGCCGGAGCGCAAAGGGGACAAAGATGCGTAAGCTGGGGTGGCTGATCGTGCCGGCGCTGGGCACGCTGCCTGCCTTCGCGCAGGTGGCGAACCTCGACTACGAGTTGCGCGCCGGTGCAGCGTATTCCGACAACGTCGAGCGTACCGCTGTCGATGAGATCGAGACGGCCGCGGCCGTGGTCGGGATGAGGGTGCGGGGCGCGCGCGAAGAAGGCCGGCTGCAGTACTCGCTGGCCGGTGACGCGAGCTATCTCGAGTATCTCGACTCCGCGGTCCCTGGCGAGTTGATCGGCAGCCTGTTCGCAGAGTCGTCGTACGAGATCCTGCCGCAGAGTTTCCTGTGGCATCTGGATGGCTCGTTCAGCCAGGTGCGTGAGGATCTGCTTCGCTCTGCGGCGCCCGGGAACCGTGACGACGTGCTGAGCCTGTCGACCGGTCCGAATCTGCGGGCCCGCTTCGGCGACGCCTTCGAGGCGGAGTTGCAGGCGCGCTATTCGATGGCTGACTTCAGCACGCGCGAGTTCGACAGCGACACCGTGGGTGCGCAACTCGTGCTGGGACGGCGCTTGTCCGAGCGCAGCGTCATCGGCGTTGGCGCCTCGTTTGCCGATGTAACTTACGACTCTGCCGCCGGGCTCGGCTCGATCGATTTCGAGCGCACCGAGGTGTTCGCGCGGATCCGGGCGGAAGGCGCACGGACCGAGATCCAGGCCGATATTGGCTATTCGCAGGCCGAGGGCGCAAACGTCGACGACAGCGGTGCCATGATGCGTATCCAAGCGACCCGCCGGCTGACGCCGTTCATCTCCGGCTTTGCCCGCTACGTGCAGGAGTATCCGACCTCCGAGGCCGCGGTGTTCGTTCCGTTCGACGCGACGGGCGGTGGTGCTGTGGGTGATCCCTCGATCCTGACGGCGGCGCCCAGAGTCACCAAGAATGCTGAGATCGGGCTTCGCCTCGACCGCCCGCGCACTTCTGCCGAACTGGCGTTCGCGACAAATCGTGAGAGCAGCCTGGTCGGCACCTTGGGGGAGCGCAGCTTCGACACGGCGCGCCTCTCCGTGACACGGTCGATGACGCCCCGGTCACGCGCGACGGTGTTCGCGTTCTGGTCTCAGGAAGATGTTGGGGTCGTCGCCGGGAGTTCGGACGAACTGTCGGCGGGCGGCGAGCTCAGCGTCACGTTTGGCCGGAACCTTGGCCTCGACCTTCGGGTAGAGCACCGGGATCGCAATTCGCCGCTGCCCGCATCCGAGTTTTCCGAGATCAGCGTCGGTCTTTTCCTGCGCTGGGGTCGAATTGCGGCCGGCGGCCGAGGTCCGACTGTGACCCCGACCGCATTCCTGCAATGAGCCAAGCCCTAGCATTCGCGAGTTAGCCGCCAAGGATTTGCCATGAGTGCGTCGGATCGTCGATTTTCCTGTGTCGTGCTGGGTGAACAGTCGCTGCTGATCCAGTGCTGCGAGTCGCTGCTGGCGCGTGGCCATGAGGTTCGCGCGGTCGTGGCGGAGAGCCGGCGCATTGCGCAGTGGTGCGAGCAGAAGGGCATCGCCTGCTTCGACGAGTTCAATGCGCTGCGCGAGGCGCCGCAGGCGGCCACGTTCGACTACCTGATGAGCATCACGAACCTGCGGATGCTGCCGCCGTGGCTGCTCGAGCGGCCAGCCAAACTTGCCGTCAATTTCCATGACGGCCCGTTGCCAGGTTACGCAGGCCTGAACGCACCGGTCTGGGCGCTGATCAACGGCGAATCCGAGTACGGTATCACCTGGCACGAGATGGCGGCCGGCGTCGACAAGGGTCGAATCCTCGTGCAGCGTGGCTTCCCGGTTGCCGCGGACGAAACGGTGCTGGGCCTCAATGCCCAGTGCTACCAGGCGGGCCTCGCTGCGTTCAACGAACTGATCGAGCAGATCGAAGCCGGGTCGCTCGCGCCGCAGGATCAGGATTCAGCCCAGCGGAGCTACTTCGGGCTGTCGAAGCGCCCGGCGGCTGCGGCCCTTCTCGACTGGAGCCGGCCCGCTGTGGAACTCGAGCGCCTAGTGCGTGCGCTCGACTTTGGCCGCTACGCGAATCCGGTGATCCTGCCGAAGGTCGATCTCGGCGAAGAACTGCTGTGCGCGCGGGCTGCGGAGCTGGCGCCGGAAGCGGGCGCGGGAGCACCCGGCAGCATCGTCGCGTTCTGCGCGAAGACGCTGACCGTACGCTGCGGTGAAGGCGCGTTGAAGATCCTGCGGCTGACGGACCTGCGCGGCGAAGCGGTGGACGTCGCGACCACGCTCGCGCAGCTCGGACTCTCCGTCGGTGCGACGCTGCCCGGCCTCGTGGGCTACGCGGACGCCCTGTCGGAGACGGTGACGCGGCTCTGCAAGCACGAGGAATTCTGGGAGCGGCGTCTGCGGCGCATGGAGCCCATCGAGTTGCCGTTTGCGGCCAAGGGCCACGGGCAGGGCGCGGTCTGGAAGCAGGTCGCGACGCCGGGCCTTTCCGCTGACGATCTCGTTGCGGCGCTCGGTCTGTTGTTCGGACGACTCGCGCGCAAGAACGAGTTCTCGCTGGCCTACGTGCCGGCGGCCGTGCACGCGGAGCCTGAATGGTTCACGCGCTACTTCACGAGCATCGTGCCGCTGCCGGTCAAACTCGCGGGCCCGACACCGTTTGCGGAGTTCCGCGACGAAGTGGCGCGCGCCGTGGCTGATAGCGAATCCCACGTTGGCTATCTGAACGACCTGCCGTCGCGCGAGCCCGAGCTGCGCGCCGTCGGCGAGTGCGCATCGTTCCCGATCCGCATCGTCCGTTCGACCGAAGCCGATGAGCTTACGGCGCGGCGCCACTGCGGCGCAGCCGCGCTGACGCTCGTCATTGGTGAGGGCGGTGAGGCCGTCGGCTTGCTGGCCGATCAGGCCCGGCTCGATCGCGAAGGGCTGACGCGGCTGGTCGATGCGCTCGGCGTTCTCGCGGAGGCGATTCGTGCAGATCGCTCACGACCCGTCGGTCGTCTGCCCGTGCTGTCGCAGGTCGATCGCGTCAAGCTCGATTCCTGGAACCCGCCGTACTCGGAAGCGCAGCGCGCGGCGCTCGCGCCGAATTGCGTGCATCAGCAGTTCGAAGCGCAGGCGGCTCGCACGCCGGATCGCGAAGCCGTGAATTTCGAAGGCCGCAGCATGAGCTACGCGCAGCTCAACGCTGCGGCGAACCGCCTCGCGCGGCACCTGCAGAAGCAGGGCGTGCAGCGCGGTGACCTGGTTGGCGTCATGGTAGGCCGTTCGCTCGAGATGGTCGTCGCGCTGTACGGCGTGCACAAGGCCGGCGCGGCTTACGTGCCGCTCGACCCGGTGTACCCGCGGGATCGCCTCGCATACATGATCAGCGATGCCGGTCTCAAGGTCGTCGTGACGCAGCGGCAGTTCGCCGAGATGGTCGGCAGCGCCACGCGGGTCGTGCTCGAAGACGAAGTCGCGACGCTCGCCGCGCAGTCGGCCGACAACCTCGAGGTGGGCTCGCAGCCTTCAGACCTGGCGTATGTCATCTACACCTCGGGTTCGACCGGCAAGCCCAAGGGCGTGATGGTCGAGCACGGCAATGTCGTGAATTTCTTCACTGGCATGGACGACAAGCTCGAGACCGAGCCCGGCGTGTGGCTCGCGGTTACGAGCATTTCGTTCGACATCTCGGTGCTCGAGCTGTTCTGGACACTGGCGCGCGGTTTCACGGTGATCCTCTACGCCGATGCCGTGCGGCAGAAGGTGGCGCGCGCGCGGCCGATGACTGCGCGGGCCAAGCCGCTGGACTTCGGTTTCTTCTACTGGAACGTCGCCAACGACGAATCCGAGTACGACCAGGACAAGTACCGGCTGCTGCTCGAGAGCGCCAAGTACGCCGATGCCAACGGCTTCAATTCGGTCTGGACGCCCGAGCGGCACTTTGCGGCCTTCGGCGGCTTGTTCCCGAATCCGTCGGTGACTTCCGCCGCGCTCGCGACGATCACGAAGAATGTCGCGCTGCGCGCCGGCAGCTGCGTCGTGCCGCTGCACAGCCCGATTCGAATCGCGGAGGAGTGGGCGGTCGTCGACAACCTGTCGAACGGCCGCGTTGGCATGTCTATCGCAGCGGGCTGGGCGCCGCCGGATTTCGCGATCCGCCCAGAGGCCTTTGCGAACGCCAAGCAGGTCATGTTCGACTCGGCCGAGATCGTCAAGAAGCTGTGGCGCGGCGAGTCGGTGGAGTTCCCGGGTCCCGGTGGCAAGCCGGTGAAGGTGCGCACGCTGCCGCGCCCGATCCAGAAGGAACTGCCGATCTGGGTCACCACCGCGGGCAACATCGACACCTATGTGTCGGCCGGCAAGGCGGGGGCGAACCTGCTGACCCACCTGCTCGGCCAGACGGTCGAAGAGGTCACGGAGAAGGTCAAGGCATATCGCCAGGCCTGGACAGACGCCGGGCACGCGGGCCGCGGCACGGTCACGCTGATGCTGCACACGCTGGTCGGCCCCGACCCGGCCGCGGTCGAGAAGGTCGTGCGTCAGCCGCTCAAGGAGTATCTGAAGACGGCGATGTTCCTGGTCAAGGCGGCCGCCTGGAACTTCCCGACCTTCAAGAAGCTGTCGGAAGAGCAGGGCAAGACGCTCGACGACTTCTTTGCGAACATCGCGCCCGAGGACATGGACGGCCTGCTCGACTTCGCGTTCGAGCGCTACTTCCATACCAGCGGCCTGTTCGGCACGCCCGAGCAGTGCATGGGCATGATCGAGCGCGTCGAGGGAGCGGATGTCGATGAAATCGCCTGCCTGATCGACTTCGGCATCAAGACTGAAACCGTGCTCGAGCATCTGCCTTATCTGAACCAGCTTCGGGCGCTCGCGCAGAGCACGGCCCAGCACGATGCGGACTACTCGCTGCCCGCGCTGTTCGCGCGGCATCCCGTCTCGCACTTCCAGTGCACGCCGTCGATGGCGACGATGCTGGTGTCGGACCCCAGCGCGAAGCCGGAACTCGCGAAACTCAAGCAGATGATGGTCGGCGGCGAGGCTTTCCCGCCGGAGCTCGCGCGTGAACTGAAGGGCCTGGTCAAGGGACGCGTCACCAACATGTACGGCCCGACCGAAACGACGATCTGGTCGTCGGTGGGCGATGTCGGCGGCGACACGCCGTTGCCGGTCAACAATGTCTCGATCGGCCGGCCGCTGGCGAACCAGACGATCTACGTGCTGGATGAGAACCAGCAGCCCATGCCGCCGGCCCTGCCCGGCGAGCTCGTGATCGGTGGTGCTGGCGTGGTGCGCGGCTACTGGCAACGGCCGGAGCTTACGGCCGAGCGCTTCCTGCCTGATCCGTTTGCGACCGCGCGCGGTGCGCGGATGTATCGCACCGGTGACCTCGCGCGCTTCCTGCCGGATGGCCGCATCGAGTGCATGGGGCGCGTGGATCATCAGGTCAAGATCCGCGGTTATCGCGTCGAGCTCGGTGAAATCGAAGCGCTGCTGCGCGCCCATGATCAGGTGCGCGAAGCCGCCGTGATCCTGCGCGAGGACACGCCGGGCGATCAGCGCCTGGTCGGCTATGTCCGCAGCGTCAACGGCGCGGAAGTGCCGGCGGATACGCTGAAGGCCTGGCTGCGGCAGCAGTTGCCGGAGTTCATGGTGCCCGCGGCCTTCGTCAACATGGCCGAGCTGCCGCTGACGCCGAACGGCAAGCTGGATCGCAAGGCGCTGCCTGCGCCGCAGCTTTCGCAGGCTGCGTCCGAGAACTTCGTTGCGCCTGCCAGCGATGCGGAAGCGGCGATCTCGGAGATCTGGCAGCGCGCGCTGGGTGTGGCGAAGGTCGGCACGCGCGACAACTTCTTCGACATTGGCGGCCACTCGCTGCTGGTCGTGCAGGTGCTGAAGGACATGCGCGAGAAATTCCCCAAGCCGATCCAGATGACGGACCTGTTCCGGCATACCACCATCGAGGCACTGGCGAAGTTCGTCAGCGGCGAAGTCGAGCAGAGCGCAGCCGCCAAGGCCGGCAAGGCCCGCGCCGAGGCGCGGCGCGCGGCGATGGGGCGGCGCGGCGGCTGAGGTCGTGGCGGTCGCGCCCGACGGCCGCTGGGAAGCGGGCATTGGCGACCCCAGCGTCATGGGCTGGGTCACCGTGGCCGCTTACGCCGCGGCCGCGCTGCTGTCGCTGCGTTGCGCGCGCCGCTCGGGCGAGCCGCTGGAGTTCCGCTTCTGGGTCGTGCTGACGGCGGCGCTCGTGCTGCTCGGCATCAACAAGCAACTGGACCTGCAGAGCCTGTTTACCCAGACGGCGCGCGACCTGGCGTTCGCGCAGGGCTGGTACGAGAACCGGCGGCTGTATCAGGCCGCGTTCATCGGCTTTCTGATCGCGGGCGGTCTGGCGGTGGCGGCGCTGCTGCTGTGGACGGCGCGCCGCTTGCCCCTCAGCACCCAGATTGCCGCGACCGGGCTTGTCGTGCTGCTGGTGTTCGTCGTGATCCGCGGCGCGTCGTTCCACCACGTCGACGAGATGCTCGGGTCGCATGTCGAAGGGATACGCTTCAACTGGCTGCTGGAGCTTGGGCCGCTGCTGGCGATTTCGGCGGGGGCTTTCATCCGGCGACGCGGCGCCACGCCCGCGGTCGGTCGACGACGTCGTCGCCGCAGTCGGCGCGGGTCGCCGCCGACTGATTGAATCAAAGCGTCGGCCGCATCATCCGGTACAGCACGGCCATCTGCGCCCACATCCGGTTCTCGGCCTGCGCGGTCAGCGCGCTGCGCGGGCCATCGAGCACGGCATCCTGCACGGCGACGCCGCGACGCACGGGCATGGCATGCATCAATCGACTGCCGGGCGCTGCGGTGGCGAACCAGGATTCATCGACGCACCAGTCCGCACAGGTCTCCCGCAGCTTCTTCTCTGCGACCGCATCGCCGTAGTGCCGCGTCGATGACCATTCCCGGACATACACGACCTGCGCGCCTTGCAGCGCCTCGCGGCGGTCGTTGCTCTCGCGGACGGAGCCGCCGCTCGCGGCGGCGAGCTGTGCGGCGCGGGCCATCACCGGCTGTGGCAGTTCGAAGCCATCGGGCCGCAGCACGGTGACATCCATGCCGCGCAGCGCGGCCATGTTCAGCACGGACGCGGGTCCCGACAGCGGGAGGGCATTGGGGTGGAAAGCCCAGCTCAGCACGAGCTTGCCGCCCTGGGACGGCACGCCGAGTTCGTCGAGCGTCTTCCAGTCGGCGAGCGACTGGCAGGGATGGCTGATGGCGGATTCCAGATTGATCAGCGGCTTCGCGACATGCCGCGCGACATCACGATAGGTGGTGTCGGCCAGATCCTTCTGCAGGTTGCGGCGTTCGGCGGTGACACGCACGCCGATCGCATCGCCGTAGGAGGCAATGACGGGCACGGCATCGGCGAGATGCTCGGCGGCCTTGCCATCCATGACGACGCCGGAGACGACTTCCATGCCATGGATCGACATCTCGGGCGAGATCACGAACGCACCGCCACCGAGGCGGATCATCGCGGCCTGGAACGACGACAGCGTGCGCAGCGACGGACTCAGGAACAGCAGCGACAGCACCTTGCCCTCGAGCGCGCGCGGCTCGGGGTGGGTCTGCAGATGGCGGGCGAGCTGCAGCAGCTCGAGGACGGCGTCGCGGGGCAAATCCGCGAGATCATAGAAATGCTTCATCGTGGATCGATCAAACCCGCCCCTGCTTGAAATCTTCCGGCGTCAGCTGGTGGCGCGACAGCAGCTTGTAGAAATCCGTGCGGTTTCGCTTCGCGAGGCGCGCGGCCTGGCTGACGTTGCCGCCGGTGATCTGCAGGATCTGCGACAGGTAGCTGCGGGTGAACTCGTCGCGGGCTTCGTCGAACGAGGGCAGCCGGCCGCCGGCACCGCCCAGCGTCTGCTGCACGAGCTCGACCGGGATGATGGGCGTCTGCGACATCGCGACGGTCTGGCGCACGACGTTCGACAGCTGGCGGATGTTGCCGGGCCATTCGGCGGTGGCGAGCAGCTCGACGGCTTCGGGTGCGTAGATCTTGCGCACGCCGGTCTCGCGCGCGATCTGCGCGAGGAAATGCGCGACCAGCAGCGGGATGTCCTCGCGGCGACGTGACAGCGCCGGCATCTCTATGTGCACGACGTTGAGCCGGTAGTACAGGTCCTCGCGGAACAGGCCGCCGGCGAGCAGCTGCTGGATGTCACGGTGCGTGGCGGAGACGACGCGCACGTTGACGGGAATCGCCTCGGTACCGCCGAGCGGGCGAATCGCGTTCTCCTGCAGCACGCGCAGCAGCTTGACCTGCAGCCGCATCGGCATGTCACCGATTTCATCGAGCAGCAGCGTGCCGCCATCGGCGCTCTGGAACAGGCCGCGATGATCCTTGACTGCGCCGCTGAACGAGCCGCGCGTGTGCCCGAACAGCTCGGACTCGAGCAGGTCTTCGGCCATGGCGCTGCAGTTGATCGTCACGAACGGCTTGTTGCGGCGCGGGCTGGCCTTGTGGATCGCGCGCGCCAGCAATTCCTTGCCGGTGCCGCTTTCGCCGGTGATCAGCACGCGCGCGTCGGTGCCGGCGACCATGTGCGCCTGCGACAGCTTCTCTTCCATGACGGCGCTGCGCGTGACGATCTCGCTGCGCCAGTCGTCGCCGCCCTCGCTGAAGCCGGAGATACGCAGCGCCCTCTGCACCTGGTCGAGCAGTTCCTGCTTGTCGACCGGCTTGGTCAGGAAGCCGAACGCGCCCATCTGGGTGGCGTGCACGGCATCGGGGATGGTGCCGTGCGCGGTGAGGATGATGACCTTGAGGCCGGGGTAGCGGTTCTGCAGTTCCTTCAGCAGGCCGATGCCATCCATCTCGTCCATGCGCAGGTCGGTGATGACGAGGTCGGGCCGGAAGCGGCTCGCGGCGGCCAGCGCCTGGGCGCCGCTTTCGTGCGCTTCGACGTCGTAGCTTTCGGCCCGCAGGCGGATGGTCAGCAGGCGCAGCAGGCCCGGGTCGTCATCGACGACGAGGATGCGAGCCTTGCGCTTGGCGGATTGCATGACAGCGTTCATGGCGTTCGTCCTGTGTTGGGCGGAGTGCGCTGGGTGGAGCGGCGTTCGATATCGGCAATGGCTTCGAGCTTGGCGCGCGCGTCCTCGAGGGCTTTGCGCAACCGGGCGTTCTCTTCGACCTCGGCGTTGATGCGCCGCTGCAGTGCGGCGATGCGGTCGCGGTCGGCGCGGTCGCCGACGGTCTGCAGGCGCTGGGTTTCGGCGGCGAGCGCGAGCTGCTTGTCGATTTGCGCCAGCTCGAGGAACGCCACGGCGCTCTCGACGGGCGTCAGCGCTTCGGGCGCCGCGACGACCTGGCGCAGCAGCTTCTGCGCGCTTGCCGGGTCGCTCGACGGATGGTTGGGCGTCGCGAGCACGAGCGCATAGCGCAACCGCGCGGCCGGCGTGCCGGTGGTGTCGTGATCGCGCTTGATGTTGGCGAAGATCTCGGCCTGTTCGGCGGTCGATGCGAGCACCATGCGCTGCACCAGCTCGAGGAAGAACACCATGGCCTGCGCCTGGGTCTCGCGCCGGTCGATGGCGGGTGGCGCTTCGACGCGGTCGCGCTCGTCGCCGCCGATGCCGGAGAAACTCTCGCATCCCGCGAGCGCCGCGAGGCCGAGAAGCACGACTGCCGTGCGGATCGCATTACGCTGCATGGGCGCGCTCCAGCGACAGCGCGTCGGCGGGCATCGTGGCCCGCAGCGGCAGGCGCACGCGGAAGTGCGCGCCCGGATACTCGCCATCGACGAGTTCGACGCTGCCGCCATGCACGCTGACGAACTCCATCACGACGGACAGTCCGATGCCGGTGCCCTTGACGTGGCCGCCGGCCGGCTTGCCGGTGTAGAAGGCATCGAAGATGCGGGCGCGATCTTCCTTCGGAATGCCCTGGCCGCAGTCGGCGACGTTCAGCACGAAGTCGCCGCCGTCGGGTGCGCACTGGACGTAGATCGTGCCGCCGCGCGGCGAATACTTGATGGCATTGGACAGCAGGTTCTCGAGGATCAGGCGCAGCTTGCCGCGGTCGCCGTAGATCGTGAGGTCCTCGACCTTCACGTCGAGCCGCAGGCGCTGCGACAGCAGCGTGATCTGCTGGTTTTCGATGACCTGCTTGACGAGCGGCCGCACGCGGAACTCGCTCAGTTCGAGCCCCAGGCTCTGCGTCTGCCAGGCGCTGAACGACAGCAGGTTCTCGATCAGGCGCTGCAGCCGGATGCCGTTGTCGCGCAGGATCGCGGTGACCTCGCGCTGCGAGCTCTGCAACTCGCCGACGGCGCCGTCCATCAGCAGTTCCGTGCCTTCGCGGATGTTGGCGAGTGGTGTCTTCAATTCATGCGACATGTGGCGGAGGAAGCGATTGCGTTCATGGGCGAGTTCCATCAGGCGCTGGCGCAGCCACTCGAGCTGACGGCCCAGCCGTTCGAGATCCTGCGGACCGCTGACGGCGATGGGGTGCGACAGCGTGCCACGGCCCAGTTCGCCGATGGCACGGTCGATCGCGCGCAGCGGCCGACCGATCCAGAAGATCACCACCAGCACGACGCCCAGCGTCAGCGGGATCAGCAGCGCCGATTGCCAGAACAAGCGCTGGCGCGCGCTGTCGGCCTTGTCCTTCAGCGCGGCGAGTTCGGCATCGAGCTGGGCGTTGCCGCTGTCGGCGAGCCGGGTCGCGAGGTCGCTCATGTCGGCGAACCGTGCCAGCAGCTGCTCGAACGCCGGCGAGGCGGTGGCCGCACCAGTCATGGTCGAGCGCGCCTGTTGCTGCATCTCGGCGAGGCGGGCGAGGGCGGCGCGTGAGGGCACCGCATCGAGTTGGCCCTGCAGCGCGCGGCGGGTGGCCGTGACGCGCTCGTCGGTCTGTATGTAGCCGTCGAGCAGCTTGGGGTCGTTCAGCACGCTGTAGAGGCGGGCGGTGCGTTCGAGCGAGGCGATGCCGGTCAGCAGGGCCTGGCTCGAGCGCGTGGCTTCGACGCCACGCAGCACCAGTTGCTGGCTGGCGCTGGCCAGCTGGCGCATCTGGATCGATGCGTCGACCACGGCGATCGCAAGCGGGACCGCGGCCAGCACAAGACCGAGCAGCATCAGGCTGCTGAGGGATTTCGGGCGCACCCACCGCATTGCCGCATTCTACGGCTTTCCAGCGCGTCCGGGTGGCTGGCGCAGCGTCGCCGAGCCGCCTGTTGCCAGTCGCAGACAGCGTGGCGGCGGCGCGTGGCAGGCGCGCTGGGTCAGGCCTCGCGCGTCCAGGGCGCACTGGCGAGCTTCTGCTCCCAGTCCCAGGAAGTGCGGACGATGGCATCGAGGTCGTCGAGTCGTGGCTGCCAGCCGAGCACGGACTTGATCCGCTCGTTCTTCGCGATCAGGTAGGGCGGGTCGCCCGCGCGCCGCGGTGACTCGACGACCTTGAGCTTGCGACCGGTGACGCGCTCGACGCTCTGGATCACTTCACGGACGCTGTAGCCGTGGCCGTAACCACAGTTCAGCGTGGTCGATTCGCCGCCGCGGCGCAGGTAGGCGAGCGCATCGAGGTGCGCGGTGGCGAGGTCCTCGACGTGGATGTAATCACGGATGCCGGTGCCGTCGGGGGTCGGGTAGTCGGTGCCGAACATCTGCAGTTCCGGGCGAGCGCCGGTGGCGACCTCGACGGCGACCTTGATCAGCAACGTGGAGCCGGGGGTCGACTGGCCGATACGGCCGGTGGTATCCGAGCCAGCGACGTTGAAGTAGCGCAGCACCACGTGCTTCAGTGGCGTGGCGGCTGACAGGTCGCGCAGCATCCACTCCGACATCAACTTCGAGGTGCCATAGGGGTTGATCGGCGCGGTGCGCGTGGTCTCATCGGCGTAGCCGGTGTCGAGCACGCCGTAGACGGCGGCGGTCGAGGAGAACACGAAGTTCGTCACGCCGACTTCGCTGCAGACCTCGAGCAGTGCGCGCGTGCTGCAGGTGTTGTTGCCGTAGTATTTGAGCGGGTCGGCGACCGACTCGGGCACGATGGTGTGCGCCGCGAAGTGGATCACGGTGTCGACGCCCTCGTCGCGCAGCAGGCGCCGCAGCAGCGACTGGTCGCCGACGTTGCCAACGACGAGCGGTGCATCGAGCACGGCCTGCCGATACCCCTTGCTGAGGTTGTCGAGCACGACGACGCGCTCGCCGCGCGCCTTGAGCTGCAGCACGGTGTGACTGCCGATGTAGCCGGCGCCCCCGGTGACGAGTATCGTGCCCTGCGTTGCCATGCGATTGACCCAGCCTTCTGACGAAGCCCCGTATTCTACCGGTCCCCGCCCGCGGCCCGACGGGCCGGCTGCCGGGACTGTGCGCGGCCTCGCATGAGCCGACCGTTCGCCAAACTCACGCCCGATACCGTGCTGGATGCCTGCCAGGCCTTTGGCATCGAAACCGATGGCCGGCTGTTCGCGCTCAACAGCTACGAGAATCGCGTCTATCAGGTGGGCTCGACCAGCCACGGAACGCTGGTGCTGAAGTTCTACCGCCCGAACCGCTGGAGCGATGCGCAGATCCGCGAGGAGCATGACTTCGCGCTCGAGCTCGCCGCCGCCGAGCTGCCGGTCGCGGCGCCGCTGCGTTTCGACGGCCAGACGCTGCTGTTCCACGATGAGTACCGGCTCGGCGTGTTCCCGAAGCGGGCCGGGCGGATCGCGGAGTTCGATGCCCCGGGTGCGCTGGGGCTGGTCGGGCGCACGCTCGGGCGCATCCACGCGCGCGGCGCGCTGCAGCCGTTCGCGACCCGGCCGCGGCTGACGGTGGCGCGCCTCGGCCACGCCTCGCGTCAGGCAGTGCTCGATGCGGGCCTGCTCGACGTGGATCTCGAGCGCCGCTATGCCGAAGTGGCCGACGAATTGCTGCAGGCGATCGAGACGGAGTTCGAGATCGCGGGGCCGCTCTCGATGATCCGCATCCATGGCGACTGCCATGTCGGCAACATCCTGTGGGACGAGCACGGCCCGGTGTTCGTCGACCTGGACGATTGCATGATGGGTCCGCGTGTCCAGGATCTGTGGATGTTCCTGTCAGGCTCGGTCGAGGAGCGTCGTGGCCAGTGGGCGGAGCTCGCGAGCGGCTATCTGGCCTTCACGTCGTTCGATACCGTCGAGCTGCGGCTGATCGAGCCGCTGCGGGCGCTGCGGATGCTGCACCACGCGGCCTGGCTGGCCGCCCGCTGGGATGACCCGGCCTTCCCGCGCGCCTTCCCGTGGTTCGGCAGCCGCCGCTACTGGGAGGACCACATCGGCGACCTTGCCGCGCAATGTGACGCGGTTACGGCTGGGCCGCAGGGGCTGTGATAGCGTCCGACGCGCATGTATTTGTTGCGTCGCGGTGTCATCGTCCTGTTGCCCTTGATCCTGGTCGCCTGCGGCGGCGGCGGGGGCGGTGGCGCTTCCGGCGGGGGTGGGGGCGGTGGTCCGCCGCCGGCCCCGGTCGGCAACGTGACGATTTCCGGCACGGTCACCTATGACCGCGTGCCGTTCAGTCCTGGCGCGAACACCGGACTCGATTTCGCCAATGCCCAGCCGGCGCCGGTCCGCGGCGCGACCGTCGAGGCGCTCACGGCGAACGGCCAGACCGTGCTCGCGACGACCACTACCAGCGCGACCGGCGCGTACTCGGTCACCGTCGCAGGCAACACGGAGCTCTTCATCCGCGTGCGCGCGGAGCTCGTTCGCGCCGGCACGCCGTCCTGGACGGTCACGGTGCGCGACAACACGGCAGGGTCGGCGATCTACACGCTCGACGGCAGCGTGTTCAATGCGGGCGCTGCGAACTCGACCCGCAACCTCGCGGCCCGCACCGGCTGGACGGCGGGCGTGGGCTACAACGCCGCGCGCGCCGCGGCGCCGTTTTCGATCCTCGATGCGATCTACGAATCGCAGCAGCTGGTGCTGTCGGCCGATGCGAACGCGCAGTTCCCGGAACTGCGGGTGTTCTGGAGCACGAACAACGTGCCGTGCTCGCCGGCGGCGAACGACTTCTGCACCGGCAGCTCCGCAGCGCTCGGGCGCGGCGAGATCGGCACGTCGTTTTTCGTCCCGGGCAGCCCGGACCGCATCTTCGTGCTCGGCCGCGCCGACATCGACACCGACGAATTCGACCAGCATGTGATCGCGCACGGGTGGGGCCACTACTACCAGGACAACTTCTCGCGCGATGACAGCCTGGGCGGCGAGCACTCGACGACGGAACGGCTCGACCTGCGGGTCGCGTTCAGCGAGGGCTGGGGCAACGCCTTCGCGGGGATGGCGCGCGCGGATCCTGTGTATCGCGACAGCTTCGATCTCGGCCAGACGCGCGGTTTCGCGATCAATGTCGAGAACAACAACAACCCGAACGCGGGCTGGTTCAACGAGGGCTCGATCCAGTCGGTTTTCTGGGACCTGTACGACACGAGCAACGAAGGCATCGATTCGCTGGGTCTCGGCTTCGCGCCGCTGCATGCGGTGATGACGGGGCGAATCCGAACGACGCCGGCCTTCACGTCGGTCTTTCCGCTGCTCGAAGGACTGCGCGCGGCCCGGCCGGCGGATGCCGCGGCGATCAACGCGCTGGCGGGCGCACAGCTGGTGTCGACGACCTCGGATGACTTCGGCAACGCCGAGACCAACAACGGCCTCGACGTCCGCAACCTGCCGATCTACCGCGCGATCGCGGCCAGCCAGACGGTCGAGGTCTGCTCCAGCGTGCCGACCGCTGCCGGTTTCTACAACAAGCTCGGCAACCGGCGCTTCCTGCGCCTGGCCCCGAGCGCGGCGGGTACCGTGACGATCCGCGCTAACTACGGCGGCGCGCAGGGGACGGCGGCGACCGACCCCGATCTGGTGCTGTATGCTGCCGGCGTGGAGCGGGCGCGCGCCGAAGGCGCCGCCAATGGCAGCGAGACACTGACTGCAACCGTCGCGGCGGGAACCGTTTACGTGCTCGAGGTGTATGAGTTCACGAATGTCGATCCCTCCGACACGACCGACGGGCGACCCCGCGGCCTGACTTGCTTCAACGTGCAGTTGACCCTGCCGTGACCTTGGACTCGATTGGAGTTGGCATGAACAACCATCGCCTGTTGCCGCTGGCCGCCTGCGCCGCACTGCTGCTGGTTGGATGTGGCGGCGCTGCCCAGCCCGAGTCGGCAGCCGACGCAGGCGCGGCCATGCCGGCCGCGACCGAAGCGGCGTCGAAGCTGGTCTCGGCTGTGTCCTCGGGCAAGCCCGGTGCCGCGGTCGACCTGAAGTTCGACATCGCGCAGCGACCCCGCATAGGTGAATCGCTGCCCGTGTCGATCGTCGTGACGACACTGGCGGCTGACATCACGAAGCTGCAGGTCATCTTCCAGTCCACCGATGGCATCCAGGTCGTCGACGGCTTGGAACTCAACGCGCCGGCGAATCCCGCCAGTGGCCAGAGCTTCAGCCATACCGTCATCGTGCTGCCGCAAAAAGACGGCGTGTCGTATCTGTCGGCGGTGGCGCTGGTCGAGGCGGCCTCGGCCGGCTCCTCGGTCGCGCGCACGTTCGCGATCCCGATCATCGTCGGCGACGTCGTCGCCGCCGAGGCGGCAATGGCGGAGACGGCGGACGCGGGCGTCGCGTCGGGGCCAGGCGGCGAGCGCGTCGTGCCGCTGCCGGCGGACGAGTCAGGCAAGCGCTGAGTCGCGCCGAAACGCGAGTCGCTTCACATGGGGCAAACGCCATGCCCCGTAGCATCGACGGACCTGTCGCCACGCGTCCGTTATGTCAACATCGTCGATACGAGATCTTGCCCTGCTCGAGGCGGATGCGGCCCTGGCCGACCGTTCGGGCGCGGCTGTCTCCGACGCCGACAGCCTGGTCATCGACGCCATCGTCGATGCGGTGCTGCTGGTC
>CAZPJE010000315.1:0-2892 GCA_964586725.1 uncultured Steroidobacteraceae bacterium | reverse complement strand
TCCAGCGCGCGCGCTGCTCGTCGGACGATGCGATTCGGAACTCCTGGGCGTACTGCTTGGCCTCGCTTCGCTGGCGGAAGTTGCAAACCGTCAGCACGGAACCATCGCAATCCTCCCAGTGGTCGAAGTCGCTGTAGTAGTAGCTCGAGATCGACGTGAAGGAACCCCAGGACGTGTCCCAACGAAGGTTCGCCGAAACGCCGTAAGCGTCCACGTTGTCGATCGGGTTGTTCAGATCGGAGCGTATGTCGCCATTGTTGACGAGGTTCGGCTGCCCGGCTGCGTTGACACACGGGGACTTCAGGTTGTCGAGCCGCACCAGGTTCTGGGCGCAGGGCGCGGCAGGATTGGCGGGATTGCGAAGTCCCGCGGAAGTTCGGGGTGGCCCGTCCCCCCGGGAGGATCCCGCCTGCGCCGTAATGAGTGCCGTGAAGGAATCGCTCGGCCGCGAAAGCCACTGCATTCGTCCCGCCCAGCGGCTCGACTCGCCCCGGTCCTGACCGCTGACGACATTTCGCCAGTAACCGCTGTTGTTCAGGGTCTGGAACGACAGCCGCATTGCAGAGGTCGATCCCGTGGGCAGGTCGACCGCCACGTTGGCGTTGTGCGTATCGAAGTTACCGATCGTCAGGTCGGCCGACCCGCCGAAGTCCCCGCCGATCCGCGGCTTGCGAGCAATGAAGTTGACCGCGCCACCCGTGGTGTTGCGGCCGTAAAGCGTGTTCTGCGGTCCGCGAAGCACCTCGACGCGCTCGAGATCGAAGATGAACATGCCCGAGGAGACCGGGTTGTTGATGGGCACTTCATCCTGGTAGATCAGCACCGGCTGAACGCCAATGGGAGAAAAGGTGCTGAAGTCGATTCCCCGGATGGCGATCTGCAGGCCGGACGACGAGGCGTTGGATTGCAGGGAAACGTTCGGAATCTGCTGGAACAGGTCGCGCGCGGCGGTGATGTTGTTGCGCGTGAGGAAGTCGCCGGACAGCACGCTGATGGCCGCGCTGACGTCCTGCACGGACTCCGTCCGCTTCTCGGCGGTAACGACGATTTCCTCGAGCTGCCCGTCCCTGGCGGACTCAGTCGGCCCTGTCTGGGCGTTCGCCATGGTGGATCCAAGGAGACCGAGAGCGAGGATGCGTGACACCGCAACCTGCACCGTCCTTGCGCTTGCGCATTCCGGCTTCCTGCTGAAGAACGACGTCATTAGGTTTCCCCCTGTAGAGCTTCGACACGTACGACTCATCTGGTTCACCGCGGCCTCGCCTCCGCGTCACGTTCGAAGCTAACACCGCGTCGCCCGCGGAGATCCCAAGACCCTCAACCATGCGTCCGGTCCCAACAAGAAGACTTCCGAACTCGTAATTGCAGTGAAGCAATCGCCGCAGACCGACACGCGCACGCTCAAAGCTCCATGACGACCGACTTGTGCTCGGTGTACGCAAGAACGCCTTCCTCGCCGTTTTCGCGACCCCACCCGGACTGCTTGAATCCGCCGAAGGGCATTGCGACGTCCACGATGGGATACCGGTTAACCCACACCGAACCCGCCTCCAGTTCGGCGGCCAGCTGGTGCGCACGCGCCAAGTCCCGCGTGAACACGCCAGCGGAGAGTCCGTAGGTCGTGTCGTTGGCCGCGGCCAACGCCATCCTGACGTCGTCGACCGGCGTCACCGTGATCACGGGACCGAAGATCTCCTCGCGTACCAGGCGCGCCGCCGCGTTCTCCGTGACCGCAACCGTCGGCTCCACGAAGTATCCCGGACCGTCGATCCGCTTGCCGCCGGTCACGATGGACACGCCCTCGGCACCCGCGCTGTCGAGGTAGCTGACGACCCGGTCGCGCTGCTGCGCCGAGATCAACGGCCCCATCTGCGAGCCTGGATCCAGCCCGGCACCGACCTGCATCTTCCGAGCGATCTGCACGACGCCGTCAACCAGTTCATCGCAGATCGCGCGTTCCGCATACACGCGGGCACCGGCAAAGCAGATTTGCCCGGTGTTGATGAAGATTCCTTGCGCGAGGCTGGGTATCGCGCGCGCAAGGTCGGCGTCGCCCGCGACCAGGATAGGTGCCTTGCCGCCAAGTTCAAGGGCGACGCGCTTCATGTCGTGCTGCGCGGCGGCGATCACGGTGCGGCCGACACGAGTGGACCCCGTGAAGTGGATCTTGTTGATCCCCGGATGCGCGGCGAGCGCGGCGCCCGCGGAGTGGCCGAGCCCCGGCAGGATGTTCACCACGCCGTCCGGGACGCCGGCCTCGAGAAGGATCTGCCCCAGCAGCAAAGGGTTGAGGGGGGCATTTTCGGCGGGCTTCAGCACGATGGTGCAACCGGCTGCGAGCGCCGGCGCGAGCTTGGCCGCCGCCATGATGAGCGGGAAGTTCCACGGAATGATGATCCCGACGACCCCAACGGGCTGGCGTAGGGTGTAAGCGTGGTAGGCAGGCCCGACGGCGTCGGCCCCACGCTCGTCGGGCAGCGACGACGGCGTGACCGTTCGGCCGCCGATCCGCTCGCACCAGCCTGCGTTGTAACGGAACATTGCAGCGGCAACCGCGCCACTCATCCCGCGACCCAGCGCCAGAGGAAGCCCTGTGTCCAGCGCGTCGATCTGCGCGAACTGCTCGCCGCGCTGCTCCAGCAATTCGGCGATCCGGATCAGCAGGCGCGCCCGCGCTGCGGGTGTCATCCTTCGCCACGCAGGATTTGTGAATGCCGCGCGGGCGGCGGCTACCGCTCGATCGACATCCTCGCTACCGGCGGACGACACCTCGGTGATGACTTCGTCACGTGAAGGGTCCTTGATCGGCAGCGTCTCGCCTGACGCAGCGGGCTGCCAGCGCCCGTTGATCAAGAGCTGTTGCCGGTCCGCGAGGAATCGGGAGACTTCCGG
>CAZPJE010000314.1:0-1553 GCA_964586725.1 uncultured Steroidobacteraceae bacterium | reverse complement strand
ATCGACTCGAGGATGGGCAGGAAGTCGCGGTTGACCAGCACGACCGTGGCGCCCGCATGGCGCAGCGTGTATCCGATCTGCTCGGGCGTCAGGCGCACGTTCACCGTCTGCAGCACCGCTCCCAGCATGGGAATAGCGAAGAAGCACTCGAGATACCGATGACTGTCCCAATCCATCACGGCGACGGTATCGCCAGGATCGACACCCACTTTCCGCAGGGCGCCCGCAAGTTGCGACACCCGCTCGGCGAAGGTCGTGTAGGTGTACCACTGGCGATCCCGGTAGACGATCTGCTGGTCCGCCGCGCACGCGAGCGGAGTGTGAAGCAGATGGCGAATCAGCAGCGGATAGCGATACGCCTCGGCTGCAGGCTCCATGATTCTTACGGGCATCGGGCCTCCTTCTATAGCACTTCGAACAGCGCCGCCGCACCCATTCCGCCGCCGACGCACATGGTGACGACCACGTGCTTCGCGCCCCGCCGTCGGCCCTCGATGAGTGCATGGCCGACGAGCCGGGCTCCGCTCATGCCATACGGGTGCCCGATGGAGATGCCGCCGCCATTGACGTTGTAGATCGCCGGATCGATCCCGAGTCGATCGCGGCAGTAGACAGCCTGTACCGCGAAGGCCTCGTTGAGCTCCCAGAGTCCTATGTCGCTGACCCGCAGCCCGTGCTGTCGCAGCAGCTTGGGAACCGCAAACACCGGACCGATCCCCATCTCCTCGGGCGCACAGCCCGCGACAGCGATGCCGAGATACCGGCCGAGTGGGTGCAATCCGCGCTGCTCCGCGAGACGCTCGTGCATCAGCACGCTGGCGGACGCACCGTCAGACAGCTGGCTCGCGTTTCCCGCCGTGATGCAGCCGCCCTCCACGACCGGCTTGAGCGCCTGAAGACCGGCCAACGTGGTATCTGGTCGGTTGCCTTCATCGCGTTCAAGCGTCACTTCGCGGCGGCTCGTCAGTCCGCTCGACTTGTCCGTCACGCTCATCTGCGCGGTGATCGAAACGATCTCGGCATCGAAGCGCCCTCCCACCTGCGCGTCAGCGGTTCGGTGTTGCGACTCGAGCGCGTACTGGTCCTGTACAGACCGCGCCACGGCGTACTTGCGCGCGACGAACTCCGCTGTGTGCAGCATCGGCATGTAGGCATGGGCCGATAGGGCCTTGACCGACTCGTCGGCGTCGCGGGCAACAGCCTCCATGAAGGGCACGTTTAGCGCTGAGATATTCTCCTGTCCGCCCCCGACAGCCACCTGCATTCCGTCGACAACAATCTGCTTGGCCGCGATCGCGATCGCCATGAGTCCCGACGCGCACTGCCGGTCCACGGTCTGCCCGGACACCGAGTCCGGCAATCCGGCCGCGAGTGCGGCCATGCGCGCGACGTTCATTCCTGCAGTCCCCGCCGGCATCGCAGTTCCAAGGACCACGTCGTCGATCTCTCCGGGTTCTACCCCCGCGCGCAGCACGGCATGGCGGATCGCGTGCGCGGCGAGCGACGGCGAGCGCATGTTGTTCAACGCCCCCTTGAACGCGCGCCCAATGGGG
>CAZPJE010000313.1:0-3908 GCA_964586725.1 uncultured Steroidobacteraceae bacterium | reverse complement strand
CGACGCCTGGCGGCCCCTGGGCGCCGGGCACCTGCAGGTCGGTCGCACGTACCCGTTCACGGCCACGCTCGATGCGACCCAGCAGCGCGTGTTCGATGGCCTGCTGCAGACACTCGATCCGGCAGCACGCAGCAATACGGGCGCGCTCGGCCTTGGCGCATCGGCGCGCACGCCGCCGGGCGCATCGCCCGGCTCGCCGCCGAGCTCGCAAGGAGATCGCCCATGAGTCATGTGCTCGTCCTCGGCAGCGGACCCCAGCCGCGCAGCGCGCCGTTGCCACCGCACCTGCGCGACATCGCCGCGCCGGGCATCACGTGGCGGCTCGAGAACACGCGTCTCGGCGGCTTTCCGTACACGCCGCTCGATGCGCTGATGACCGAGACCGGGCATGTCGATGCCGCGCTGCGCCTGCGTGATGCCGGCACGCGCGCCGTGCTGATCGACACCTTCGGCGAGTACGGGCTGGCGGCGATGCGCAGCGCGCTCGACATCCCCGTGATCGGTTCGGCGGAGGCTGCGCTCGCCGAGGCGCGCACGCATGGCGAGCGCTTCGCGATCGTGACCGTCTGGCCGGCATCACTCGATTGGCTGTATCGCCGCCAGCTGCTGCTGCACGAAGCCGCCGGCCACTGCATCGGCATCCGCTATCTCGGCGGCGCGCAGGCGAGCACGGCGATGCCGGCCGAGACAATCGGCGCCATGCATCGCGGCGCACCGGACTGGCTCGAACGCATCGAAGCAGCAATGCGTGACTGCGCGGCACAGGGCGCCAGCAGCATCGTGCTCGGCTGCACGTGCATGGCGCCGATCTGGGCAAGCCTTGCGGACAAGGCCGGTGTCCCGGTGATCTGTGCCGCGCGGGCGGGCGCGCGGGCGACGTTGACGGCACTGCGCGACGGTGCCGACGCGCAGCCCACGGCGTCGCCGCAATCCCGCCAGGCCTTCGCGGACTGGATCGAGCGCGGCGCCGGCGCTGCCGCAGCCACCGAGAGCGCCAGCTGTCCGGTCTGCATCACGGACCCGCAGTGACCGATGGCGTCATCAAGAGCGCTGGACGGGCCCTCGAAGTGCTCGAAGCATTCACGCGCGAGCGGCGCCCGCTGACTGCCAAGCAGCTCGAGCGCGCGCTGTGCTATCCGCCGTCGAGCACCATCATGCTGCTGAAGTCGCTGACGCAACTCGGTTACCTGCGCTTCGATCGGCGCCGGCACACCTACCATCCGACGCTGCGGGTCACGCTGCTGGGCCAGTGGCTGCGCGAGGGCATGGGCGGCTCGGATGCCGTCTTCGATGCGATGCAGGCGCTCGCCGAGCGCACCTGCGAAACCGTGTTCCTCTCGACGCCCAACGACGTCGACATGCAAGTCACGCACATCGTGCCCGGTGCGCAGCCGATCAGCTTGCGGGTCGATCCCGGCCGGCGTGTCCCGATGGCCACGTCAGCGGTCGGCCACGCCTTCCTCGCCACGCGCAGCGATGACGAGGTGCGCGCGCTGGTGCGGCGGATGAATCGCGACCGCTCGCTGCGGACCCAACCGCCGCCCATCGAAGTCGAATCGACGCTGCTCGCGGTCGAGCGTGCGCGACGCGACGGCTACGCCGTGGTCTATGACATCCTGCCGGGCGTCGGCGCAGTGGCCTGCTCCGTGCCGCGGCACGAGGACGGCCGTGACGCCGTGATCTGCGTCGGCGGCCCATCGGAGCGGATCCGTGCCGCCGCGACATCGCTCGGCAGCGAACTGCGCCGCTGCCTCGATGATTACTTCAGCGAGCGCTCGGTCGCCTGACGCAGCACGGCGTTGCGCCCCGCGGCGCGCCCCGAAATCATGGCCTCGGTCAGGTACGAGCCGTTCTGGTAGAGATCTGAAATCATCGAGCCGAGTTCACCGGCCTCATAGAGGCCCGGGATCGCGCGCCCGTCATGGCCCAGCACCTCCGACTCGATGTTGCGCCGCGCGCCGCCGCTGGTGCAGACAATGCCGGGCTCGATCGCGACCGCGTAGTACGGCGGCGTCGCGAGCGGTTGCAGCGACCACGCCTGCCGGCCGAACTCGTCGTCCAGACCGCGTGCGCAGGCGTCGTTGTAGCGGTCGAAGGTCGCGCGCATCGCCGCTGGATCACGGCCCATCTTCACCGCCAGTGCCTCGATGCTGTCGGCGCGCAGCACCCAGCCGCGCTCGATCTCGGCGCTGTTGTCGTCCGACCACTCGTAGTCGAGCACCACCGTGTTCCAGCCCATCGCATGCGTGATCAGGCAATTGTGCAGCCGCGTGGTTTCGTCGAACACCATGTGCACGGGCAGCGCGCGCGCGAGCGGTGTATCGACCCAGTGCCCGTGCTTCTTTTCCTTGTAGTGCGTGTAGTAGAGGTTCGCACCCTCGTCATAGAAGCGGCGATCGTCGGCGGCGACGTCGAACCAGCTGAAGGTCTGCCACAGGTGTCGGCGCATGAAGCCGCTCGGGTACCCCGGCGCGCGAATCGCCGGCCAGACGCCGCCGGACTGGCCAAAATTGCGCATGTGCCACAGGTCCGCGCCGGCCCGCTGCAGCATGCGCACGCCGTCGCCGGTGTTGGCCGGCGTGCCGAACGGCGTTGCCTGCGAGAAGCCGTAGTAATCGCGCTGCATGGCCAGGTTGTTCTCGTAGCCGCCGACCGCCAGCACGACGCCGCGGCGCGCACGGATCGCGCGGCGTTCACCGCCGGTCTCGATGACCGCGCCGAACACCTCGAGCGTGTCCGGATCCTGGACGAGGTCGACGATCTTTGTCTCGTACCGAACCTGGATGCGCGGCCGCCGCGCCACGTTCGCGTCGAACGCGAGCCAGACACCTGATGGGATCGGCAGGATCGTCGCGGTGTACGCGACCGCCTGCTCCGCACCGAGTTCCGGAAATTCCCGCACGACCTCGCGTTCGCTGAAGCCCGTTCCCTTGATGTAGCGCGCGCCTGCCTCCGCCGCGCGAGCCTGGATCCACGGTTCGAGTTCGGTCATGGCCTTCGCCCATGCCTGCAGCATGTCCTCCGGGACCGGGTTGGTCGAACTCATGATCCGCTGGTAGTCGGCGAGCGCCTCGGCGTTTTTCGAAATCAGCAACGACTGGCCGGACGCCCGCGTGTTCCCACCCGCCAGTTCGCGCGGGAGTTTCTCGATGACGAGGATTTGACAGTCTGCGTCGAGGTCGTGCGCCTCGATGGCTGTGCAGGCACCGGCGAGCCCGAAGCCGGCGATCAGCAGGTCGGTCTCGCAGTCCCAGCATTCAACGCTCTGCAGGCTGGCCATGTCGAACCTCGGTTTGGAGATTGGACGAGGTTGCGCCGACGGGGGCCCGCGGGCGAACAACCGCGGCCGCCCCTGCACAACCATTGGTTGTGCCCTGGCAACCGCGGGCTTACGATCAGACCGTGGAACTGAAGCAGCTGCAGTACTTCCTGGCGGTGGTCGAATACGGGAGCCTGTCGCGGGCCGCCGAGCATCTCGGCCTGACCCAGCAGGCAATCTCGAAGAGCATGCTGACCCTGGAGGCCGATGCAGGTGTCGAACTGCTCGAGCGCCGCGGCCGCAACGTCAGGCCCACCAGCCACGGCCTGCTGCTGGTGACTCACGCCAGGAAGATCGCGAGGGAGCTGTCCCTTTTCGACGAGGCACTGCGCCACCGGCAAGGTGCCCGCCGTGGCCGGGTACGGATCGGTACCAGCCCGACCGCGACGGCGCCCATCGTGACGCCGGCGACCCGCGCTTTCCTTGATGAACGCCCGCACGTCCGCCTCGAGGTAACGGCAGGCCTGCGACGCGAATTGCTGGCGCAGCTCGCGGAGGGCCACCTCGACGTCGCGGTATGCCTCGACATCGAGCAGCATCACGACCCGAGTCTCACGCGCGAAGTTCTCTGCCACGACGAGTACGCCGT
>CAZPJE010000312.1:0-11660 GCA_964586725.1 uncultured Steroidobacteraceae bacterium | reverse complement strand
CCCATCATCATCGCCTCGCGAACCCGGTATGGCGGAACCCGGAACTCGACCGGGTCGCTGTAGGCCTGAAAACCGGCGCGCTGCAGGCGCCGGAAGACCGTATCGATGTCCCTGACGCGCACATTGAGCCCGGACCACCCGCCTGCTTCCCACGGCTGGGCCGATGAACGAATCCTTGCCCTGTCCCCACTTCCGGGAAACCGCACCAGCCGGATGAAGCCGCGCACGGCGCCGCGCTGCGCCAGCACGATCTCGTCCGCTACAGCATCGCCGCTGATACCCCACGCGGCGAGCTGGCCAGGCGCCACCCGACCCCGGTACACCACCTGCCAGCCGATCACGTCCCGGAACACGCGCAGGTGGGCATCGAAATCGCTGACCGAGACCACCGCCTCCTGCCAGCCCTGGTCATGCACGACGTCCACGGCTCGCGCGGCGCCGGGCAGGAGAACGCCGGCCAGCAGTATCCCGAGGATGACCGAACGGATCATCGGTCGAGGAACTGGCGGATGATTTCATCGACGCGCTGCGTGGCGACCTCCCAGACACCGTGTCCGAGGTCGGGCAGTTCGACGTGCCCCACGTCAGGCCGCAGGTCGAAAGCGCGTCCTGTCGCATCCCACAGATCGTCCCTGGGGCGGACGAGCAGCAGGGGTGCCGCCAAGGCGCGCAGCGCGCCGGCCATGTCAAACGCGGCAATCGCGCGAGCGCCACGCTCCCGCGCGCCCGGGCGCATCTTCTCCGCGAAGGTACGCAACACGCTTTCGCGAGACTGGCCCGGCCCCCGCCAGCGCCACGAGCGGCGCCACTCCTCGCGCGCCCACTCGCCGTCCTCGTCGAACGCTATCGGAGGCTGGGCGCCGAAGCTCGCGCGCTCCGCCGCCGAGAACACAGGAACCGCAACGAGAACAATCCGCCGCACACGCACGTCGCCGCCCGCCGCGAGTGCGGCGGCGATCGCGGCCCCCGTGTGATACCCGATGAGGTCCACCGGACGGTCGGCGAGCCCGAGCGCACCGATCGCATCGCCAAGCCCGCGGCTGTAGCCCTCGATCGTCTGCGGATCGGGAGCGGGATCCGACATGCCGTAGCCAGGCGTGTCGAACGCGATTGCCAGGCGGTCGGTCCCGATGCGCTCGAGAAATCGCTCGAAGACCTGGCCGGAGTTCGGCACCTGGTGAAAGCACAACACGGGGGGATGCACGTTGCTGCCGGAGGCGCGGCGCAGGTGAACCTGCCCGTAACGGCACGGGGCGTACCCTCGCTCGACGCGGGGCGGGTCGACGCCCGCGTGGCCGATCGGTGCGACGCTGCTCGCCGCGACGCCGACGACCAGCGCCCTGCGGTCGATCACCTCAGGGTCCACCAAACTTGAACCTTGCGCTCACCCCGTAAGTGCGCCCGTCAGCCGGGGTCACCTGGAATGCACGCTTGAGGGTGCCCGGGAACGGCTGCGCAAAGAAACTGTTGAAGTCGCTGAATCGGATGATCACTGGCGGCGTGCCGTCGTCCAGCAGATTATCCACGAACAGCGAGAGTGAGTAACGTTCGCCCTCGAGTCCGAGCCGCAGATTGACGCGACTCTGCGGGCCGGTGCCGGCCAGGTTCGACGGCTCGGCAAACTGCGTCGACCGGTACGTGTAGTCGGCACGCACATATGCCTCGTCGGCCCCAAGCATGCCGACGGGCAGCGAGTACTGGGCACCCGTAGCCGCCTGCCACTTCGACGCCCGGGGCAGACGGTTACCCGAGACGTCGGCGCCGAAAACGCCACTCGGCAGCTGCACCAGTCGAAGGCCGGGCAGTGCTGCAACCGTACCGGTGGCGCGATCGATTCCAGCCAGCGCCGGGTCGACGAAGCTGTCGAACTGCGCGTCCGATAGGGCAACCGCGGCGTTCAGGGTCAAGCGCGGCGTCGGCCGCGCGGTCAGGTCGAGTTCGAACCCCTTCGACGTCGATTGGGCCGCGTTCGCAATGTAAGTATTGTTCGCCGCCCCACGTGCCGACGCCGACACCACCTGCTGGTTCGTCCAGTCCACCCAGTACAACGACAGACTCGCAACGAGCTGACGGTCGAAAAGTGACTGCTTCGTTCCGATCTCGTAGGTCCAGTTGGACTCAGGTTCGTAGATCCGCTCCGTCTCGAAGATGTTGGGCTGGTCACTGAAACCGCCCGTCTTGAAGCCCTTTGCCGCCGAGACGTAGTACAGGCTGTCCTCGGTCGGTTTCCAATCGAGGATCGCGCGTGGCGTCCAGCTTTGCCAGGTACGACGACGGCGCGGATCCGCGACTAGCGCTGCGCCTCGAAAGTAATCGAACGTCTTCTCTTCGCGGTTGTGGCGGAGGTCGATCGTGGCGGTCCAGCCATCCGCGAACTTCAGCCCTAGCGAACCGAAGACCGCAGCAGCCTGCGTCGCGCTCACCGAAACGAAGGGTCCGTTGGTGCGCGGCGGATCGGCGCTTCGCGCCGCGGGCGGCAGGAAGAACTGCGCGTATGAGTAGTTCTCGAACCGGTTATCGAACTCGTAGTAGAACACGCCGCCGATCGCCGTCAAACGCTCGGTCTGCCACGTCGCACGCAGCTCCTGGCTCTTGTCGCTGCGATCGATGACGTTACCGAACGTAAAGAGCTTGTCGATGCGGTAGTCGACGTCCTGGTCGTAGAGCTGACTCTCGTCCGTGTAGGCGGAGATCGACGTGATCCGCAAGGCGTCGGACACGTCGTAGTTGAGCGTCAACGCGGCGCGGCGAGTCTCTCGCTCGAAGCCCCGCACGCCGTCCGAGGCCGTGCAGCAGACACTGCCGTCGATGGGGCGCTCCGGCGCGTCGCCGCGAAAGAACCCCAGCGCCCCGCCGTTCGACAGCGTGGGCGCGACGTTGGCCGGCACCAGAAAGGCTGCGGCCGTCGAGTCGTCGTCCCTCGAGTAATTCAGGCGCAGGCTGGCCTCGAGCCGGTCGGTCGGCATGTAGCGAAGCACGCCATTGAACGACTTGGTGCGCTGTCTGTTCAGGTCGGGGCCGGCCGCGTTCTGGTTGTCGTAGTAACCGCCCCAGTCGCGCCAGATGGCTCCAACGTGCGCGTAGAGCCTGTCTTCGATCAGCGGCAACGACGCACCGCCGCGGAACTCGTAGCGGCTCTTCGTGCCGCCCGTGACCTCCGCATAGCCCTCCGCGACGTCGGTCGGCTTGCGAGTCACGAAGTTGATCGCACCCGCGAACGTGTTCCGTCCGTAAAGCGCCGACTGCGGGCCGCGAGCGACCTCGATGCGTTCGAGGTCGGTGAGGAGCAGGTTCGCGCTCGAGCGCCCGGACACGTAGACGCCGTCAATGAAAAGGCCTACCGGAAGTTCGTCACCGATGCCCGCAAGACCGATGCCGCGCAGCGAGATGCTCGGATTATTGCGCCCGAACGGATCGGACGCGGACAGGGAGGGCACAGCGAACGACAGGCGGTCGAGGCTGTCGATGCGCTGCCTCTCGATCGCCGTCGAGTCGAGCGCCGCCACCGACAACGGCACGTCCTGGAGCCGCTCGTTCCGCAGCCTGGCGCTGACGATGACCTCCTCAAGGACGGTCTCGGCTTGCCCGCCTGACCCGCTGCCACCCTGTCCCGACACAACCGGCGAAGCTGCAGCCGCCGTGACTGCCGCAAGAACTGCCCATTGCCGCGTCATGATCGTTCCCCTGAGTGAACCACGACTCCCAGTCTAGGGAGGCGCGTCGCAGGAGAAAGACGGCCCCGGTTCTAACAGATATGCGGTTCGGCTATGTCGAGCGACGGGCCGGTCCCAGTCCCAGATCGCGTTCGAGCAGGCGTGCCTGGGTTTTGACCAGTGCGGCGACCTTCTCCATGCCGGAGGAGTTGCGGCCGCGTGCAGTGTAGATCGTCAGCTGCGCCGGGACTTCCGGGTCCATGATCGCCGCAGACGAGAGAGAGCCCTGTCGCAGGTGGGCGGAGACCGCCAGCTGGGGCAGGATCGTGAATCCGTGGCCAAGCACGACGACATCGAGCAGCGCCGTGAGCGAATCGATTTCGAGCCGCAGCGAGAATGCGAACCCCCGTTCCCGCGCAACACGGTCGAGCCAGCGGCGCTGACCGCTCTGCTGGGTCGGCAGCACCAGCGGCAGCCGCTCCAGTTCCGCGAAACGCAGACGGGGCCCGATCCCGCGCGCCTCGAACAGCGCAGGGGGACCGAGCAGCACCATTTGATCGTCCAGCAGCGCCTCACCGTCGATCAGGTGCCGCACCTGGGTGAGCGGGATATACGACACTGCGATATCCGCACGCCCGTCGGCGACCCATTGCGTGACGCCCGCGCCAAAGCCTTCCATCACTTTCAACTGGACGTGTGGAAGTGTTGCGCGAGCGGCGAACGCAACCGGACTCGTGACTACGTGGGCGACCAGCGGAGTCGTGGCCAGCGCCACCGTGCCGGTCGGGGCGTCCCGCAGCCGCGCGATCCCCTCCTCAAGCCGCTCGAACTGCTCGGAAATCGAGGCCGCGAACTCGAGCACGGTCTGGCCGGCGGACGTAAGCCGCACGCCGCGGCCGGTTCTTTCGAAAACGCGGAGCCGCAACTGCTCCTCGATCAGGCGGATCTGCTTGGTCAGCGCAGGCTGCGAAACTCCGAGTGCGAGCGCGGCCTTGCTGAGGCTCCCGGCTTGAGCCACCGCGACGAAATAGTCAATCTGGCGGGCACTCAGCATGGACGCACTCCGCTCAAACGCGCTGGCTCACCTCACAATAGTGGCCTTCGGGGTCGAAAAAGCAAAGTGTCCTGAGACGGGTGACGCCCTCCCCGTCACGCGACGGCACCTCCCAATCGGTAGGCGGCGTCGCGATCGTCGCGCCCGCGAGCTTCGCTCGCGAGGCGAGCGCGTGGACGTCGTCCGTGCCGAACACCAGCACCGGTTCACCGAGGCGCACGTGGCCATCGGCTTGCGCGGGCACCTTGCCCGGCAGGTCTTGCTCATACTGCAGGAATCCGAGCATACCGACGGTCGAATCGCGTGCCTTCAGGATGACCAAGCGCGCCCGCGCACCGTCCGGCGCACCGGTCGGCGGAAACCGGGCATCCACGGCGAGCGCGTGGTCGTAATAGCGCGTAAAGCCGAATACGACGCAGTAGAAGTCGGCAAGTCGCTCTGCGTCCACGCACAGGAAGGTGGTGCGCCTGAGCAGCGCCGCCTCGATCACGCCGTCTCCTCCTCTGGGACAATCCGGACCACCTGCTTGCCCATGTTCTGTCCCGTGTACAGCCTGACCAGTGCCTGCGGCATGACCTCGAGTCCTTCTAGGCAGTCCTCTTGCCACACGAGACGCCCCTGCTGGATCCAAGTTCCGAGCGCCTCCTCGGCTTCCGCATAGCGATCCGCGTAAGCGTAGATCTGGAATCCGCGCATCGAGGAATTCGCGTAGGCAAGCTTGAAGTAGTTCGACGGACCCGCCGGCACGCCGTCGATCACGTACTGCGATATCGCGCCACAGACGATCACGCGGGCGCGCTGTCGCAATCGGTCGAGCGACAGTTCCAGCACCCTTCCGCCGACGTTGTCGAAGTAGATGTCGATGCCCTCCGGCAGGGATTCGTCGAGGCGAGTGGCGACGTCCACGCTCCGGTAGTCGATTGCCGCGTCGTAGCCCAGGCGCTCGACGGCCAGCCGCCCCTTCTCCGCCCCGCCGCAGACCGCCACGATGGGCGTGCATCCGCGGATGCGCGCGATCTGCCCGACGATGGAGCCAACCCCACCGACGGCACCGGAGACCAGCACCCTGTCCCCTGTACACGGCGTGGCGAGATCGAGGCCGATGTAAGCCGTGTAGCCCGTGATACCCAGCACGCCGATCGCGGTCGACATCGGCGCGACACGACCTGCGTAGCGGCTCACGTAGGTCAATCGCCTACCGTCGGATAAGGCGTACTCCTGCCAGCCGAATGGCCCATGCACGATGGCGCCCTCCGGGAAGCCGGAATGGCGCGATGCAACGACGCGCCCCACGCCGCGGCCGCGCATCGTCTCGCCGATCGCCACGGGCCGCTCAATGGTCCCGCCGTCGAGCACGTACTGAGCCATGACCGGCGCAAGGCTGAGGTAGTGCAACCGCACGACGAACTCGCCGTGGGCAGGCTCGGGAACGGCTGTTTCCTCGAGCCTGAAATCGCTTGCGGCGACCAGCCCCTGCGGCCTGCGCGCGAGCACCCACCGTCGATTGCGAGCCATGTTTTCCCCTTCGCCGAACGCGCGTAGCGTGCGGATCGGAGCCGCCCTGAACCATAGGGCGCGGGTTATATCAGCTATGGCGTGGCGGACGAGGCCGGCAGACTCCACCCTCACGCCGGATCGGTGGTCGGCAAAGTCGTCGTTACTTCGAGAGCTTCGATCTGAACCAGGCCGACCACTGCCAGACTACGTCGAGCAGGAGTTCGACGCGTATCTGAAGTGCGGCCGCCTGGAAGAGGGCTTCCTGCGCCTGCGCTGCGAGGACTGCCACGCCGAGAAGCTCGTCGCGTTCAGTTGCAAGAAGCGCGGGTTCTGCCTCTCGTGCGGCCCACGGCCTACGGCGCATGGCCGAGACTGCCGCCTTGCTCGCCGATGAGATCTTGTCAGACCGACCGCTGCGTCAATGGGTGCTGTCACTGCCGCATGCGTTGCGGTTCCTGCTGGCCAGGAACCCTGCGGCATTCACGCAGGTGCTGGGTGTGGTCTATCGCGCGATCTCGGGCCGTCTGCCCAAGAGGGCTGGGCTCACTCGCGCTACCGGTCACACCAGCGCGGTGACGCTCATGCAGCGCTTCGGCTCTGAGCTCAAGTTGAACATCCACTTCCACATGCTGTTCCTCACTGGGCGCCGGACCCGGCCCACCGGACCTTCAGATCCTCGTCGAACACCTCGCAGAGCGCATCGGTCGCGCCCTGGAAAAGAAGGGCCTGATCGAGCACGACACGGAGAACGCCTGGAGGTCGGACTTCAGTGAAGACGGCCCACTAAATCTGATGGCAACACTTGCCGCGCTGGGCCGCGCCGACACGCCGGAACCGCGAGACCTTCCGCTCGGCGCACTGGTGGCAGGCGGCGCGCCCGCTCGGCGACTACGCGCTGGTCGGCTGCACGGTCGGGCCGGGCTTCGACTTCGCCGACTTCGTGCTGATGTCGGACCTGCCCGCCGCGGAGCGCCCGGCGCCGCCGGCCGGCATCGGCGCACCCGAGTTCCTCGGTCTCTGCGGCAGGATGGAGCCGTGAGACGAACTTTCCGACCGACGACCCGTCGGACTCAGGTCGGTCCGATCGAGGTGCGCCGTGAAAGTGATCATCTGGAGCGTCTTCCTGCTGCTCGCCGTGCTGTGGACGGCGGGTGCCGGCCTGCTTGCGCTGCTGACGGAGTGGTCGATCGGCCTGCTCGCGAGCGGGTCCGCGACAGACCTCGTGGACAGGGCCGGGCAGATCCCGGTTCCCGCGTGGCTCGCCCCCTGGCTCGACCTCGCTGGTTGGCGCGAACTCCTCCAATGGTTCACTTCGGTGCTGCAGACAGTCTCGGCCCTGCTGCCCTCGGCAAGCCAGTCGCTTGGCTGGCTCGTCCCCCTCATCTGGATCTTGTGGGGCATCGGCCTGGTGGGGTTGCTGCTCGTCACGTGGATCGGCTCGCGGCTCGTGTGACCGCATCGCCCGACCTGAGCCGCTGCGCCGGCGAGAGTGGCGCGCGCGACGAGCGCCGCGAAGCGGAGGAACACCTGATCGCCCGCGTCACGGACCGCGGGGGCCTTGAGTGTGCTCCGCCACGGTCGGCGCACAGAGCAGCGGGCTACGCTCGCCCGATCGCCGGACTGTGCGGGGCGCAGCAGCGAAGCGTCGACGAAGACGAGAAGCGCTGGCTGCCCTTGCCGCGAGCCCAGTTGACAGCGTCTTTCGCCAGGACTAGAAAGTTGCTTGTCTGATCGGGCGAGTCGCCTTGCAGGAGGCATCCGGGAGGTTCCGATGCGCGGTCGAGTGGCGATGACGCAGCGGGCCACTCTGGCCATCGCGGCGCTCGTGGCACTGCTCGCCGGCTGCGGCGGCGGTGGGGGCGGCAGCACGCCGGCGCCGCCCGTGGTCGAGCGCAGCTTCGACTTCGCGCAGGGCAACGGCGGCTGGCTGTCCGGCTCCGCCGACTACAGCCCGCAGACCGCGCCCGTCGACGTGGTGGCGGACATCCGCAGCCTGCCCGCCGGCTTCGCGGGCGCGGGCTACTACCTGGCCGGCACCAACCGCAGCGACGACCTGTTCATCTACGTCAAGACCCGGATCGGCGGCCTGGTCGCCGGCCGCGGCTACCGCGTGTCGGCGCAGGTGCAGTTCCTCAGCGACGTGCCGACGGGCTGCATCGGCGTCGGCGGATCGCCCGGCGAGTCGGTGTGGGTGATCCTCGCGGCGTCCAGCGCCGAACCGCTGACGGTGTTCAACGGCAGCGACTACCGGGTGAACTTGCAGCGCGGCAACCAGGGCCAGGGCGGCAGCCAGGGCATCGTGCTGGGCACGATCGCCAACGACGTGCCGAACTGCGGCGCGCGGCAGTGGCGCACGAAGCAGCTGGCGTCGACCGAACCGGCCACGCTCGGCGTGGTGGCCGACGAGCGCGGCGATGCGTGGGTGCTGCTCGGGATCGATTCCGGGTTCGAGGCCTTCAGCCGGATCTACTTCCAGCGGCTCAGCCTGCGGTTCACGCCGACTCAGGGCGGCACGTAGAGGCAGGGCTCGTCCTTGGCCTTGAGCGTGGCGCAGATTTCCTTGGCGCGCCCCTCGGCGAAACGGGTACCGCTTACTGGCGATCCAAGACCGTCACGGGCGCCAAATTGTTCATCGTCGACTGACGGATCAACCATTTTCTTTTCAACGTATTTCTTTTGGCGAATCCAGGACTGGTTCTATGCAATCCGACTTTGAACATGCGCGCGATGAGTATTCGATTTCCTGCGACCCTGCCAAACTGGACCTTGCAATTGTTCACGGGTTCCTGTCCAACTCCTATTGGTCGCTTGGGCTACCCATGGAAGTTTTGCGTCGTGCGATCGATGGCTCGCTTTGTTTTGGGCTCTATCATGGCGAAGCCCAAGTCGGTTTTGCACGTGTCATTACCGACAAGGCAACGTTCGCGTATTTGTGTGATGTCTTTGTCCTCGATTCCTATCGTGGGCGGGGATTGGGTCGTTGGTTGATGGAAGTAGTTGTCATTCATCCGGATCTTCAAGGATTGAGGCGATTCGTCTTGGTCACGCGCGACGCGCACGGCCTCTATGAGCAATTCGGTTTTCGACCTCTGGCACGGCCCGAGGGATACATGGAAGTTTTCCATCCGAACATCTACAGCAACCCCTCAACAAGCTAGTTGCCACTGGAGTCAGGATCGAATTGCATCTTTGTATTGTTGCCCGGAATGGGATTCCCCTGCCTCTGCTGACACCGAGGTTAGGGGCGATGATGATCTCGGAGGTGTCAGATGGGAGGGCGTGTATTTGCCCCCGAGTTCAAGCACGAGGCAGTCAAGCTGGTGCGGGAACGAGGCATGACGGTGGCGCAGGCGTCGAAGGACCTGGGCCTTCACGTCAACGTGTTGCGCAAGTGGTTGAAGGACGCGAAGGAGAACGGCGGAGCCGCGTTTCCGGGTCGAGGCAGGCAGAGACCGGACGACGCCGAGTTGTCACGGCTTCGGCGTGAGCTGGCCAAGACGAAGGCGGAGCGCGACATCCAAGAAAAGCCATCGCCTACTTCGCGAAGGAGCCTCGGTGAGGTTCGAGTTCATCGCGAAGCACCGAGGGGCGGGGCGAACACGCCGTGGAACCTCGTCGGGTGCATCCGCGGTGGCGGCACCAGCGCCGCCAGCCGCGCCATCAGGTGCCCTCCGCCCCGTAGGCCAGCCGATCGAGGCGCAGTCGTCCCGACGCCGCCGAACACTAGACGCCGAGCATTGACAACAAGGTCGGCGCCGCGCGGAGTCGGTTCAGTACCCAGCGGCCGGCGCTGCCCAGCCCGTCAGTCCGATGGGCCAGGCAGAAGGATGCAGCCGGCCGGGGGTGCACGACCCTGAGGCGCACAAGACTGCCGGCTTCAAATGCCGGCTCAGCCAGAAACCGCGGCAAGAAGCCACCTCCCAGACCGGACACTTGAGCCGCGAGCTTGTCACGCATCGTGCCGACGGTGAGCGTATCCTGCCCCTCGAGCAAACCTGCAGTCCGCCGTGGCCCGGTCCGCGAACTGTCCGCCACGCTGATGGCGCGGTGCGGCCTCAGTTCTTCGTCGCTGACGGGCTGTGAGGCCCGGTGCGCCAAACCCGCTAAGGGGTGCGTCGGTGCCACCGCGTAGTCGAAGGACAAACGGCCCAACTCGTGGATTTCGTACCCGCCCCCCGGCGGCACGCCGCCAGCGCCCAGGCCCGCCAAGACGAGATCCGCACGTCCAGACTGCAAGGCGTCCCAGGGTCCGCCCAGCGCTTCTTCGGTGAGGGTCAGACGCGTCGGGGTGCCCAGGGTATCGAATTCGCCAATGAGCGGGAAGATCACCTGCAGCCCAAAGATCGTGTCGATGGCGAGGCGCAGTTCCGACTCCCAACCCGCCTTGCGCTGCGCAAGTCGACGTTCGATGTCGTCGGCCAAGTGCAACAGGCGGCGCGCATCGGCCAGCAGCTCTGCGCCGGCGGGCGTAAGCCGTACGTGACGATTCGAGCGATCGAACACCGCCACATCCAGCGCCTCTTCCAGTTGCGCCACTGTGTAGCTGATAGCCGATGGCACCTTGTGCAGTTCAGCAGCGGCCTTGGTGAAGGACGCGTGTCGAGCGACGGCGTCCAACACGCTCAAGGCCTCGATCGAGAGTTTGTGGGCGCGCCGCATGATGAAGAAATTTGATCCGAGTGTCCGAAATTCTTTGCTGTTTGCTGATTGAGTGCAAGCTTAAGCTCTGCTGCGCTACGGTGAGCGGCACGCCTCCGCATCACGATTGGATCTACATCCTTGAAAGAGGAGGACAGCGTGGTCTCTCGACGCACAGCAATCTGGATGGCCGCGACCCCTCTGGCAGTGAGGGCGCAGGTCACGCCGACACCGGCCAGCACAGCGCTTGGCGCGCTGCCGGGCGATGCGCCCTCTGCACGCGTGGTGACGCAGACCTATCTGAAGTCGCAGCCGGGCCGTTTGGCACAGCTTGAACGCTTCGTTCGTGCGAACTGGTTTGTGATGGACGAGATTGCCGTGCGGCAGGGCCTGTTCGTGAGCTACGAGTGGCTGGACAGCGGATCCGATGAAGGGCCCTGGAACGCCATCGTCATGGTCACCTACAACGACGAGAAGGGCTTCGAGGGCATTCGGCAAAGCTGGGCCGGCATCCAGGCCGCCCACAAGGAAGTTCGCCCAGATGGCCTGGCCCTGAGGGAACTGGGGCGTGTCCTCGAGACGAGGAACCTGCTAGAGCGCGCACCGTTCGCCATGAAGCGCCCCGCAACGAACAACCCTCGCTGACGCGCGCGGCATCCGTGCCCACGCCAAGCGCCTGTCACCAGACACTGATCTCTGGAATCCTCATGTCCGCATGCGGATAGGACGTTCAAACCACCCCTCCAAACCAAGCCCCTGCGCTTGAACGGCTCGATGGTGCGCCGCAGCCTATCGCCGACAGCCCTTTCCCGATAGAC
>CAZPJE010000311.1:0-1886 GCA_964586725.1 uncultured Steroidobacteraceae bacterium | reverse complement strand
CAGCATCGCGGCGATCAGCGTGCTGGCACCGGGCGGGCTGCAGTTCGAATCGCTGCTGGCGCCGCGGATGCCGGCAGACCTCGTCGCGTTGCTCGATCGACAGATCATCGACATCCGCCACGGCTCCTGTGCGGCGAGCGTCTACCTGGCGCGGCCCATCTACGTTGCTGACGCCGCCACCGACCCGCGCTGGGGCGCCCGCGGCGAGGCGCTGCGGCTGCATGGCCTGCTATCGACCTGGTCGGTGCCGGTGCGCGCCGGCGGCGGGCGCGTGGTCGGCGCCATCGGGCTGTATCGCCGCGAAACGGGTCTGCCGCAGCAGTTCGAGGCCGAGCTGCTCGCGGATGCGGCGCGTCTGGCCGGCATCGCGATCGCGCGGCGGCGCGCCGAGGAGGCACTGCGCGGCAGCGAGGCCAAGTATCGCGGCCTGTTCGAGGCTGTCATGGAGGGCGTGTATCGCAGCACGCCGGACGGCCGGCTGGTCTCGGTCAACCCGGCCTTCGTGCAGATGCTGGGATTCGACAGCGCCGAGGAAGTCTACGCGCTGCCGAGCGCCGCGATGCTGTACTGGCGCGCGGCCGACCGCGCCGACTTCACGCGCCAGCTGGAGCTCGCCGGCGAGATGCGCAATGCCGAGTTCACGCTGCGGCGACGCGATGGCGCCCAGATCGTCGTGCTCGAGAGCGCGCGTGCGCTGCGCGATCCGGACGGACGGGTGGTTGCCTATGAAGGCACCATCGCCGACATCACCGAGCGCAAGCGTGCCGAACAGGCGATGTTCCAGGAGAAGGAGCGCGCCGAGGTCACGCTGCAGTCGATCGGCGACGCGGTGATCACGACTGATGCCGGCGGCCGCATCGATTACATGAATCCGGTCGCCGAGCAGCTGACCGGCTGGCGGCTGCTCGAAGTGCAGGGCCATTCGATCGAATCGGTGCTGCGACTCGTCGACGATGCGAGCCGCGCGCCGCTCGAGAACCCGCTGCTGCGCGCGCTCGCGAGCGGGACGCAGGTCGGGCCCACGGACCAGTGCGTGCTGGTCGATCGCACCGGCCATGACCTGGCGATCCAGGACTCCGCTGCGCCGATCCGCGATCGCGCCGGGCAGATCACCGGCGCGGTCGTCGTGTTCCACGACGTCACGCGCGAGCGCCGCCTGCGGCGCGCGCTGGCCTACCAGGCGACGCACGATGCGCTGACGGGCCTGATCAACCGGCGTGAGTTCGACAACCGGCTGCAGGCCGCCGTGCAGTCGGTGCGCGACGATGGCAGCCGTTATGCGGTGCTCTACATCGATCTCGACCAGTTCAAGCTGGTCAACGACACCTGCGGCCACTCGGCCGGCGACCGACTGATCCGCGAGATCACGGGCCTGATCCAGGCGCGGGTGCGGACCACCGACACGATCGCACGCCTGGGCGGCGACGAGTTCGGCGTGCTGCTGGCCGACTGCGCGCTCGAGCAGGCGGGCGGCATCGCCGACTCGATGCGGCGCGCGATTCGCGATCACCGTTTCCAGTGGAACGGCTCCTCGCTCGCCGTTGGCGCGAGCATCGGCGTGGTCGAAGTCGATGCGCAGATCGAGAGCGCCGCTGCGTTGCTCAGTGCCGCCGACGTCGCCTGCTACACGGCGAAGGACAGCGGCCGTAACCGCATCGAGCTCTATCATGCGGATCGCGGCCGCGACCGGCACCGCGAGATGCGCTGGGTCGCGCAGATCGCGCGCGCACTCGAGGAGGACCGGATCGAACTCGTGCACCAGCCGATCCGGTCGCTGGGTTCCGCCGGGCCGCGCGTGTTCCACGAGGTCATGGTGCGGATGCGCTCCGAGACCGGCGAGCTGATCCCCCCGGATCAGTTCATCCCGGCGGCCGAGCGCTACAACG
>CAZPJE010000310.1:0-30356 GCA_964586725.1 uncultured Steroidobacteraceae bacterium | reverse complement strand
GCTACGAACTGTCGATCGACGGCATCCTGCATGAAATCGAGACCGGCTCGGTCGACGTCAACACGCTGACCGCCGAGCAGGCCCGCGAGTACAGCCACCCGGTGGTGCGCCTCGTCGACGCGCTGCTGACCGACGCCGTGCTGCACGGCGCGTCCGACATCCACTTCGAGCCCGAGGCGCAGTTCGTGCGCATCCGCTATCGCGTCGATGGCGTGCTGCGCCAGGTGCGCGCGCTGCACCGGCGCTACTGGCCGGCGATGCTGGTGCGGCTGAAGATCCTCTCCGGCATGAACATCGCCGAGAGCCGCGCGCCGCAGGATGGCCGCATCTCGCTGGTGCTCGCCGCGCGCGAGGTCGACTTCCGCGCCGCGGCGCATCCGACCATCCACGGCGAGAACTTCGTCGTGCGCATCCTCGATCGCAAGCGCGGCCTGGTGCCGCTCGACGGCCTCGGCCTCGAGCCCGAGACGCTCGCGACCCTGAAGCTGATGCTGGCGCGCCCGGAAGGGCTGATGCTGATCACGGGGCCCACCGGCAGCGGCAAGACGACAACGCTGTACTCCGTGCTCGGCCACAAGAACTCCGAGCAGGTCAACATCATGACGCTCGAGGACCCGGTCGAGTACTCGCTGCCGCTGGTGCGGCAGACCTCGATCGCGCATGCGGCCAAGCTGTCGTTCGCCGAAGGCGTGCGTTCGCTGATGCGCCAGGACCCGGACATCGTGCTCGTCGGCGAGATCCGCGACAAGGACACCGCCGAGATGGCGCTGCGCGCCGCCATGACAGGCCACCAGGTGCTGTCGACGCTGCACGCGAACTCCGCGCTGCGTTCGATCCCGCGCCTGCTCGACCTCGGCGTGCAGCCCGACGTGCTGGCCGGCAACCTGATCGGTATCGTCGCGCAGCGCCTCGTGCGCAAGCTATGCACGTCCTGTCGCGTGCCGGGCGAACCGGATCCGATGGAAGCACAGCTGCTCGGCTGCGCAGCCGATGGACAGATCTTCCGTGCCTTCGGCTGCGAGGAATGCGGCTTCACCGGCTATCGCGGCCGCGTCGCGCTGATCGAGATCGTGCGCTGGAACCGCGAGCTCGATGAACTGCTCGCGGCGCGCGCGAGCCTGGGCGAGCTGTATCGCGCCGTGCAGTCGCAGGGCTTCGTCGACCTCGCAGAGGCCGCGCTGCGGCGCGTCCGCGCCGGCGTCACGACGCTGGAGGAGGCGGCGCGGGTCGTCGACCTGACCGAGCGGGTGGGCGGATGAGCCTGTACCGCTACCGGGCAGCCGACGCGCAGGGTCGCGTGATCCGCGGCGAGAGTCGCGCCGGGAGCGAGCGCGAGCTCGAGAGCCGGCTCGCGCGCGTCGGGCTCGAGCTGTTGATCGCCGAGCCGGTCAGCAGCCTGGTGCCCGCGTTCCTGCGGCGCGCGCGCCTGCGGGGGCGCGACCTGATCAACTTCTTCGTGCAGCTCGAGTCGCTGTTGCGCGCCGGCGTGCCGCTGCTCGACACGCTCGCGGACCTGCGTGACTCGGCGGCGACGCCCGGCACGCGCCAGGTGCTGATCGACCTGATCGACCGCATCGAGACCGGTTCGACGCTGTCCGAGGGTCTCGCTGCGCAGCCCGTCAGCTTCGATACGCTGCTGGTCGGCCTCGTGCGCACGGGTGAAGTCACGGGACGCCTGCCGGATGTGTTGAGCGAGATCGTCCGCAGCCTCAAATGGCAGGACGAACTCGCCGCCAAGAGCACCAAGGCGATCCGCTATCCGGCGTTCGTCGGCGTCGTGATCTTCGCGGTGATCTGCTTCCTGATGATTTACCTCGTGCCGCAGCTGTCGATCTTCCTCGCCGGCATGGGCAAGGAGCTGCCGCTGCAGACACGCGCGCTGATCGCGACGTCGGCGGTCGTCTCGGCGTGGTGGCCGGTGCTGGTGGCCGCGCCCGTGGTGAGCTTCGTCGTGCTGCGCTACGCGATGGCGCGCAGCGAACGGCTGCGGCTCGCGCGCGACGGCTGGGTGCTGCGCCTGCCGTGGATCGGCGACGTCGCGCGCAAGATCGTGCTGGCGCGCTTCGCGAACACGTTCGCGCTGATGTTCGGCTCCGGCATCGCGGTGCTCGACGCGCTCGCGCATTGCGAGCGCGCGGCCGGCAACCTGGTGATCGGCGACGCGCTCGGGCGCGCGCGGGCGCTGGTCGGGCAGGGCACGCCGGTGTCCGAGGCGTTCGCGGCGCTCGAGATCTTCCCGTCATTCGTCGTGCGCATGCTGCGCGTCGGCGAGATGACCGGGCAGCTCGACGGCGCGCTGCGCAACGTCAGCTACTTCTTCACGCGCGACGTCGACGAGCAGCTCGAGAGCCTGCAGTCGATGATCGAGCCCGCGCTGACGCTGATCATGGGCGCGGTGCTCGGCTGGGTCATGGTCGCGGTGCTCGGTCCGGTCTACGACAGCATCTCGCAGTTCGGAGGCTGAAGCCGATGCAGCGCGCCGTCCATTACCTGTCGCAGCACGAGACGCGCAGCTTCTGCGCCGCTGGCACGGCGCTCGTCCCGGGTGATGCCGCGCCGGGCGCCGCGCTGGTGGTGGTGGTCGATTTCCCCGACGAGGCCTATGTGCTCGCGACGCTGCCCCTCATGCGCGGCAGCGACGCCGCGCTGCTGCGGCGTCGCCGCCTCGAGCGGGAGTTTCCGGGCGCGACGCTGACGGCGCTCGAAGTCCTGCGCCGCCGCCCGGCCGACGGCGTCACCGACGCCGTGATGATCGCCGTCAACGGCGGGCAGGCGCTGCAGGATGCGCTGGCGGAGCGCGCGGCCGCGCACGCGGTGTCCGCCGTGACGACGCCGGCGCTGCTGGCCGACGAATGGCTGCGCCGCGCGCGCGTCCTCAAGCGTCGCGTTCTGGTGGTGATGCCGACGCCGGCCGGCGTGCGCCTCGTCTTCATCGACAACGCCCGCGCCACGCTGTCGCGACTCACCGGGCCGCTGGCGCCGGCCTCGACCGCGACGGAGATCGCGCGCACGGTCCAGTACCTGCAGAACACGCAGCGCATCGAGCGCGGCGAGAACATCGAGCTGTGGTTCTGGGGCGTCGACGATGCGACAGCTGCCGCCTGCGTGCCGACCGGCACCGCAGTGACGCCGTCGGCCGCGCCGCGCGTGGCAGGCCTGCCGGATCCGGAGCGCGACGGACTCGATGCATTGCTGGCACTCGCCCTGCAGTCGCCGGGCAAGCTGCAACTCGCGCCGGACGAACTGCGGCTGGGGTGGCTGGCGCGCGGCGTCGAACGCAGCGGTCGGCTCGCTGCGGCTGCCGTGCTGGTGCTGGCGTTCGGCATCGCGACGCTGCTCGAGTGGCGAGCGACCCGCCTGACCGCGGAGGTTGCCGGACTGGTGGCGCAGCGCGCGAGCATCGAGTCGGATGCGACGCAGTTCGATGCGGCGCTCGGCCAGCGCGGCCTCAGCCTCGCTGACGTCGCGACGCTGCCCGAGGCGGAGCGCGCGCTGGCGCGCGGCGCGCTGGCATTCGATGACGTGCTGTCCATGTTGGGCAGCGGCATCGCGGCGCATCCTGATGTGGTGCTCACGCGAATCGAGATGCGCGCGGCGGCGCCGGATGCCAGCGCGACCGGTGCCGCGACGCCCGACGTTGCGGTGTCTGACGGCGCGCCGGCCGAGGCAATGCCGACCGAGTTCGCGAGCGCCGCGCCGCCCGACAGCGACGGCTGCATGACGAGCCCGGCGAGCGTCGCCAGCGTCGAGGTCGAGTTCGGCCTGGCGCCCGGCCTCGACGTTCGCCGCCGCGACGCGGCGCTCGGCGCGGTGCGCGGGGCGTCCGCGGCGCTACAGTCGTGGCGCGCCGGGGCCGCGGCGCGCTCGATCGGACGTCGCGACGCCTTGGTCGTCACCGACGACGTCGATGCCGTGGGTGACGCTGCACGCTGGCACCTGTGCTTGCGGCACGAGGTCCGCTCGTGAGCGCGCGCCTGTCCCTGCTGTGGGCTTCCGCGCACAAGCCGCGTGTGCTGCGCGCACTGGTGATGCTGGGCGCGGCGCTGCTGGTCGGCGGTGCGGTGCTGACATTCGAATGGCTGCGGACGGCGCGGGCCGCGCAGGCGGCTGACAGCGAGCGCGCCGCGCTGCAGGCCGCCGAGACGGAGGCGCAGGCGACGCGCACCCTCGCTGCGGAGCTCGCGACGCGTGCCGACGAGGTGCGGCGGCTGCGCGCGCGCGGCTTCACGCTGCCCGCGGACCGCGTCGCCTGGGTCGAGACCGTGACGGCCGCTGCGCGCGCCGTGCAGCCGCTGCGCTACAAGGTCGAACTGGGCGCCGACCTGACGCTGCCGGTGCCCGCCGACGTGCAGGCCTGGTACGACGTGCGCGGCCTCGCGGCGCCGCGGCATGTCGCCAATGAACTCACGCTCGAAATCCAGGGGCTGCATGAAGTCGAACTACAGCGCCTGCTGGCACGGGCGCAGCAGGGCGGCGGTGCCCACGTGCGGCTCGAACGCTGCATTCTCGAGCGGCGCGCCGATCACATGGGCCTCGACGCGGCCTGCGTGCTGCGCCGCCATGCGCTGCTCGCGCCGGCGGCGTCCGACGCGGAGCTGCAGACATGAGGCGCGTCCGCGCAGGCGGCCACTGCGTCTGGCTGCTCGGCCTGCTCGCGAGCGACGCCATCGCCGCGGAGCTGCCGCGCGTGTTCTTCACGCCGGCAGAGCGCGCGACCATCAGCACGCATCGCGCCGCCGGCCGTCCACTCGGCGAGCCTGCGGCACCGCCTGCAACCGCGGCCACCGCGGCGGGCGCACCGCGCAGCGACGCGCCCGCACCGGTGGCGGTCGCGGCAGGCACGCCGTCGCTGGCTTCGCGGCGGCGCATCGATGGCATCACCGTCGGGCGCGCGGCGCAGCCGGTCGCCTGGATCGGCGGTCAGCGCGTCGCCGACGGCGCGAGCTGGGGCGAGTATCGCGTGCGCGTCGAGCGCGACGGCGTGCGGCTGATCGGGGCCGACGGCTCGGTGCGGCGGCTGCGCGTCGGGATGGAGTTGCCGCCGTGAAGCGCCAGCGGGGCGCCGCGTTGCTGGCGGTTTTCGCCGTGCTGCTCGCGCTCACTGCAGCGGCGGCTGCCGCGACGCTGCGGCAGTCGGCGACGCCGCACGCGCGCGACGCCGCCGAGCGCCGCGCGCTGGCGCTGGCCCGCGACGCGCTGCGCGGCCACGCGCAGGCGCAGCATTGCCTCGACCCGGCACGCCCGATCGACACCCTGCTGGCCTGCCCCGACAGTGCAACCGGCGAGGGCGTGGCCGAGACGGCATGCCCCGGCACGACCCGCGGCTGGCTGCCCTGGCGCACGCTCGGTCTGCCGCCATTGCGCGACCGTTCCGGCGCCTGCCTGTGGATCGAGCGCAGCGGCGCGAGCCTGCGCATCATCGCGCCGGGCGGCGCAGGCCCCGGCCAGAACCGCGCCGCGGATCCCGCGCGGCCGGTCTGCGGCGGCAACTTCGATCCGGCGAACTACCTCGACGCCACCGATGGCGCCTTGACCGTGACGCTCGATGCCGGCGCGCTTGCCGCGGTGTGCCCGTGACGTCGTCCCGCAGCCGCGCGCGCGGCTTCGCGCTGCTCGAGATGGCGATCGCGCTGGTCATCGTCGGCTTGCTGCTCGGCGGCCTGCTCGGCAGCGTCGGCGCGCTGCAGCAGCGCCAGCGGCTCGCCCAGACCCAGGCGCAGCTCGATGAGATCCGCGCCGCGCTGATCGCATTCGCGGTCGTCAATGGCCGGCTGCCGTGCCCCGCCGACCCGGGCACACCAAATACGACCGCGGGCGCCGGGCTCGAGAGGGCGCCGACCGCAGCCGGCTGCACGGGCGGCGTGGCGGGCGTGCTGCCCTGGGCGACACTCGCGCTGCCGGAGGGCGATGCCTGGGGCCGACGCTTTTCCTATCGGGTCAGCGCGGCGTTCGCGCGCGCGCCAGCTGCCTTGACCGTGGCGACGACCGGCGACAACGTGGTTCGCAACAGCGCTGCGGTGCTGCTGGCCGGCGCCGTGCCGGCCGTGGTCGTGTCGCACGGCGAGAACACCCGCGGCAGCCGCGGCCCGGGCGGCGCGCTGGCGGCGGGCAGCGCCGACGCGCGCGAGCAGGAGAACGCCGACGGCGATACGGAGTTCGTCGCCGACACGCCTGCCGGCGCCTACGACGACCTCGTGGAATGGGTGCCAGGGACCGTCCTGATGCATGGTTTACTGCAGGCCGGCGCCTTGCCGTAAGCCGCGTGTCGCCGGGAACTCCGCGCCCGCTCTGCCGGTCACAGCACCACGGGGCGTAGTGGCATACTCGTCCCGGGGTCACCGGGGAGAATGCCGATGCGCGCGACTGCCGTCACCGCTCGAATTGCCGCCTGCGCAGCGCCGCTCGCCGGCCTGCTGCTGAGCGGCTGCATGACCGCCAAGATCGAGGAATCGCGCGAGATGCAGACGCAGATCGCGTCCGACGAAGCCGTGGTGGTCCTCGCCAAGCCCCAGATCGAGGGCGCTGGCGCCGAAGACGATTTCATGGACTGCGTCAGCAAGCAGCTGGCCCGCGGCGGCAAGGCGCTGCGCGTGCAGGGCAACGACGAGTTCGTCGACCGGATGTTCCCGTGGTTCGAGCCCGGCACCGCGCCGACCCGCCCGGAAGGCGTCAGCAGCGTGCTGCAGCAACCGGGCGTCAGCGAGGCCGTCGAAGCCACCGGCGTCCGCTATATCGTCTGGCTCGACGGCGCGACCCGCAAGACCGACGGCGGCGGCAGCCTTGCCTGCGGCGCGGCACCGGGCGCCGCCGGCTGCATCGGCTTCGGCTGGTGGGAAAAGGAGTCCGCTTACGAGGCCACCATCTGGGATATCCAGCAGGCCAAATCCGCGGGCACGGTTGGTACGAATGTCACGGGTACGTCCGCGATCGTCGGCGCGGTCGTGCCGCTGCCCTTCATCGCGCGAGTGCAGAGCACGGCCTGCGACCGGATGGCAGACCAGCTGCGTTCATTTTTCGTGGGCGACGGGTCGGCGACGGCCGGCGCGCCCTGACACAACCGCGCGCCGTCTGAATCGTCGCGCTGCGGCGGAGGTATCATGATCAACACAACCATCCGTACGACCGCGCTGGCCCTGGCGCTCGCGGCGCTCGCCGGTTGCGCGACGACGTCCGGCGGCGGCGGGTCATCCGGCGGCGGCGCGGGCGGCAGCAGTGGTGGCGGCGGATCGTCGGGCGGCATCAGCGGCGGCGTGTCGCTGCCGGGCCTGCCGGGTCTGCCGGGCGGGGGCTTGCCGGGCACCGGCTTGCCCGGAGCAGGCCTGCCCGATGCAGCGCCGGGTGGCGGCAGCGGCGGTGCCGGCAGCGCCTCGGGCGAGGCCAGCGGCAGCGCTGAGGGCACCGCGGACGGGGCGAAGGAGGGCAGCGGCGACGCGGCCGGCACTGCGACCACCGCCGAGGAACGGCGCGCCGTGCTGGATGGCGAACTCGACAAGAGCCTCGGCGAGTTCGATGAGACGCTGCGCGGCGAACAGGATCGCGTCGCGCAGGAGCGCGACTCGCGCGCTGCGACGGCGGCGGGATCCGCGACCGTCGAAACCGCGGGCGGCGCCACCGGTGCGCGCGAGGCGCGCGCGGGAGACCTCAAGTCCGACGCAGCGGCCCGCGAGGCGGCGACCGCCAGCCAGGGCGCCCAGAGCGGCCAGAGCAAGGGCGACACCAATGTCGGTGGCGGCAGCGGCGCGCCGAATCGCGGCATCCCGTCGGGTGAGGACGACGACATCGTCGCGCGCCGCCTGCGGCGCGCCGCCGAGCAGGAAACCGATCCCGAGCTGAAGGAAAAGCTCTGGAAGGAATACACCGATTACAAGCGCGGCGCCCAGGGCAGCTCCTGAGGCACCGGAGACCACGTCATGACCCACGCCCTGCCTTTCCTGCGCGCCGCCTCGCTGTTCGCCACCGCTGCGCTGCTGCTGACCGGTTGCGTCGTCAAGGAGACGCGGCCGTTGCCGAAGCTCAACGCCGTGCAGGCGCAGCAGCAGATCCCCGACGACCAGCTGCTCGACGTCGCGATCCGCGAGTTCGATCCTGGCATCCCGGCGAAGCTCGATGACGAAGAGGAGCTCGCGAAGCAGCGCATCTATCCCGACGTGCGCCGCGCGGAGTCGCGCATCCTGCCGTCGAAGCTGCGCGCGACGCTCGAGGCGACCGGCCAATGGGGGCCGGTGCGCGTCGTGCCCGCCAGCGTGCAGTTCGTCGATGTGCTCGTCACCGGCCGCATCATCGCGTCGCTGGGAACGGAGCTCGAGCTCGAGATCAGCGCCGTCGATTCGATGGGTCGCACCTGGCTCGATCGCAAGCGCTACCAGAGCGCTGCCGATACCGGCTCCTACAAGACCGACGCGGCGCTGCGCGCGCGCGATCCGTTCCAGAACGTCTATTCGACGATCGCCAATGATCTCGTCGCCGCGCGCGAGCGCCTGACGGCCGCCGACCGGCGCGACATCCGTCGCGTCACGGGCCTGCGCTTCGCGCAGGATCTCGCGCCGGATGCCTTCGCGTCCTATCTCGCCAAGGATGCTGCCGGGCTGCTGCGCCCGACCCGCTTGCCGGCGGCCGACGATCCGACCGTCGCGCGCGTCGAGCGGATTCGGGAGCGCGATGCAGCCGTGATCGATACCGTCGATGGCTACTACGGCAACTTCACCGAGAAGCTGACCGATTCCTACGGCGGCTGGCGGCGCACCAGTCACGAGGCGATCGAGAAAGAAGAGAAGCTGCGCAGCCAGGCTCGCACGCGCACCGTACTCGGCGCCGCCGCGGTGCTCGCGAGCGTGTTCGTCCCCGGCCAGTGCGCCGCGAATGACAACAACTGCCGGCGCATCGAGGGCGCGGCGCGCTCTGCGGGCGCGATCGGCGGCGTCGCGGCCGTGATGTCGGGCATCGGCAAGTATGCCGACGCGAAGACCGCGGCCCAGGACGTGCGCGAGCTCGCGCGCAGCTTCGAGGGCGAGGTCGCACCGCAGGTCGTCGACCTCGAGGGCCGCACGCTGCGCCTGACCGGCACGGCTGAAGAGCAGTACCGCGAGTGGCGGCGCCTGCTCGCGCAAATCTACCGCGAAGAGACCGGTGCGCCCGCTGCGCCTGCGCCCGCTGCACCTGCTCCCGCTGCGCCGGCGAACTAATCGGACCAGCGCCGCATGTCGACCGTCGAACCCGGTGCGCTGCTGTGCGGGCGATTCGTGCTCGTGGAGCGGCTCGGCGCCGGCGGGCATGGCGAGGTCTGGCGCGCGCACGATCGCGAACGCGAGGTCGATGTCGCGCTGAAGGTGCTGCACGCGAGCGTCGCGCGCTCGCCGGAGGCCTGGGAGTCGCTGCGGCGCGAGTACGCGATCGCGCAGCGGCTGTCGCACCCGCGCATCGTCGAGGTCGGCGAGCCGCTGCGTGATGCGCAGGCCACCGTGCTGCCGATGACGCTCGCGACGGGCGACCTGCGGCGGCTGCGCGGCGAGCCTTACTCGCGCATCCTGCCGGCGCTGCTCGAAGTGGCCAGTGCACTCCAGCACGCGCACGAGCGCGGCGTCGTGCATCGCGACCTCAAGCCGAGCAACGTGCTGATCGACGAAGAAGGACACATCGTCGTGTCGGACTTCGGCGTCGCGGCGCTCGATTCCGCGCCCGACGCGGCAGGTGGCTCGCCGTTCAGCATGAGTCCGCAGCAGATCGTCGGCGATCCGCCGAAGCCCGCGGACGACATCTACGGCCTGGGCTCGCTCGCATACGAACTGCTGTCAGGGTATCCGCCGCACTATCCGCACGCCGATGCGCGCATCGCGCTCGAGCGGCCGCCGCCGGCGTTGCTGCCGATCCATCCCGTGCCACCGCGGCTCGCGGCGCTCGTGATGCGCATGCTCGAGGCTGATCCCGCGCGCCGCCCCGCCAGCATGGCGGAAGTCAGCGAGGGCTTCGAACTGGCGCTGCGCGACACACTCGACGAGAAGCCGGTGCTGGAAGCCGCCGCGGTCACGCTGTCGAGCGAGCGCCCCGCGCCGCCCGCAGCGGCACCGGAACAGGGCATAGCGCTCGATCGCGATACCGATTTCGCGCCGGCGCTGCGCGCGCCGGACGCGGACGCGCCCGCCGCGCCTGACGACGGCGCCGCGCACGTAGCTGCGATCGAGGCCCGTCTCGAGCGCGAGCTCGAAGCGCCGCCGGCGGCCACGGCGACCGCTGTATCGCGACCGCGTCGGCTCGGGCTGTGGCTGACCGGCGCCGCGCTCGCGGCGGCGGTGGCCGCCGTGTTCATCTGGCTGCCGCGCTTCGCGCCCCAGCCCGAGCCGGTCGCAGCGCGCAGCGCGGCGGCAGGCACGCCGGCAACGTCGGCCGCGACCCCGGCGCCGGATGTCGCGCAGCAGCGCGCGGCGCGGCAGCGCGAGATCGAAGCGATCCAGCAGCGCTTCGCGACGCGGCTCGCCGAGCTCGAGCAACGCGGCGCCGGCATCTGGGGCGGGCCGCTGTTCGCCGCCGCCAAGGCGCTTGCAGCCGATGCCGATGCGGCGCGCCGCGCGGGCGACCTCGAGCTCGCGCAGGATCGGGCCGCGACCGCCGAGCGCAGGCTCGAGCGCGTCGCCACGGGAGCCAAGGCCGCGCTCGAGGCACAGCTCGCCGAAGGCGAGCGGGCGCTCGCTGCGGGGCAGTCGGCGACCGCATTGCAGGCCTTCGAACTGGCGCTGCGGATCGAGCCTGGCAATGCGGCCGCGACGACCGGCCGGCAGCGCGCTGGCGGGCTCGACAGCCTGCTGCCGCTGATCGCGGATGCCGACAACGCGGCGACGCGGCGCGAATTCGCGAGTGCGATCTCGCTGTACGAGGACGTGCTGCGGCGTGATCCGTCGAATCAGGCTGCGCAGGCTGGCCTGGCGCGCGTGCGCAGCGCGGCGGGCAACGATGCGTATGCGCGCGCCATCGGCGATGCGCTCGCGGCCTTGCGCGCCGGCCAGCTCGACACCACGCGTGCAGCGCTCGGTCGCGCGCGCGCGCTGCGCCCGCAGGCGCCGGAAGTCGTGGCGGTGACGGCGCAGCTGGGCTCGGCCGAGGCCGGTCGCGACCTGACCGGCGTCAAGGCGCGCGCCGAGGCGCACGAAGCGGCAGAGCGCTGGGCCGATGCGCTGGCGGAGTACGAGCGGCTGCTCAAGTCCGATGCCTCGCTCGAGTTCGCGCGCGTCGGGCGCGAGCGGGTGGCGCCGCGCGCGCAGCTGGCGGCGGCGTTGCAGGGCTTGCTCGACCAGCCGGCGCGGCTCGCCGCCCCCGAGGTCCGCAGCGACGCAGACCGGCTGCTTGCCCGTGCGCGCGCGATCGATCCGGCGGGTCCGGCGTTGCGCTCGCAGGTGGCGCGGCTCGAGCTGCTGCTGCCGGAGTACGACCGGCCGGTGACCCTCGCGCTCGAATCGGACGGCCAGACCAGCGTCCGCATCCTGCGCGTCGGCGAGTTCGGCGTCTTCCAGCGCCGCGAAGTCGAATTGAAGCCGGGCCGCTACACGCTGGTCGGCACGCGCAGCGGCTACCGCGACGTGCGCCGCGACATCACGCTGCTGCCGGGCGGCGCGACGCCGCCGGTCGACCTGCGTTGCAGCGAACCGATCGAGTGAACGGCGGTCTCACCGGAATGGACGGCAACGGACAGCCCCAGGCAGCCAATGGCGCGGCGCGGATAGCGCTGCGCGAGCCGCTCGGCGCGCGCACGCTGCCGGCGCCTGCGACCGTCGGCGACGCGGATGCCGATATCGTCGTCCCCGGGGCCGATGCGCACGAGCGCCTCACGCTCGAGTTCGACGGCGATCACTGGATTGCGAGCCAGGGTGGCGCGCGCCGCGAGCTGCGCGCGGGCGACCAGCTGGCCGTCGGCGCGGCGCGGCTGCGCATCGACGCGGCGACGCGGACGCCACCCGAGCTGCAGCTCGACGTGCGCCATCTGCTCGGCAACGCGACTGTCGCGCCGCTCGCGCCGCCGCGAGCAACCGAAACGAGCGACGCAGGCGGTGACCTCGACATCGTCGCCGCGGCGCTCGAGGCCGGCGAGCGGGATGTGGCCGCCGCCGTCGCGCCAACCGCGCCACGCCGCGCGCGCACCGGCGCCTGGCTCGCGCTCGGCGCCGTGGCCGTGCTCGCCGCGGTCGCGCTCGGCGTGCTCGGGCGCGTCGAGCGGATCGCGCTGACGCTCGAGCCGGGCGACGCCGACGTCAGCGTCGACGGCCTGTTCGCATGGGCGACGGCCGACGCCGTGTTCGCGCCGGCGGGCGCGCAGGTCGTGCGCGCGACGCGCGCGGGCTATCAGCCGCTGGAGCGCGAGGTCGACGTGCGCCAGCCGGAGCCCGGCGCGGCGCCAGCGCGACTCGTGCTGCAACTCGTCAAGCTGCCGGGCCGGGTCGCGATCGACACCGGCGGCGTCACGGCCAGCGTGACGGTCGATGGCGCGCCCGCAGGTCAGGTGCCGGGCGAGATCGACATCCCCGCAGGCACCCGCACGCTGACGTTGCGCGCGCCGCGTTACCTCGACGTCGTGCAGGTGGTCGAAGTGCAGGGCGGTGGCGCGCGGCAGGAATTGTCGGTCGCGATGCAGAGCGCCTGGGGACAGGTCGCGGTTTCGGCGAGCGCGCCCGGCGCGCGGCTCAGCGTCGACGGCGCCGCGCCCGTGGCGTTGCCGGCAACGATCGATCTGCCGGGCGGCGTGCACCGGCTGCGGATCGAGGCGCCGGCGGCGCGCCCGTGGGAGTCTAGCGTGCTGGTGCGTGCCGGCCAGCTGAGCAACATCGGGCCGATCGATCTCGGCGCGCCCGATGCGCGGCTCAGCGTGCGTTCGCAGCCTGCCAGCGCCGATGTGACGGTCGCTGGCGAGTTCCGTGGCCGCACGCCGCTCGCGGTCGCGTTGCCGGCCGGCGCGGCCTATGACGTCCTCGTCACGCGCGCCGGGCATCGGACCTGGCAGCGGCGGGTCGACGCGGCGGCCGGCGCGACGCTGGCGCTCGACGCGCGTCTCGAGCCCATCCTCGTCGCGCTGACGGTCCGCGGCCAGCCCGCCGATGCCGAGGTGTTCATCGACGGCGTGGCGCGCGGCCGCACGCCACTCAAGCTCGATGCCCTGGCGATGCAGCAGCGCCTCGAAGTCCGCAAGGCCGGCCTGCAGACCTTCGCGACCGACGTCGACCTGACGGCAGGCCTCGCGCGCACGATCGAGTACGCGCTGCTGCCGGAGGGCAAGCCCGCGGACTGGCGTCCACCTGCCGCCGCGGCGACGAGCCGCGCCGGCACGCCGCTGCGACTCGTCACGGGCGGCACGTTCAACCTCGGCTCCGAGCGGCGCGAGGCGGGCCGACGCCCGAACGAAGCGCTGCGCCGCGTGACGTTGTCGCGGCCTTTCTATCTCGGTACCCGCGAGATCACCAACGCCGAGTTCCGTCGCTTCCGCGCGGCGCATGTGTCCGGCGCCGTGCTCGGCAAGTCCCTGGACCTCGACGCCCAGCCGGTCAGCAACGTGTCATGGGACGACGCGGTCGCGTTCTGCAACTGGCTGTCGGAGCAGGACGGCCTCGCGCCGGCCTACGAGCGGAGCGACAACCGCTGGGTGCTGCGCCAGCCTGTCGGGGTCGGTTACCGGCTGCCGAGCGAAGCCGAGTGGGAGTTCGCTGCGCGGCAGGCGGGCACCGCGGCGCGCCGCTATGGCTGGGGTGACGGGCTGCCCATCCCCGCGGGCTTCGCGAACCTCGCGGGCGGCGAAGTGCTCGCGTCGCTGCCGGCGACGCTTGATGGTTACACCGATGAACACCTGGTCGTCGCGCCGGTCGCGAAGTATCCCGCCACCGGCGGCTTCCACGACTTCACCGGCAACCTGTCGGAGTGGGTGCACGACTACTACAGTTCGTCGCCGTCGACCGCGGCCACGACCGATCCCTTCGGCCCCGACGCCGGCCCGCGCCGGATGATCAAGGGGAGCAACTGGCGCACCGCCTCGTTCACCGAGCTGCGGCTCGCGTGGCGCGAGGCGGCCGATGCGCCCGCGGACTTCATCGGCTTCAGGGTGGCGCGCTATGCGGAATGACTCGACTCGCAGGACCTGGCAACTGATCGGCGCGACCACTGGCCTGTCGCTCGCCATCACGCTGGCGACCGGCTGGGCCCTGCGCGCCGGCGCGCAGGATGCGCCGCCGCCCGCTCCCCCGGTTGCGGAGAGCACGCCCGCCGAGACCGCGCCCGCGCCGGCCGAAGACGAAGCGGGCCCGGACGGCGATGCGCTGCCCGGCGATGTCGCGCGGCGCGCGCCCGAGCCGACAGCCTCTCCCGATCCGCCCGAACTGCGTGAATCGGCCGACAACAACATCAGCTTCCCGGTGGACATATGAACCGCAGAGCGCCGAGTGAATTCCTGTTCAGCGTGATTTCGCTGGTCGTCGCCGTCATCGTCGTGCACTCGCTGTACGTGCTGCACGTCCGGCCGACGGCCGATGCCATCGTCAGCGAGCAGCGCGCGCGCATGGCCGAGGATCCGAACTTCGTCGCCGAACGCTCGTTCTACGTGATCATCAAGGACTACGAGCAGGAGGCGATCGTGATCCTGCTGCTGTGGGCGCTGGCCATCATCGCCTACAAGGCACGCGAGCATGCGCGCGAGCGCCGCGTCCTCGATGCCGGCGTGCTGCGGCTGGCGGACGGCACGCGCATCCTGCCGGAGGACACGCGCGAGTACTCCCGCCAGCTCGAGTCGCTGCCACCCGAATCGCGCAACCTGCTCGTGCCGCGCGCGGTGCTCGCGGCACTGGCCCGCTTCGGCGCGACCCGCAACGTCCAGGATGCGGGCGCGGTCGCCCACGGCGTCTGCCAGTCCGAGGCCGATCGTCTCGATTCGGAGTTGTCGATGCTGCGCTACATCGCGTGGGCGATCCCGGCGATCGGCTTCATCGGCACGGTGCGCGGCATCGGCGACGCGCTGTCGCAGGCGCACAAGGCGGTCGGCGGTGACATCTCGGGCGTCACCGAAGGCCTCGGTGTCGCGTTCAACTCGACGCTGATCGCGCTGCTGCTGTCGATCCTGCTGATGTTCCTGATGCAGCAGCTGCAGCAGCTGCAGGAGCGGCTCGTGCTCGACTCCGAGACGTATCTCGACCATGTCGTGATCCGCAATCTGCAGGGGCGATGAACCATGACCACGCTCGCGATCGATCTCGACGATGCCGCGCTCGCGATCGCGGCCGCGGGCGACATCGGCGCGACGTCGGTCGCGGCGTCAGTCGTGCTCGCGGTCCCGGTCGCCGATGCGGGCGTCGGCGCAGCGGCGCTGCCGCTGCTGCGTCGCCGGCCGAGCGACGTCGCAACGCGCCACTGGCTGCGGCTCGCCACGCGGGAATCGCCCGCCGCCGCAGCGGCGCTTGCGCGTGCCGAGCTGCGCACGCGCCTCGCGGCGCTGCCGCCGGCGGCCGCCGGCGAAGCCCGCGTCGCGGACGTCGCCGTACCGGCGCATTTCGATGCCGAGGCTCTGGGGTGGGCGCTGAGCGCACTGCGCGGTGCCGGGATCGAGCCGCGCCGGCTGGTCGATGCGGCCGCACTGCGCTGCGCGGCACTCGGGCTCGAGCGCGACGCGCTCGTCATCGACGCCGGCCTGCATCACCTGTCGGTGACCCGCGTGGTCGCGGAGCCGCAGGCCTGTCGGCGCACGGCGCTGCAGTGGCGCGCGGGGCAGGGCACGCTCGCGCTGCAGGATGCCTGGCTCGCGCTGGCCGCCGAAGCCATGGTGCTGCGGCACCGCTTCGATCCGCTGCACGATGGCGCGACCGAACAACGCTTGTATGAGCTGCTGCCGCAGGCGGCGGCGCAGGCCGCGGCGGACGGCCGCGCCCGGCTGACGCTCGAGCGCGCCGGCGTGCCGCTCGAAATCGAGCTGACGCGCGATCAGTTCGCCGCGCGCGCGGCGCCCGTCTATCGCGAGCTGCTGGCGCTGCTGCATGCGCTGCGTCCCGCCGGCGCGGCGCTCAACATCGTGGTCGATGCGCGCGTCGCCGGCTGGCCCGGCCTGATCGAGCAACTGGACGAGCTGCACGGCTGCGTGCTGCACAGCGTCGCGACCGGCACGACCGTCGCGGCGTTGCAGTCGCTGTTCGCGACGACCCCCGCCGCGCAATCCGGCGCGGCAGCGGCGACGGTGCGCCTGCAACGGCAGGTGGCGCGGCTCGCGCCACCGCTCGCGGCGGACAGCCCGGCCCGGCCGCTGGGCGCGCATGGCGCGCGCGCGACGCCGCCGAGCCACCTGCTGCATGCCGGACGCGCGTGGCCGTTGCGCGGCACCGTGCTTGAGATCGGCCGCGCGCCCGACGCGCGCGGGCTCGCGCTGCCCGATGGCATGGCCGGCCTGTCGCGTCTGCACTGCACGCTGCGCGACGAGGGCGGCGAGATCGTGCTCGTCGATCACAGCCGGCACGGCAGCTGGATCAATGGCGAACGCGTCGCGGCGCAGGCGCGGCTGCGCGCGGGTGACATGCTGCGCGTCGGCGATCCGGGCGTCGAACTCGCGCTGATCGCCGTCCCGGCCGACGCCGCCACGCCCGGCTGAACGCGATGCCAGTGCGGCGCCGCAAGGTCGAAGCGTTCTCGATGTCCTTCCTGGACGTCATCTGCTGCGGTTTCGGCGCCGTCATCCTGTTCTACACCATCATCTCCGCGCAGAGCGGCCTCGAGCGGATCCGCAAGACCGACGACCTGACGGCCGAGGTCAACCGCCTCGAGGAGGAAGTGCGCGACGGCACCAAGAACCTCGTCCTGCTGCGCAACACGCTGGAGCGCACCGAGAGCGAGACGGTCAGCGCGCGCTCCCGGGCACAGCGCATCATCGAGGAGCTGCAGCAGGAACGCCCGGATGGCGCCAGCAGCGACGCCGACACGCTCGCGCGCCGCGAGCGCATCGAGAAGCTGAAGGCCGACGTCAAGGCGCTCGAGGAATCGACCCGTCGCCTCGAGGCGAGCGCGCAGCAGGCGACGCCGCGCGGCGACCAGGCTGGCGCGCCGCGGGCGCGCGCCGATCGTCGCTACATCACCGGCCTGAACCTGAAGGGGCGCCGCGTGCTGGTGCTCGTCGACCAGTCCGCGAGCATGCTGTCGGATGATCTGGTCGAGGTGATCCGGCTGCGCAATTCGCCGGAACCACGCCGGCGGGTTGCGTTGAAGTGGCGCCGCACCGTCGAGATCGTCAACTGGGTCGCGGGGCAGCTGCCGAAGACGGCGCTGTACCAGGTCTACGGCTTCAACACGACCGCGGTGCCGCTGCTGCCCGAGACGGCCGGCAACTGGCTCGACGCCGGCGACGCCGGGCAGATGGACAAATTGCTGCGTGCGCTGGACCAGGCGGTACCGCAGGACGGCACGAGCCTGTTGAACGCGCTGCGGGCCGCGCGCGAGTTGTCGCCACGGCCGGACCAGATCGTGCTCGTCACCGACGGCATGCCGACGCAGGGCGCCACGCCGCCGGCGCTGCGCCGCTTCGTCGATGCGGGCGATCGCGCCCGACTGTTCGACGAGGCCGCCCGCTCGATGGGCCGGGACATCCCGGTCGACGTCGTGCTGCTGCCGATGCGCGGCGACCTGCCAGCCTCGCACCGGCTGTGGATGTTCGCGCGCGACACGGGCGGCGCCTTCCTGATGCCGTCGAAGGACTGGCCATGAGGCGCAAACGCCGCGACACCGAGATATTCTCGCTGTCCTTCCTCGACGTGATCTGCTGTGGCTTCGGCGCCATCATCCTGCTGCTGGTGCTGTCGGAGTTCGGTGAGCCGATCCAGATCGAGAAGTCGCGCGAGGATCTGTCGGCGCTGGTCAAGAAGCTGCAGCAGGAGCTGTTCGAGATCCGCGGCGATACCGACGAGCTGCAGCGCGAGATGCGCGGCCGGGTCGATGCCCTGCAGAAAGAGCGGCTCAATCTTGCGCGCGTCAGCGGCGACCTGTCGCGGATCCAGGGCCAGTTCGAGGCCTCGCGCCAGAATGCCGCGGTCAGCAACATCATCGAGAAGGAACTGCTGTCCGCATTCAAGGAGCTCGAATCGCGCAACATCGAGGCCAGCGCGATGGCGCGCGCGCGACGGCGGCTGCCGACCGAGGCGGTGGGCGGCATTCCGGTCGACAGCGAGTACGTCATTTTCCTGATCGATACCTCCGGCAGCATGCAGACCAACCACTGGGACACGGCGACCCAGGTCATGCAGGAGATCCTCAACATCTACCCGCGCCTGAAGGGCGTGCAGATCGTCGATGACAACGGCAAGGAAATGTTCGCCGGCAGCCGCGGCCGCTGGCTCGACGACAGCCCACGGCTGCGCCAGCAGATCGTCGACCGGATGCGCGACTGGCGCGCGTTCAGCGATTCGAACCCGGCTGACGGCATCGAGGTCGCGATCCGCAACTACTGGTCGGCCGACAAGCGGATCAGCATCTACGTGCTCGGCGACGAGTTCACGGGCGAGTCGCTGCAGCGCGCGCTCGATGCCGTCACGCGTGTCAATCGCACCGACGAGGCCGGCCGCCGCCGCGTCCGCATCCACGGGATCGGCTTCCCTTTCGGCGGCGGCATGACGCCGTTTACAAACATCCGGTTTTCCGCCCTAATGAGGGCCATGTGCGATCAGAACGACGGCACCTTCGTCGGCCTCACGAACGTGCAGACCTGTGCGGCCTACGTCGAGATCTTCGGCCAGCGCCGCTGCGTGAGTCGCGACCGATGACGCGCGCCACGGCAAGCGCCTGGGCCGCGCGCGGCGGCGTGGCGGTCGCGCTGCTCGCGCTCGCCGCCTGCGGCGGCGTACAGATGGCACCCGTTCCCGTGATCCCGAAGGCGCTGGTCGTCGCGGCGCCCGTCAAGGTGGGCGTCGTGATCCCCGCCGACATGAAAACCTATACGCATGCCGAGACGCGCGGCGGCGTGTCGTGGAGCATCGCGCTGGGCGCCGGGCACCAGCAGCAGATGCGCGCGCTGTACGGCGCGGGCTTCCGCGAAGTCGTCGAGTTCGACGACCTCGAGGCGGCGAAGCGCGCGAGCGGACTCGCCGGCATCTTCGAACCGCGCATCGACCAGTATTCGTTCGCGACGCCGCGCGACACCGGCGGCGAGTACGCGGCCGTCACGATCCGCTATCGCATCAATGTCTATGCACCCGATGGCGGCGCCGTCGATTCCTTCACGCTGACCGGCTACGGCAGCGCCGCCGCGGGCGGCGGCATGGGCGGCGGCGGGGAACCGGTCGAACTCGCGACCCGCGCGGCGATGCGCGACGCCACTGCGAAATTCCTGACCCAGTTTCCGGCGCAGAAGGTTGCGCAGGCCATGTCGCGCGGCGAGTCACTCGTCGCCGCGGCACCCACCGCTGCGAGCGTGGCGCAGGCGGAGGCCATCGAGGCCGTGGCGGTGCGCGAGCCGCGGCGTCGCCCGCCGCCCGTCGTGTCGCGCCAGGGCGGCTGACGTCCCTCCGCCCGAGCTTCGCCCAAACTCTGTATTTACTGCGCCGGCGTAGCCGGGGCCGGGTCTGCCGGCGTCGGCGCGTCGGGCGCCGCAGGGCTGTCGGCGGTCACCGGACTGTCCGCGGTCGCGCTGCCCTTGCGGACCAGCACGCGTTCGCGCAACAGCACGCCGGTGGTCTCGACAGGCTCGCCGTTCTCGAGCCGCGGCGCATAGCGCGCGCGCCTGACCGCAAACTGCACGGCCCGCTCCGCAGCCGCGGGCGCGTCGGTCGACGCGGTCTCGATCGCGCTGACGCGCCCGTCCGTGCCGACCGTGAACCGCACCTCGACGAAGCGCTGTTCCCACTCATCCGGGCGCGTGGGCGCCGCGCGGGTGACCGAGATGCTGGGTGGACGATAGGCGAGCCGGCGCGGCTGCTGCAGCACTGCCAGCGCGGTGGCGCCGGCGGCCTGGCTCTCGGACCAGCCCTGCCGATAGGTGTCGTGGGCGCGCGCGAGCGCGCCGCCGATCAGATACCAGTCGCCGAGTTCGACCAGCGTGCCGGCCCGTGCCTGCAGGTCAGGCGGCTGCGCGCGCGCCAGCGCCTCGAGCGCGAGCTTCAGCGCGCGTTCGCCGTCCGGATTCAGGCGTCCTTCCGGGGTAGGCGCGAGCGGCGCCATCGGATCCGCCGCCGCGGCTTCCGGATCTTCGGGGCCGAAGATGAACTCGAGGTAGTAGGTGCGCGCGAGGCCGCGCAATGCATCGACGCCGAGCACGCTGCCCGCCTGCGCGAGGTTCTCGCTGAGCTGCAGCGCGCGCGCATGCAGCCCGCGCGCGGTGGTGTAGCGCCCGACGGATTCATACCAGCGCGCGAGCCGGTCGAGCGGTTCGAGCAGGCGCAGGTCGTTGCGCCCGAAGTTCGATTCCGCGACGCGGAACGCGTACTGGCTTTCCTTCTCGGCATCCTGCAGCCGCTCGAGCCCGACGTAGGCTTCGATCAGGGAGTCGAGCGTCTCGAGCTGGTCGACGTTGAACAGCCCGTCGAGGTTGCGCGACAGATCCGTGGCGCGCTTCAGGGCGAGCGCGGCTTCGGAGTACTGGCGCGTGGCGAGGTAGGTTTCGCCCAGGCCGCGCAGCGGCGCGATCAGCAGTCGATCGGCGCCGCCCAACTGGCCGTCGATGATGCGCACGGCGCGCGCAAAGGCGACCTCGGCTGCCGGATGCTCGCCCAGCCGGTAGTGCACGGCGCCGAGATTGGCGAGCGGATTCACGAGTTCGCGGCTGTCGCCGCCGTGCAGTTGTTCCGTCAGCACGACGACCTGCTCGGCGGACTGCTTCGCGGCCGCGTAGTCGCGCGCTTCGAACGCGCGCTTGAATTCCCGATGCGCGGCCACGCGCGCTTCGGCCGTGGCGGGCACGGGCGCGGCGGCCGCGGGCTGCGTCGCCGGCGGAGCGGCCTGGGGCGCCTGCGCGGCGACGCCCGCCGCGCCGGCGGCCAGCAGCAGGCCCAGCGCAGATGTGGCGATGCAGCGAGAGGAGCGCGCGCTCATCGGAGACTCCGCGGGATCAGGGTTTCTCGAAAAGGTAATGCGACACGAGCCACTCGCGCCCGCCGCCATAGCCCCACAGCTCGGCGCAGGACATGAAGAAGACGCGCCAGTACACCCACCACTTGAGCGCCTGATCGGCTCCGTAGGCCTGCTCGAGCACGGGCATCAGCGTCGCGCGGTGCGCGTCCATGTTCTGCAGCCAGGCTTCACCGGTCAGCTGGTAGTGGCGTCCGTCGACATGCCAGTGGTTGACCAGTCGCACATCGCGCTGGAAGTAATGCAGCAGGTCATCGCTCGGCATGATGCCGCCGGTGAAGAAGTACTTCGCCATCCAGTCGGATTCATCGCGGATCTCGAACGGGTAGGCGAAGCGAGAGTGCGTGAAGATGTGCACGAACAGCGTCGCGCGCGGCGCCATCCACGACGCGACGCGGCCTAGCAGCGTTTCGTAATTGCGCATGTGCTCGAACATCTCGACCGACACGACGCGATCGAACGCGGTGCCAGACGGGAACTCGAGCCGGTTGACGTCGCAGGTGATGATCTCGAGGTTCTTCAGACCGCGTTCGGCGGCCCGCGCATCGATGAACTGCTTCTGCGTGCGCGAGTTCGATACGCCGGTGATGCGCGCCTGCGGATAGTGGGCGGCCATCCACAATGACAGCGAGCCCCAGCCGCAGCCCAGCTCGAGGATGCGCTCGCCGTCGGCGAGGCGGGCGCGCTCGCAGGTCAGTTGCAGCATGCGCGCTTCGGCGGCCTCGAGGTTGGCCGCGGCGCGCGAGATGTCGAAGGAGTCGAAGTAGCAGCTCGAGTACTTCAGGTGCTTGCCGAGCACCTGCAGGTAGAACTCGGTCGGCACCTCGTAGTGCTGCGCATTGGCTTCGGCGGTGTTGATCGCGATCGGGCTTTCGCGCAGCCGGCGCACCAGCTCCATCAGGTGTGCCTGCTGCAGCTCCGGATCGCCCTTGTCTTCTTCGGCGAGCCGCTGGCCCAGCAGGGCGCGGATGCGGCTGCGGATCAGCCAGTCTGGAACGCGGTCGCTTTCGAGCATGCGCATCGAGAAGGAGGGCGGGGGTGAAGCGGCAACAGTCGAGTTCATGGCGGTATGGCGGATCCCGTTGTGGCCATGCGCGCCGCCGCCCGGGTCATCAGCGGCAAGCAGATCCGGTAGAGCAGCCAGATCAGCCATGGGCCGATTGCGATCCACCCGATCGCGGCGTGCACGATCGCGTCCCACAGTATCACGATCGCCTGCCACGCGCCCTGCCCGAGGATCTCGAGGCCGGCGCTGACGGTCAGTGGCTGCGGCGGCGCGCCGGTGAGCCATTCGCCGACGCGTACGAACGGAATGATCAGCGCGAGTTGCAGCGGCGACACGAGGTAGTTGACGAGCTGGATGGCTGGCATGTTGAGGCGCAGCCACAACGCCAGCACCGTCAGCGCGGGGGTCGGTACCCCCAGCACGGGGAAGATGCCGACGCCCGTGCCGAACGCAAGCGATTGCGCGAGCTTGGCCGGACTGATGCCCTGCTTCAGCAGCGCAAGGACCGGGGTCACCAGTCGGCGTTGCAGGAACTCACGCACGCGCGCCGCTCGCGCCGCCGTCAGGGATTGCGCGTGCTGAGCACGCTGGCCGTCGGCGCGCCGGGCGGCAGCCGGGCGAGCTGCAGCAGCACGTAGGCGGCCATCGCCATATTGCCGAGCAGCATGATGCCGATGAACCAGCCGATCCGGGGCAGCCAGCGCTGCTCCTTGTAAAAGACCCAGACGTAGAAGGTCAGGAAGGCGTAGTAGGCGTCGATCAGCGTGGCGATCGTCCACCAGCGATCCGGGCCGTCGAGCAGCCCGCGCCACTCCCACACGGCCTGCTGGGTGCTCGCAAAGCTCGTGTAGGCCAGCAGCGTCACGAAAATGAAACCGAACACGATGCGCAGGATGGTCTTGTCCATGCTTCGTCCTTCGCGGCGGTGGAGCGGATGGATTCAAGCCAGGGGGTAGACTGCGGGCAGCAGCACCCCCCTGGCCCGGGGAATTACTTCTTCTTCGCGACCGTCTTCTTTGCCTTGGCTTTCTTCTTTTTCTTCTGGGCCGTCGCGGCGGCTTCGCTCGCGGTCGTGCCGCGCGCGATGTCGGCGGCGTGGGCGCGCGCGTAGGTCTGGATATCCTTGAACTTGCCGGTCTTGTCGCGGAGGGCATAGAGCTTCTTGCCAGCGCTGCTGCGCAGCACCGTGCGCTTGGACTTCGCCATGTGAACCTCCAGTGTGACGAACGCCGCGACGCTACGCGGCGCCAGCAGGGTCGTCAATGGCCTGCGCGGCCCGGACGAGCACCGTGCCGTAGAGCACGAGCAGCAGGTGCGTCGGGTCGGCGACGCGGCCCGCGAGGAAACACTGCGCGATTTCGATGGCGACGCTGAGGCCGGCGAGCAGCAGCGCCGTGCCGCGCAGGCCGTAACGGCTGCCAGCCCCCACCCAGACCGCGCCGACCCAGAGGAACACATGCAGCAGCACGCCCGTGATGTCGGCCGATTCGCGACCCGACAGCAGCGCGCCGAACGGGCGCCAGTCGATCGGGTTGAAGTGCGCCGACAGTTGCCATGGCGCCGTGCCGGCGATCAGCAGGGCCGCGACTATCATCAGGAACAATGGCGTCTGCGCGCTGCGATGCCCGCGCTGGCGCAGCCACGCGGTCGCCGCGACCACCAGGCCCGCCGCGAGCACCTGGTCGATCGTCAGGGTCTGGCCGATGAACAGCAATCTCGCCAGCAGCGAGCCGCCGAGGAAGACCAGGAACAGCGGCCAGAACGCATCGCGCCGGACGAGGGTGCGCAGCACGGCGGCGAGCACCAGCCCGCTGGCTGCGTGCGTCGCGAAGCGCGCCGGGTCGACGCTCGCATCCAGCGCCGACTGCCAGGCCGCCTCGAGCAGGCGCCAGCGCAGGCGTGGCATGAACGGTGCGGCGTGGGCGGCGACCCACAGCACCAGCAGCAGCGCGAGCGCCGGACTGACCTGCAGGCGGCGCAGCCGGATCGCGACCGCGGACGAATCGCGCGCCGGCTGGGCGATCGCCAGCAGCGCGCCCGCCGTGCCGCTCAGGCAGTTGAGCGACCAGTCGGCGAGGCTCGGAACGCGCACGGTCACCCAGTGCTGCAGCACTTCGATCGCCAGCGACAGTGCGGCCGCACTCGCGCACGCGAACCCCAGTGCCGCGCCGCGGCCGATGCGCGGGCGCAGCAGGTGCGCCAGCAACCAGCCCAGGGGCGCGTACGCAAGCAGATTGATGATCAGGTCGCGGCGGGTGGGGGAGCGCCAGTGTGCCAGGCCGCTGAGCCCGGGCTCGCTGGGATCGGGCGGCGCGAACGTGAACGGGTAAAGCGAAGCACAGACCACGAACAGCGCGTAGCAGCCGAGCACCCAGCGCAGCACGCGCTGGGTCGCGGCGACTTGCGCATTGGGAGTGCGTGGGGTCGTGGATGTGACGGAGTTCACGTGGGCACGGCGATGCACCGGGGTGCTGCGCTGTATGGTGATCGAGTCGACGATTTGCGACACCAGTCTATCGTTAAATCAGTGCCACCATGCGTTCGCTGAATCCTTTCGTCTCGGGTCGCCTCGGCCGGCGGCTCGCGGGCCTGCTCGCCATCTGCAGCCTGCTGCCGCTGCTGCTGCTCGCCTTGCTCCAGTTGCACGAGCAGGTGGTGCAGTCGCGTGCGCAGCAGTCGGCGGCGCTCGCGGCCGACAGCGATGCCCTAGCGCGCGCGATCGCCGCGCGCGTCGCGATGGCCGATTTGCTTGCCGCCGTGCTCGTCAGCGCGCACGCCGCCGATGCACCAGCGGCCTTGCGCGCCGCGGTCGAGGGGTCCGGGGTGTTCAGCGGCGTGCGCGCCGGAGACATCGAGATCGAGGCGCTACCGCTGGTCCAGCTGCGCGGCGGCGACTTCCGCAGCGCGCTCGTCGCGCTGCCGCGCGGCGCCGATGGCGCGGCCGTGTACATCGTCCGCCGTCTCGGCAGCGATGCCGGCACGCCGCTGGCCTACTTCGAGATTGAGCCGGCCTGGTTGTGGCAGGAATTCGACCTCGCGCAGCGCGACGCGCTGGTCGTCGACAGCCGGGGCACGCTGCTGCGACGCGCGACGGCCGTGATCGCTTCGGCCGAGGCTGCCGCGGTCGCCGAGGATGCCGCCGTTGCGGCCGCGCGGCGCGAGCCCCGGACGCGCGCCCTGGCATGGACGCAGCAGCGCGAGGAATGGCAGGGGCAGGCCGCGCCGCTGCGCAGCCCGTCGACGCTGCAGGTCGATGCGCCGTGGACCGTCGCCGTGCACGCACCGGCGCCGCGACTGACGAGCCCCCCGGCGGTGCTGTCGTTGCCGCCGCTGGGCGCGGCCGTGCTGGCGCTGCTGCTGCTGCTGGCTGCGGCGCTGGGCTTCGCGCGACGGTACCTGCCGTCGCTGTATGGCCTGCAGGCTGCGGTCACGCGCGTTGGGCGCGCCGATTGGCAGCCGCTCGACGTGGCGCAGCACCCCGATGAACTGCGGGGCGTTGCGGCCGCGCTCAACAGCGCCGCGGCGCGCCTCGATGACGAAGTGCGCGCGCTGCAGATGATGGCGGACATCGATCGCGAGCTGCTGGGCGCGACCGAGCTCGAACCGGTGCTCGATTCGATCCTGCGGCGCGTGAACGGCGTGACGCGCTGTGACACCGTCGGGATCGCGCTACTCGACACCGATTCGCCGACGCATGCGCGTGTCTATGTCGCTGCCGCCGCGCCGCTTGATCTGCCCGTGGCGCGCGTCGAGTTCGATCCGAACATGATCGACAGTCTGGTCGCCGCCGACGACGCCATCACGATCGCGCGCTGCGAGGAACTGCGCCACAGCTTCCTGGCGCCGCTCCGCGAGCTGGGTTCGGAGTTCTTCTGGGTCTGGCCGGTGATCGTCGGTTCGCGGCTGGCCGCCGTGCTCGCGATCGGATTCGCGGACGCGCCGGCGGCGGATCCGACCATGGCGCGGCGCGGCGCAGGCTTTGCCGAGCGCCTCGCGATCGCGCTGTCGAAGACCGCGCGCGAGGAACGGCTCTACCGGCAGGCGCACTTCGATCCGCTGACAGCGCTCCCGAACCGGTTGCTGTTCCGGGATCGGCTCGAGCAGGAACTGGCCTCGATTAGCGACGGCCGCGCTCGCGGCGCGTTGCTGTACATCGACCTCGACCATTTCAAGCGGGTCAACGACACGGTCGGCCACGCCGCCGGCGACCAGCTGCTGCAGATCGTCGCGCAGCGGTTGCGCGCCTGCGTCAAGGAAGGCGACACGGTGTCGCGCCTGGCGGGCGACGAGTTCACCGTGATCCTGCGCAACGTCACGGATTCCGAGTCCGCCGCCGTCGTGGCGGAGCGCATCATCGATTCGATCCGCGTCGCCGTCAGCCTCGGCGGCCGCGATCACTTCGTGCAGGCCAGCATCGGCATCGCGATGTTCCCCGACGACGGCGCCACGATCGACGACCTGCTGCGCAACGCCGATCGGGCGATGTATCGCGCCAAGGATCAGGGGCGCGGCCGGTCCGTGTTCTTCGATCGCCGCCTGATGATGAGCCGGTTCGAGACCAGCCACAGCGGCCTGTACCGGGCGCTGCGGCGGCGCGAGTTCTCTCTTTACTACCAGCCGCAGTACAGCTTGGCGGATGGCAGCCTGGTCGGGCTCGAGGCGCTGCTGCGCTGGCAGACGCCGCGCGACGGCACGCGCACGCCACACGAGTTCATCCCGGCCGCGGAGACCAGCGGCCTGATCGTCGACATCGGCGGGTGGGTGCTCGAGGCTGCCTGCGCGCAGTACGCGATCTGGTGCGAGCAGGGCATCGCGCCGGCGCGCTTTGCCGTGAATGTGTCCGTGCAGCAATTGAAGTCCGCCGATTTCGCGCGCTCGGTCCGGCGCGCGCTCGACAAGTACGGCATCCAGCCGTCGCTGCTGGAAATCGAGATGACCGAAACGGTGTTCGCGGACGACGCGGCCGGCGCGGCGATGCGGCAGTTGTCCGAGCTCGGCGTGCGTCTCGCGCTCGATGACTTCGGAACCGGTTATTCTTCGCTGAACTACCTGCGCCAGTACCCGATACACGTGATCAAGATCGACCGCTCCTTCCTCGAGGAAGTGCCTGACAACGACGCCTCGTCGACCCTCGCCGGGACGATCATCTCGATGGCGCATGCGCTCGGCAAGGAAGTCGTGGCCGAGGGCGTTGAGCGCGTCGAGCAGCTCGACTTCCTGCGCGAACGCGGCTGCGACGTCGCGCAGGGCTTCTACCTCGCGCAGCCGTTGCCCGTGGCGGATGTCACCGCGCTGCTGTCCGCGCGGCGCACGCGCGACGGCGATGGCACCGCCGAACCGATGCGCGAGGCCGGCTGACCGTGCGCAGCGCGCTCGCGCGCAGCGCAACGGCTGCCGTGTTCGCGTTGCTGCTCGCAGGTTGTGCGAGTGCACCCGTGGTCGAAGTGCCCGTGCCGCCGCGCGATGTCGCGGTCGTGCCGCCCGCTGCAGAACCCGCGCTGCACATCGGCCAGCAGCTGTTCGACACGGCCGCGCTGCAGCTTGGCGCGCCGTATCGGCTCGGCGGCGCAGGGCCCGACTCCTTCGATTGCAGCGGGCTCGTGCTATTCAGCCACGCGCGCCTCGGCATCGACGTGCCACGCACGGCTGCGGCACAGCGCGCGGCAGCGCGGCCAGTGCCGCTGGACGAACTGCGCGTCGGCGATCTGCTGTTCTTTCGCATGCGCGGTGACGCCGTGGACCACGTCGGCATCTACGATGGCGCAGGATTCTTCCTGCACGCGCCCGGTCGCAGTCGGGGCATCGAGCGCGCGCGCTTCGAACTGCCGTGGTATCGCGAGCGCTTCGTCTCCGCGGGACGTTTCTGGAGCGATGCTGCTGCCGCGACTCCTGCGCGTTGACGTCGCGCACTTGCATTATGTCCTGTCGCTGATCAGCGACGCAGCGCGACACTGCCGCTGACTGTGAACAGCGACACACGCTTGTCGCTTGACGCGGTCGGCATTCACTTCGACACTCGTGCACGTGAGTTGAAGGCAAACCTGCCGCGAGGTGGGGACGCAAAGCCTCCGGTCCGCGCGGCGCGCGGATAGCGGGGCCGCCGCCGGCGCGATGCGCCGCGCGTCATCTGCGTTCACCCGTGACTTGCCTGCAACTTCTCAGGGCCATTGATCCGGGGAACCTTCATGACGCAACCGACGACATCGGCTGTGCGCGGCGCGCCGTCTGCTGTGACGGATCCCTACGTCATCAATTTGTGCGCATCGACGACGCCGATGGCGCTGTCGCGCCCGACAGCGCCCGAGCTCGCGCGCTTCACGTTTTTCGTCAGTCGGCGGCGTGAAGAAGGGCGCGAGCGCTTCCGCCTTCACATGGGCTACTTCGCCACGCGCGACGAAGCCGAGCAGCTGCTGTCCCTGATCCGCGATCTCTACCCGGCTGCATGGGTGGGCGAGGCGCCCGGCAAACGGCTCGCGCAGCGCGCCGAGGGTGCCGCGACCGCGGCGGCCAAGCCGCCAGCGCCGCCGCCGCCCGCCGCGGCCGCCAAGTCACCCGTAGCGAAGCAGCTCGCAGCGAAGCAGTCCGCACCCAAGACGCCCGGCGCGCACGCGCGGCCTGCCGCGCCTGCCAGCGCTGCTCCCGCTGTCGCCGCGCCGACTGCCGTTGCCCCGACTTCCCCTGCGGCGAATGCCGCGGCACCGAGCGCGCCATCCAGGGTGACTGTGCCCGTGGCGCCGCCGGCCGCCGCAGCGGCCACGACGGCTGTCGCGCCAGAGCGGCGCGCGGTTCCTAGGACGGCTCCGCCACGGGTGCCGCCGTCGAACGTGCGCGAAGTGCTCGACTCGCTCGATGCGGCGCCGGCCGCAACGCCGCGTCCGGCCCAGCCCGCCGTTCCCGCAACGCCCGCAGCGACTGCGTCGGCACCGCCGGCGCCGCGACCAGCAAGTCCGCCGCGGGTCGCCGCTGCACCGCAGGCCAGCAGCGCTGCGCCGCAGTCCGCGCGTCCGGCCCCGGTCGCGCCGCCGCCGGCGGCGACTGCCGCGCAGGCGCCGCAGAAGCGCGCTGAACTCAGTGACTGCCAGGTGCTGCGCATCCTCAAGACGCGCAGCGCGAACGCCGTGGCGCAGTCGGCGGCGGCGCCCGCCGCGGTGGCGCCGCGCAGCGAGACCGACATCCGGATGCTGAGTCCGGAAGACACTCAGACCTGGCGCGACATCAAATCGCAGCTCAGTCGCGACGCTGCCGTGCATTTCGCGGTGCAGCTCGAGTGGTCGGTGTCGCCGATCGACCTCGATCGCGTGCCGCCGCTCGCCATCTTCAACGCGTACACGCTCTACAAGATCGAAGGCAATCGCGACGGCCGCAAGTGGTACGGCCTGCGCCTCGGCTTCTTCAGCGATGCGGTCGCCGCCCGGCAGGTCGCCCTGTACATTCGGTCCGAGTTTGCGACGGTGGCGGTCGTGCCCGTCAGCGCGAAGGAGCGCGGCGATGCGACCCAGGTCGGTGCCATAGAACTGTCGCGCGCGATCGCGCCTGCGGTCGCGAAGGAAGACGACGCGATCGAGCTGATCGACGACGCCGTCGACGCGGCGCTGTCGCGCAGCCAGCAGCCGCTGGCGGATCCGGAAGCAGTGCTCGCCAGCGAACCTGTCGCCGCGGCGCCGCCTGCAGCGGTCGATGCGGCTGCGCCGCGCCGCCAGGGGCGGCCGCGAGGCTCCCCGCAGACACTCGAAGAAACACTCGAGATCCTCGGCGCCAGCCAGCTGTCGATCGACAACGGCACGGGCGTTCGGCTCGACCTCGGCAGTGGCGCGCGCCGCAGCGAACCGCGCAACTCGACGTTCTCGAAGTTGCTCGACCGGCTCAGCGAAAAACTGCGCGGCTGAGCCGGCGCGGCGTCACTTGCCGAACAGCCGTTCGAGCTCCGCGCGCGCCTTCGCGGCGGCGTCCATTCCCCCCGCATCGTAGGCGTCTGGCCGCGGCTTGAAGAAGTCGCAGAAATTGGCCTGGTCCTTCGCGCGCACTTCTTCGGCCGTCGGTTCGCGGCAGTGCTTCGCGTACTGCGTGTCGTACTCGACGCACATCCGGCAGGCATGCAACTGCGCGCGACAGGCGCGGCATTCCTCGAGCCGGCGCAGCGGCAATGAGTAGTCCTCGAGCGAGGCACCGCATTTCCAGCAGACGAGTCCGTGGCCCATGGTTACTCCAGCGTGCGCGTGGCGAGGAACTCGGCCAGTGCCACGCCCGTATGTGAGACCGCGCCGCGGCGCGAGCGCGGGCTGCGTCGCGCTGCAGCGCG
>CAZPJE010000309.1:0-12877 GCA_964586725.1 uncultured Steroidobacteraceae bacterium | reverse complement strand
CTCGCCGAGCGCCTTGCGCAGGCCACGTATCAGCGCGCTGCCGTTCAGCTCGACGCCCTGGCCGAGCACGATGACGGAGTGCGGGGCGGCGCTGGCGAGCTTCGCGCCGAGACGCTCGCCGGCGGCTTCGGAGTCGGCCATTCCCTGTACGGCTTCATCGACCGCAACCAATCCGGGGCGTGCGAACTTGACGCTCGTGACCACGGCGCTGCCGGTCGTCACGCCGTCGGACGAGATCTCGCCCGCGCTGGAGCAGCCGATCACCAGCGACTCGGGGTAAGTCGCGCGCAGGGCCGCCGTCAGCGTCGCGTCGGGCGCTTCGAAGAACACCGGATCGGCGAAGCACAGCACCAGGTCCGGTGCCGGATTCTGGCTGGCCTGCAGCGCGCCCGGCAGCGTGCTGGACGGAGTGAGTCGAACCTGGTGAACCTGCATCGCTATGCCCCCGACATGTGTCTGTTGCAGCAGGTATCGGCCGCGGGGTTGCACCCTTGAGGTGCAGGCCGCGACGATTGCGTCCGATGCCAGTCAGCGCGCCGAGCTAAGTCAAGCAGCCAGCCGGTGGTGCGCCCGGACATACACCACCGGGGCCGCCCGTCATTGCCTGCAAGTCCCTGAATAGGGAACGCATTCTGCCGCCGCTGGACGGCATTCCCGCATGACATAGAATGGCGGTGCGCCGTGCCCCGGCGCGTGCCCCACCGGACTCGTGGTCGATCCTCACATCGTTCTGCTGTTGTCGCTGCTGGCCCTCTGCATGGTGCTGTCGGCGTTCTTTTCGGGCACTGAGACCGCCCTGATGAGCGTCAACCGGTATCGGCTGCGCACCCTTGCGCAGCGCGGGCATCGTGGCGCGATGCTGGCGGAGAAACTGCTGGCCCGGCCCGATCGGCTGATCGGTCTGATCCTGATCGGCAACAACCTTGCCAACAACCTGGCCGCGACGCTGGTCGCGATCCTCGTGCTCGAGACCTGGGGCGAGCAGTGGGTCGCGGTCGGGGCCGGCGTGCTGACCGTGGTGATGCTGGTATTCTGCGAAGTCGGGCCGAAGACCTACGGCGCGTTGCACTCCGGCCCGATCGCGACGGCGTCTTCGTTCGTTTACACCGTGCTGCAGTGGCTGCTGTACCCGGCGGTCTGGATCATCAACCGGATCACCAACGCCATGCTGCGGGTGGTGGGACTGCGGGTCGACCAGCAGACGCAACAGACCGCGCTGTCCCGCGAGGAGCTGCGCACGGTCGTGGCCGAGGCGGGCGCGATGATCCCGGGCAGCCACCAGCAGATGCTGATGAGCATCCTCGACCTCGAGCAGATCACGGTCGACGACATCATGATCCCGCGCAACGAGGTCGTTGGCGTCGACATCAGCGAAGACTGGAGCCGCATCCTCGAGCAGCTGCGCGAGACGCGGCACACCCGCCTGCCGGTCTACGACGGCGAGCTCGACAAGCTGATCGGCGTGCTGCACATGAAACGCGTCGCGAACGAACTCGCGCGCGGTCGCCTGACCCGCGAGATGGTGCGCGAGATCGCGGCGCAGCGCGGTGCGCTGTACGTGCCGGAGGGCACGTCGCTGAATGCACAGCTGCTGAACTTCCAGCGTGACCGGCGCCGGGTGGGCTTCGTCGTCGACGAGTATGGCGACGTGCAGGGGCTGATCACGCTCGAAGACCTGCTCGAAGAGATCGTCGGCGAGTTCACGACCGATCCGGGCGTCGCCGGGCATCGCAAGGTGCTGCGCGAGGCGGACGGCCGTTTCCTGGTCACGGCGTCGGCGAGCGTGCGCCTGCTGAACCGCGCGATGAAATGGCGCCTGCCCACGCACGGACCCAAGACACTGTCCGGGCTGATCGTCGAGCATCTCGAGACGATCCCCGAACAGGGCACCTCGCTGCGCATCGGCGACTACGCGATCGAGGTCGTCGCCACCGCGGACAACATGGTGCGCACCGCCCGGGTGCAGGTGCTGAAGAGCGCCGCGACCGCGGCAACCGCGCCACCCTGAGCACGCGCGGCGCGCCGATTCAGGGCTGCGGTCCGGCCTCATCCAGCCAGCGATCGTAGCGCTTGCCGAACATCACCTCGAAGCCCGCGCTGACGCCGATGCAGCCCGCGCAGCTGCGCGCGGGATCGATCGCGTCGGCCCAGAACACGCGCGTCGACAATTCCGCGAACAGCCACTCGCGTAGCACGCTGCGCCGGTACGTCACGCGCAGCCCGCGGTAATCGGGTTGCACCCCGTCGGTCTCGCCCTGGGTGGACGCCTCGTAGCGCAGCGCGCTGCGCGGGTTCAGCGCCTGGTACAGCGACAGCCGGCTGCGCCAGCGCACGCCCGCCGTGGCTTCCGACAGCGTCGCTGTCTGCGCGAAGCGCAGCAGCAGCGTGTCCGTTGCCGACCAGTCGAAGTCGGCGCCCATGGTGTTGCCGACGCCCTGCCGGCGTTCCCAGAACGCGGTGTTGCGCAGCGTGATCAGCAGGTCTTCTCGCGGCGTCAGGAAGCCGCGCAGGCGTGCGCGCACGTACGGGTTGACGGGTGAGCTCAGGCTGAGCCCGAGGCCAAGGTCGAACACGCTGCGTGGGCGCGAGGTGGCGAGATAGTTCAAGCCCGCATGCCACTGGGCGTCGCGGTCATCGGAGAACGAACCCGGCAGGAACGCGGCGTCGTCGTAGCTGTCGTCAATGTAGTTCTCGGTGTCGTCGCGACCGAGCTCGGCATTGACGCGTTCGCCGAGCGCCGGCAATGCGAGCCGCGCGCGGAAGCTGCCCTGCAGTTCGGTCGCGTCGAGTTCATCCCAGGTCACGGCCGCGCCGAGGCGCCCGTAGCTGTCGCCGTAGGCATCGGCGTGTTCGCGCGGGTCGCCGAACAGGCCGTCGAACCAGCGCGCCGTGGCACAGACCCTGCCCTGCATGCTGCTGCGCATGCGATCGAGGCGGCGGGGGTCGCCGTCGGCCAACGGCTTGCACGGATCCACCCGCGCCGCCTGCACGGGGGTTTGCTCGCTGTGCGCCGGGACGGCGGCGAACGAGACGGCCAGCAGGCTGGCGAGCAGGGCCGGCAGGTGTCGCGGCATGGCCCGAGTATAGACCCCGACCTGCGGTTCGCCGCGGCAGGCCAATGCCTATAATGTTGCGCCGCGACCGGCGTGGGGCTGGCGCCCAAACATGGAGGACTCACGATGCCGATGACGTTGACCAGCGAGAGCTTCAAGGAAGGTGAGCTGCTGAAGATGGACCACGTGCTGTCGAGCGCGTTCGGCTTCGGCTGCAGCGGCGGGAATCTGTCGCCGCAGTTGAGCTGGAGTGGCGCGCCGGCCGGCACGCAGAGCTACGCGGTCAGCTGTTACGACCCCGATGCGCCGACCGGCAGCGGTTTCTGGCACTGGATGGTGGTCAACATCCCGGCCGACGTCATGTCGCTGGCCTTGGGTGCCGGTGAGCCTGCCAGCGGCAAGATGCCCAAAGGCGCGCTCGAGATTCGCACCGACTTCGGCAAGCCCGGTTACGGCGGCCCGTGTCCGCCGCCGGGACACAACGTGCATCGCTACGTCTTCACGGTGCACGCGGTGGGGGTCCGGGAATTGCCCGTGACGGCCGACACCTCCTGCGCCATCGTCGGCTTCCAGCTGCACATGAACACGCTGGATCGCGCCAAGCTCATCGGCCTGTTCCGGCGCTGAGTGCCCGGCAGCGTGCCGACGTCCGTCAGGCTGCTGAGCCACGGCCGCTTCGGCGCGCCGCTCGAGGTGCTGGCCCTGCACCACGAGCCGGCGCGCCCGCCCGGTGCCGGCGAAGTGCGAATCGCGATCGAAGCGGCGCCGATCCACGCGGGCGACCTGACCAACATCGCCGGCGGTCGGCTGATGTATCGGCGGGTGCGCGACAGTCGCGACCTGCAGGTCGCGCTGCCGCAGGTGCCGGGCATCGAAGGGGTCGGGCGCATCGTCGAGATCGGCGCCGGTGCGGGCGGCCTGGTCGTCGGCCAGCGCGTGCTGCTGCCACGCCAGTGCGGCAGCTGGCGCAGCGAGCTCACGGCAGCGGCGCAGTCGGTGATCCCGCTGCCCGACGGCGATCCGGCCCAACTGTGCCTGATGGTCAACGCGTTCACGGCGGAACTCGCGCTGCGTGACCTCGCGGCGCTGCAGCCGGGCGACTGGTTCGTGCAGAACGCCGCGAACTCCAACGTCGGTCGTAACCTGATCCGGCTCGCGCGGCAGCGCGGGATCCGCACGGTCAACGTGGTGCGCCGAGCCGAGCTCGTGCCCGCGCTGACCGCCCTCGGCGCCGACGTCGTCATCGTCGACGGCCCGGATCTCGCCGACCGGCTGCGCGCACGCATCGGTGACGCGCCGTTGCTGATCGCGCTCGACGGGATCGGTGGCGCGGCGTCGGGCCGCCTGGCCGAGTGCCTGTCGGATGGCGGCACGCTGGCCAACATGGGTGCGGTCAGTGGCGAACCCTGCTGCGTGCCGACCTGGATGCTGCTCTACAAGCGGCTGCGCGTGATCGGCTATTACGCCGGCTTCAGTCTCGACGCGCGCTCACTGCCCGAGCGCGAACGCCTGATCGGGGCGCTCGCCGTGCAGATCGCGAGCGGCGAACTGCAGACGCCGATCGCCGCCGAGTATCCGCTCGAGCAGTGGCGCGACGCCGTCGCGCACGCCAGCCGCACGGGAGCCGATCGTGACGGTAAAGTGGTGTTTCGCACCCATCATCCGGGGGTCTCTTGAACGATACCAACGCTGCCGCGGCGCGCACCGAGCACGGGCGCGAGTGGCTGACCGTGCTGGGCTTCTGCCTGTTCGCCTGGACCGTCAGCAATCTCGACCAGTCGTTGTTCGGCTACGCGGTGCCGGGCATCACCGCGGAGTTCGGCGTCGGACTCGAGACCATCGGCATCATCCTGTCGATCGGCTTCATCGTCGCCGCGATCTTCGTCGTGTTCGCTGGGCTCGCGGCGGACAGCTGGGGGCGACGCTGGACGCTCGGCGCGCTGCTCGCGACCTCGGCGCTCTTCGTCGGCTTGCATGGCATGGTCGAGGACCTGACGCAGCTGACGATCCTGCGCGCGCTCGCGTTCGGCCTCGCGGCGGGACTCGCGCCGATCACGGTGGCCTATGTCGCGGAGGCGGCGCCGGCGCACCTGCGCGGCATGATGATGGGCGTGCTGCAGTGCGGCTATCCCCTCGGTTGGTTCATCGCGGCGCTGATCGCTGCACCGCTGCTCGAGACCAGCGGCTGGCGCTCGATTTTCCTGATCGCGTTCGCGGTCGTGCCGATCGCGTTCCTGATCGCATGGCGCCTGCCGGAGAGCCGGCGCTTCGAAGCCGTTGCCGCCGTGCGCAGCAGCCAGGGCGCGAAGACGTTCGACACCGGCTTGCTGCGCGAGCTGTTCAACGCGAAGTTCCGGCTGCGCTCCATTGCCTCGGTGGTGCTGTTCCTGAGCTTCGGTTCCGCCTATGCCGGCACGGCGTTCTTCTTTCCGACCTACTTCATGCAGGTGCGCGGTTACACGGCGGCGGAAGCCACCCAACTCGTGGGCTGGTCCAATGGCATCGCGATCGTCGGGTATCTCGCCGCGGCCTGGGTCGGCGAGTACAAGCTGACCCGGCGCAATACGTTCGCGATCTGGTGCATGGCCGGCGCTGCAGCGCTCGTGGCGCTGATGTGGCTGCCGCAGGCCCGCTGGCATGATCTCGCGCTGTTCGCACTGACCGGCGCGTTCTTCTATGGCAGCAACGCGGTCGTCGGTGCGCTGCTCGCCGACCTGTTCCCGACCCGGATGCGGACCACCAGCTATGCAGTCTGCGGTTCGGCGCCGCTGAGCTTGGGATTCGCGGTGTTTCCGAGCGTCGTGCCGCTGATCGTCGCGGCGATCGGCTGGCAATGGGCGTTCACGCTGGCCATTGCGCCGCTGCTGGCGGTGTCGGCGCTGGCGGCGCTGGTGCTGCCCAATATCCGCTCCGGCACCGAGATCGACGATATGTAATGCCCGGTCTCAAGCGACGACCTGGCACGGCCGATAACCGGAGGCGATTCACCGCGCTGCTGGAGTAGGCCGTGTCGATTGCCGTGATTCTGTTGAGCGCCGCCGCCGCGGCACCCGCCGCCGCCGCGCCGCGCTGCGCCGCGGTCGACGAGGCGACCGTGGCCAGCTGGTTCGACGGCTGGAATCTGGCGCTCGCGAGCCTCGACGCCGAGCGCGTCGCGCGCCGCTACTGGGATGATGCGGTGCTGCTCGCCACGGTATCCAACCGCCCGCGCCTGGATCACGAGTCGATTCGCGAGTACTTCGTGCACTTCCTCGAGAAACATCCGCGGGGTCGGATCGACACGCGCAGCGTCAGGGTGTCGTGCGACACGGCCGTCGACGCTGGCACCTACACGTTCTCGCTGATGGACGACAAAGGCGCAGTCAAGGAAGTGGCTGCCCGCTTTACCTACGTCTACACGTTCCGCGAAGGCGAGTGGCGCATCGCGCACCATCACTCCTCGGCGATGCCGGAGCCCGTGCCAAGCGCGACCGCGGCGTCAGCGACAGCGCCGGCATCTGCAGCCGCGCCCGCCGCGGCAGGCCCCGAAGCACGGCGCGGCGTCGCGCGCGCCGCGGCCACGACGCCCCCCGTCGAAGCCAAACCGCCTCCGCCGCCCGAACCCCAGCGTGCTGCGTCGCCGCTGTTCATGAACGTGGCCGCGTCGCCCGGCGTGATGGAGTTCTATCCGATCGAGGCGCGCGTCGCGCGCGAGAAGGGCAGCGTGGGCTTGCGCGTCTGCGCCAATCCTGAGGGCGTGCTGGCCGGTGAACCTGCGGTGCTGAAAAGCTCCGGCTCCGAGCGGCTCGACGTCGCCGCGCGCAACTGGGCCAAGGCCGCGCGCTGGGTGCCGGCAACGAGCAACCGCCGTGCCGTCGAGGGCTGCGTCGAGATCACCGCGCGCTTCGAGCCGAAGTAGCGAACGGCGAGCCCCACGGCCGAGACGCCCTAGTGGCGGATGAGCCGTCCGCGCGTCTCCGGCAGCAGCAGTGCGCCGATCACCGCGGTGATGCTCGCGACCGCGATCGGATACCAGAGGCCTGCGTAGATGTCACCGGTCGCGGCGACGATCGCGAACGACGTCACCGGCAGGAAACCGCCGAACCAGCCGTTGCCGATGTGATACGGCAGCGACATCGACGTGTAGCGGATCTGCGGCGGAAACAGCTCGACCAGCCACGCGGCGATCGGGCCATAGACCATCGTCACGAGCAGCACGAGCCAGGTCAGGACGGCGATCAGCATTGGATAATTGACGCGCGCCATGTCGGCTCGCGCCGGATAACCGGCCCGGTCGAGCGCGGCGCGCAGTTCCGACGCAAACGCCTTGCTGTCGGCCGCGAACGCGTCGCGCGACAGCGTCTCGCCGCGAAAGGCGTCGACGCTCACGGCCGCCGCGCCGTCGCCGATGCGCACCTGCGCAACCGTGCCGGGCGATGCGGCTTCGTTGCGATACGGGATGCCCGCCTTCGCCAGCGCTGCCTTTGCGACATCGCAGGAGCGGTTGAAGATCGTGCGGCCGACGGGATCGAACTGCACCGAGCAGTCGGCGGGGTCGGCGACGACCGTGACGGGCGCGCCCGCCTGCGCTGCCGCGAGCGCTGGATTGGCGTAACGCGTCAGCGCCTCGAAGGCGGGAAAGTAGGTCAACGCCGCGAGCACGCAGCCGCCGAGCACGATGGGCTTGCGCCCGACGCGGTCGGACAGGATGCCGAACACGACGAAGAATGGCGTGCCGATCAGCAAGGCTGCCGCCATGACGAGATTGGCCTCGCGCGAGGCGACCTGCAGGATCTTCTCGAGGAAGAATAGCGCATAGAACTGCCCGCCGTACCAGATCACGGCTTGCCCGGCGGTCGCGCCGACCAGCGCCAGCAGCACGAGACGCAGGTTGGGCCATTTGCCGAATGAATCGCGCAGCGGTGCGCGCGACAGGCGGCCTTCGTCCTTCATGGCCTGGAACACCGGCGACTCGTTGAGCTGCAGCCGGATGTACACGGAGATCGCGAGCAGCACTGCCGACAGCAGGAACGGCACGCGCCAGCCCCAGGTTTCGAACTCATCTCCGAGCACGAGCCGGGTCGCGAGGATCACGAGCAGCGACAGGAACAGCCCCAACGTGGCCGTGGTCTGTATCCAGGCGGTGTAGCGGCCGCGGCGGTTCGCGGGCGCGTGCTCGGCGACGTAGACGACGGCGCCGCCGTACTCGCCGCCCAGCGCGAGGCCCTGCAGCAGCCGCAGCACGATCAGCAGGATGGGCGCTGCGACGCCGATCGATTCGTAGTTCGGCAGGCAGCCGACCAGGAAGGTCGCGCCGCCCATCAGCACGATCGTGACGAGGAAGGTGTGCTTGCGGCCGATCAGGTCGCCGAGGCGGCCGAAGACGAGCGCGCCAAACGGGCGGACGAAGAAGCCGGCCGCGAACGCCAGCAGCGCGAAGATGAACCCCGTCGTTTCGTTGACGCCGGCGAAGAACTGCTTCGCGATGATGACCGACAGCGCGCCGTACAGGTAGAAGTCGTACCACTCGAACACCGTGCCGAGTGATGACGCAAAGATCACGCGCCGGTGCGCCGGATCGATGCCGGTCGCGGCCTCGTCGCCCGCCGGCAGCGACCCACTTGATCCTGCATTCATCCGCGATGTCCTCGCACCAGAGCGCTCTGGCAAGGATAGCAGTGCCTCATGCTGGCAGCGGCAGCAGCTGGTAGCGCGGCGTCGCATCCGGATGCGACTCGACCAGCCGGATCTGCCGCGCCGTCCAGGTGACCGGCAGCCAGTCGTGGGCGCCGCGCCAGTGGCGCACATCGCGGGCGAGGGTGATATGGGGCTGGAACGGCCGCGGATCGCGCGCGACCCCGAGTCGGTCCAGTCGTCGCCACAGATCGTTGACCCCACGCTGCAAGCCCGGCGGCACCGTGCGTGCTGCGGTCACGAGGGCGCGCGACCGTGTCCAGCACTCGATGACGTCGAACGTCAAGGTCACCGGCGGCAGCGGGCCAGCCAGGGCCGCGAAGCGTTCGGCCCGCGCGACGTCTACCGGGCCGATGAACGCGAGCGTGACATGCAAATCCGCCGCGGCCACCGGTCGCCCCGACAGCGGAAACAGTCGATGCGCTGCTGCGGCGAGCGCGGCGCGTTCGGTCTCGTCGGGCCAGAGCGCGAAGAACAGTCGACGGGTCTGCATGCGGACACTGTAGCCGTCGCGCGCGCTTTGAAATAGTGTCTGGAGCATGGTCAAGAAATCCCGTCCGCGTCCCAAGCGCCGCGAGCCACCCCGCGCGCCACCCCGCGCGCCGGTCATCGAACCGCGCTGGGAGCGCGACCGCCTCGGCAAGGAGCGTGCGCTGCTGGATGCATTCGACACGCTGTTGCAGGAGCGCGGCGCGCATCGCGTCACTGTCAACGGCGTCGTGCGGCGGGCGCGGGTGGGCAAGTCGCTGCTGTACAGCTACTTCGGCGGGCTTGAGGGTCTCGCCGCCGCCTGGGCCGAACGCAGCGAACTGCTGCCGACCGACGCAGACCTGCTCGGTGCCGACGCCGCCGACTACGCGCAGCTGACGACCCGCGAGCAGCTGACGCGCAACTACCAGCGCTATGCGCGGGCGCTGCGCGCGCGACCGCGCACGCTGGAGCTGCTGGGCGGGGAACTGCTGCAGGAAACCACGGTCACTCGCGCGCTCGACCGGGTGCGGCTCGCGCACGGTCGCGGGCTGGTCCGGTTGTTCAGCCGCCCCGAGGAATACGACCGCGAGGAGATCATCGCGCTGCAGCGGCTCCTGTACGCGGCCGTCTGCTATCTCGCGCTGCGGTCGCGCACATCGCCGCGCTATTTCGGCCTGCGGCTCGACCGCGAAGCGGACTGGCGCCGCATCGAGGCGATGATGTCGCTCGTGATCTCCCGTGTCGTCGATGGGAAGGCCCCGGCGCTGGCCCCGGCACCGCGGCGCGGTCGGGGCCGTCGCCCGGCGCGCAAAGCCGGCAAGGCATCTATTGGACCGACTGGTCGGGTACGTTAATCTCGGCGCTGACCCTGCGGGAGGACGCATGGGCCAAGTCATGATCGTCAAAGCCATCGCGTGGTTTCGACCCCGCAACATCTTCGAGGAGTCGCCAGCATGAGAGTCCGCATGCTCCTGCCCGCGATCGCTGCCGCTGCGCTCACGCTGGTCGGCTGCGCGAAGCCCGCCACGCCGCAGGTGCAGGGCCCGCTGGTCATCGATATCCCCGAACTGTGCACGGTCTGCATCGAAGTGCTGCGCTGCGAGGGCGCACAGCAGCGCGTGGCCTATGTCATGGATGAAAAGGGCGCCTGGGCGCAGATCGCGACGATCTGGGATTACTTCGCGCGGTTCTTTCGTCCGAAGACCGAAGACTTCCGCACGCTCACGATCTACGAACTGACGCCTGACCTCGCGCGTGCGACGAGTGCGCGCACTGATCTCGAGGCGCGGCTCGATGTCTGGAATCGCCGGATCGAACTGCCCGATGCGATCATCGATCAGAAGACTGGCGCGTGGCTGAGCCGCGACGGCGCCAGGCAAGGCCAATGCACGCACCTGCCGCGCGGCCCCGATCGGCAGTTTGCCGCTAACTTGCAGGAGACCCCGCCGTGAACACGACTTCGCTTCCTGCTGACACTCCCAAGCGCGGCTTCGGCGGCAAGCTGGGGCGTGGCACCGTGCTGGGCCTGCGCTACTTCTACGGCCTGTTCTATCTGTTCGCGTTCATCAACAAAGTGCAGATGGGCTATGCCTGGACGGACTACCCGAAGCAGGTGTTCCTGAAGCAGCTCGCGCAGATCGACCCCAACGGCCTGATGGCGGCCTACCTGACGGGCTTCCTGATCCCGAACTACCGGCTGGTCGGCATCGTCATCACGCTGGTCTGGGCCGGTGTCGCCGTGGGATTGCTGCTCGGCCTCTGCACCCGCTGGGCCGGCGCGCTCGCGATCTTCGCGACGGTGAACATCGGGCTCGGCGGCTTCTACGATGCGTCGCTGATCGTGCTGGGCCTGATCGCGCTGCTGTTCGTCGTGCTGCCGACGGGCCACTGGCAGGGGCTCGACCGCCGGCTGCACGCGAAGTATCCGCGGTCGATCCTGTTCCGCTAGCGCTAGCGCCGTCCGTCAGGCATCGATGACCAGCGTGACGCCCGCCCTGAGCGTCATGTCCTTCTTGTCGAGATCTGGTCCGAAGGCCTCGATGCCATTGGTCGCGCGGGTGCGCAGGTCCTGCGTCGTCTGCGTCGACAGCACGACCACCATGTCGGTGTCGTCCTCGACCGGGAAGGGAAACTCGTGCCAGGTCCCCACATGCATGCACAGGCCTTGGTTGCCGGCGAAGCGAAACGCGCGCGCCGCGTTGAGATCCGGCATGTCGCCATCGGTGGGCGGTGCGAGCACGGCGACCCAGGGCTTGCCGCCGAGCGGGATGAACGACTGCGTGTGCTGGAAGTGACGCTCGAGGTAGTGCACGCGCCACGGCCGCAGACGCAGTGACGCCAGCGACAGCTCCGTCTCCGTGGCGCAGTGGAAATCGACCGGCCTGCTCACCGCGACTGCACCCTTGTAGTAGTCGAGGCCACTGAGCGGCGCGCTGCCGTCGCGGCTCAGCAAGGCGCCGAAGGGCCGGATCAGGTCTGCGGTCGCCGCTTGCAGCTTGAGGTGATGCTCGCGTTGGGGCGTGGGTGCTTCGTTCACTTCGGGACCTCGGTGTTGCGTTCAGCTCAGCTCAGCTCAGCTCAGCTCAGGTAAGGCTCTGCCCAGGCTTCCGAGACATCCCAGAGCCGACGCGAGAGCGCGGCATCCTGCACGTATGGCGGCGGCACGAAGGGATTGCAGTCCTGGAAACACTGGCCGGACACGGACGCCAGTGCGGGCGCGGTGGCGACATAGGCCTGGGTTGCCGCACCGACTTCGACCGGCTTCAGCAGCAACCCCTTGACGGGTGCCAGCAGCGTCCGTTGCCACGCGGGCGCGTAGCGCCACAGCGCCGTGTCGACGGGCCCCGGATTGACGGCATTGGCCGTCGTCGTGGTTCCGGCGAGCCGACGCGCCAGCTCCGCCGCGAACAGCGCGTTCGCGAGCTTCGATTGTCCGTAGGCCTTGTTGGCGCTGTAGTCGCGGCGGCCGGCGAGGTCGTCGAAGTCGATGCCCGACGGCGGCGCCCACTTCCAGGCGGAACTCGAGACGACGACGATGCGGCCCTGTGGGGCAGCGCGGACGCGCGGCAGCAGCAGGCGCACGAGCAGGAAGTGACCGAGGTGGTTCACGGCGAAGTGTTCCTCGATGCCCTCGAGGATGCGGCGCTCGCCCTGGCGCATGATGCCGGCATTGCAGATCAGGCCATCGAGAGCGACGCCCAGGCGGTCCACGAGCTGCGCGCAGGCCACGACGGAGGTCGGTGCCGCGAGTTCCAGTTCGAGCCCCGTGCAGCGCCCGCCGATCTGCTGCGCAGCGTCGCGCGCGCGATCCTCGGTGCGGCCGGTGACGAGGACATCCGCGCCTTGCGCTGCCAGCACGCGCGCGGTCTCCATGCCGAGGCCGGAAGTGCCGCCGGTCACGAGATAGGTCTTGCCCGACAGATCCAGCCCGGCGACCACCTCGGCCGCCGTCGTGTCAGTGTCGAACGGCGACAGCGGCACGCCGGCAGGCCGTACCAGCGGCTCGTCGCTGCGGCTGCAACCGCTGGCTGCGGCGCCGATCGCCACGGCGGTCGCAGCGCCACCGAGCAAGGCGCGCCGACTGAGTGCTGGCGAACGCCGCAGCGGCTCCGTCATGTCGGGCCGGCAGCGGCCGGGGCCGGCGGTGCGGGCTGCGCTGGCGGCGGACTCCACGCGGACGC
>CAZPJE010000308.1:0-3244 GCA_964586725.1 uncultured Steroidobacteraceae bacterium | reverse complement strand
GCGACGAACAGCGCCCAGGTCACCGCCGCCCCGATCCACACGTCGGCCCAGCGGACCTGGACGCGGGGCATCGTCTTGTAGATCAACGCGAACACCGCGGTCGCGAGCAGCAGGCCCAGCCCCAGTTCGATGGCATTCGCCACCGTGGCCTAGCCGGTCGAGAACGGATCCCACCACTTGCTCAGGGCGGCGAGCCCCGCGCTGAACGCCAGCGAGACGATCAGCAGGAACCCGATGCCCAGGATCATGCCGAACGACAGCTGGCGTGCGCGGATCCAGGTCCAGGGGCCCGACGCCCGCGCGCGATGCGCGGCGCGCCAGATCCGGTCGAGCGCATCCTGCAACTCGGCAAAGACCGAGGCCGCCCCGATGAACAGGAAGACCAGGCCGAAGGCGGTGGCCATCGCACTTTCCGCGGGACGGCCGGCGCTCTCGAGCAGGTCCTGCACGGCCCGCGCCCCCGGGTCCCCGAGCAGCTGCCCGAACACCTCGCCGCGGCCGGCCTCCTCGCCGAACACCAGGCCTGCCACCGAGATGACGATCAGCAGCAGCGGCGCGATCGAGAACATCGTGTAGAAGGCCAGCGCCGCACCCATGCTCTGCGCATAGTCGCGCACCCAGCCCACCGCGGCGTCCCTGAACAGGTCCGTGACCGACCTCAGCCTCATGCCGTGTGCCGATCGGCCGGTGCACGAAGCTGCCCGGTGCGCGACAGCAGCACCGCGACCGGCCGGGTGCTGGCGAACTCCGAGAACACGATCACGATCACCGCGGTGATCGGCACGGCGAGGAACGCACCGGCGATCCCCCAGAGCTCGGACCACACGGCCAGGCTCACCAGGATCGCGAACGGGCTCAGGTTCAGCGAATTGCCCATCAGGTACGGGTCGAGGAAGTTGCCGATCAGGAACTGCACGGCGATCAGGCCCAACGCCAGGTAGAAGACGACACCCGGATCCTGGAACTGGGCGATCGCCATGGCCACCGGGAAGAGCACCGCCAGGAACGATCCGATGTAGGGGATGAAGTTCAGCAGCGTGATCAGCACCGCCCAGAAACCGGCGAACTCCAGGTCGACCCAGCGCATCAGCACCCAGCAGACCGCGCCGAGCAGCACGCTGATCAGGGTCTTGAGCGCGAGGTAGGACCCGATGCGCGCGTTGACGTCCTGGGCCAGCTGACGGATCCGCGCGCTGCCCTGGGGCGTGTCAGACAGGTGGTCGAGCTTGCCCGGGTAGGCACGCGTCTCGACCAGCAGGAAGGTCGCGTACAGCAGCACGACGACGATGCTCAGGATGATCGACGACACCGAACTCACCATCGATCCGACCAGGCTGCGGACGTTCACCAGCGCGAGCAGGTCCTGGCGCAGCGTCGCCCAGGTGGGCTCGGACTCGATCCCCAGCATCACCGCAGCGCTCTGGATCGCGGCCAGCAGCGACTCCTGGTACTTGGGCGTCAGCGCGAGCACCCGCTCCTTGTTGGCCAGCACGAGGTACACCAGCGCGCCGACGATCAGCCCGATGAACAGCACCGCCAGCAGGGTCCGCAACTGCACCGGCAGCAACGCACCCACGACCGGAATCCGCAGCTGGGCATGCGTCAGCCCGACGATCACGTACACGACCACCGCTCCGAGCACGATCGGGATGAAGATGCTGCGGCCGATGTGCAGCACCCAGCCGACGATCAGCGTCAGCACCGCGAGGTATACGAGTGTCCGGAGTCGGTCCATTGCCCGCGGGCCCAGGGAGTCGCGCGATCGCCCGGTCCGAGCAGCGCGGGGCACGTCGGGCCGCTGCCGCGCTGCGGTTCGTGCCGCGGCCGGCGGTCCGGCCCGCCGCGATGGTAACAGCGCTCGATGACCGTCGGCGACCCGTGCCGGCGATCGCTTACGCCCGCGGGACCCGGCACCGGTGCCGCATGCGTGCGGCCCGGCCGCAGTGGTAGCATTCGGATCGAAACGAACGGGCCGCCCATGATTTCACGTGTCTTGTCACTGCTCGCCCTGACGTGTGCCGCATCGATGCCGGTCGCGGCCGCGCAGGACGCGATCACGACGAGTTCGGTCAACGTCCGCGCGGGCCCCTCCGGCAGCATGCCCACCGTCACCTGGCTGCTCGGCAGGACCACGGTGTCGGTGGTCGGCTGCGTGTCCAACTGGAGCTGGTGCGACGTGATCGCCGGCCGCGACCGGGGCTGGATCTACTCGCGCTACCTGTCGGTGCCGTTCAACGGCACAGCGGTCACGATCCTCAATGGCGGGCCGAACCTCGGCTTGCCGGTCGTCGAGTTCGCGGTCGGCCCCTACTGGGACGCCCATTATCAGCGCAAGGTGTGGTTCGGGCAGAAGGCGTCGTGGGAGCAGCGCTGGGCCCAGCAGCGGCCCCTTCGCGAATGGCGCGACCCGACGGCGCCTCGATCGACTCCGTGACACCGGACGCATCCCGCTCGCACCGGATGCGTTCAGCCTCCTCCACGGCATCTCCCCCCCGTCCCGGCCGGCGCGACACGATGCCGGTCGCCCTGATGCGGGTGTCGAGGATCGGCGTCGTGTGCATGGGCGCTGCGCTCGTTGCCTGCGGCTCGCTGCCGCGCGATGCCGTGCCACACCACAGCGCGAACGGGTGGCGTCGATACCGGGCTTTCCCGAGATCCGCGCCCGCGCAGGCACCCCGAGCGACACGCTCGAGCGCGACCTCGCCCTGTCGTTCGCCCAGGAATCCGCGTCGGATTTCCCGCGTGCTGCGGACGGCACCGTGCGCTAGCCACACCTGGCGCTGTCGGGCGGCGGCGCGAGCGGCGCGTTCGGCGCGGGCTACCTGAATGGCTGGACGAGCACCGGGAAGCGCCCGGTCTTCAAGGTGATCACCGGCATATCGACCGGCGCGCTGATGGCGCCCTTCGCGTTCCTCGGCCCGGACGACGACGAGGCGCTGCGCAACGTCTACACCACCACCCGCACCCGCGACATCTTCAAGATCGGCTCGGTCGTCTGGCAGCTGCTCGTGCCCCGCTTCGTGGTCTGGAACATGGGGCTGATCGCCAGCAGCGGCCACCCCGAGGCGCTCGAGCTGTTCCGCAAGGTGATGCTGGCGTCGGCGTCGATCCCGGTGGCGTTTCCGCCGGTGATGATCGACATCGAACTCGAGCCCGGCGGCCGGCGCTATGACGAGATGCATGTCGATGGCGGTGTCGGGGCTCGCGTGTTCCTGAACGCGGGGGTGTTCCGGGGCTCGGTGAT
>CAZPJE010000307.1:0-1727 GCA_964586725.1 uncultured Steroidobacteraceae bacterium | reverse complement strand
CGTCGACGCCACACCTGTCGTGCTGCGGCCAGTGCTGGCTGCGCTCTTCGTCGGAGCCGGTGTCTTGGTTGCCAGCTTCGCAGGGGTCTTAGTGCATCGCCTATTTGGCGAATGGCGAAGCGTAGATCTTCGCTTTATCGCGCTGCTCACGATCTGGTTCTCGACCGCCGCGCTGGCCCATGGCTTATGCACTCGCTATCTTTTCGGCGAATGGACGCTACGTCCTTGGGTTCACGGAGCTATTGTCTCCGTTGTCCTCTGGGGTTGCTTGCCGCTCCTCGGGCCGAATGCCGGCATTACCTCTTCCGATGACGTTGTCGCATTGGCTGCAGTGACTTGTGTCTTCGCGCTGCTATTCGGCTCTGGCCTGTGGCGAGGAGACCGGCGCGCGCGAGCCGGAGACGCCTAACAATTCGCTGGAGCGCTCGCGTGAGGGATAAAGTGCCAATTAATGACACCTGTGCGCCCGTCGCTGAGCTTGGGCGTTAGATCCCGTGAAAGGGCTTTCCATTGCACACCTACTGCTCTCATTGATTGCTGTAGTCATCGGCCTGCTTGGGTACGCAGTAGGATTCAGGCACGGTATGCATACCGGCATACGCACCGAGTCCGTTGCGAGGGGCGTGCTAGCAATTCAGACGACGCGATTCATCGAGAATCAGCGATTAGACAACATTCGGCTTCTACTGGAATCTGATATCGACCAAGGCATCATCCAGTGGGGTGCCCTCGAGCGTAGTCAGACATTCCGCTTCCTTGATAAGTTGTACGGCTTCCCGGTGAGCGGAACCCTCGAGGACTACATACAGCGGTTAGCCACGTATCGAAGAGATCATGCCTCGATGTATGAAGACCCCGAGTTAGCGGAGCGTACGGTTCAAGGGATCGCGAAACGTGATCCAGAGTTTGCAGCGGAATTGGCAAGAAGCCAGGCGTCCATTAGCGTCGAGATGCGTGCAACTGTTGATCGATATGCCAAACCGAGTACGGGATCTAACAACAAGCTGCAGCGCACGCGCGACGGTAGCTCCGGGAATCAATGATGGGCCGAGCCGGAAAGATAAAGTGCCTTCGCTGCGCGGCATCCGTGCCGCGCGTCGCTGAGCTTGGGCGTTAGGTGCCATGAGCTTCACGCTTACGATAACTGACGCGGCATACCGAGAGCTTGTCGCGTGCATCGCGGAGTCCGGGCTCGACGACCCAGTTCTTTCGTTTGGACAAAGCGCCGACGTGCCGTTTACGGCGGGACTCCAGCGGATGGCGCCGGCTCGCGCAGGTGAGGCCTTGCTACAGGAGATGGGGCTCGACAAAGCGAAGCTGCAAAAGGTACGTTGGATTCTGGAAGCGGGTGCGATCTCTCGTGACAAAGTGCCGAGTGATCACATTGTCGAGGTACGCGGAATTGCGCTGTCTTTCTCACCCAAACTCCAGACGCTAATCTGCGGCGGCAGCTTGGATGCCGCGGCTATGGGGTTGGTGCTCTCAGACTCTAGCGGCAAGACGATACTGCCGATGGATATGGACTACGTCACGGAGCATGGCACCTAACATCAAGCTCCAGCGATCTGGCGCGAGGTAGCTTCGGATGAGTAACGTCGAGCAACCTGTCGAGATCAAGTGCCTTTGGTTGGCGTCGCAGAGCGCGCCCGTCGCTGAGCTTGGGCGTTAGCCGCCTCACTCAAGATGCGTGGTGCAAGGGAACTTGGTTGCAGCACGAACAAATCGTT
>CAZPJE010000306.1:0-14200 GCA_964586725.1 uncultured Steroidobacteraceae bacterium | reverse complement strand
GTTGCTGGGCAACTTCGCTTTCGCGCTGGGTTGGTTGTCGTTGCCGCCGTTCTACATCTGGGCGATCTGCATCGCCGCCGGTTGGGCCGGCACGGCGGTGTTGGCGCGTCGTGACCGGGCGCGCGACCTCGTCATCCATCCTAGCGGCCGCTTGATCACGCTGGCCTGGGTCGGGGTGGGCATCGCGATGTCGATCGCGCTGTTCGCAGGCAGCTGGAATGGTTCGATCCGGCCGCTTGCGATTCCTGGCTTCGCTGCGGCCTTCATCGGGTTGGGCGTGGGTCTGAACGGTCTCATCGCCAGGATCGACTGGCTGCGCAACCTGGCCTTCGTCTGGTGGATTGCCGCGCTGCCGATGCTGCTGTGGCCGGGCAACTACACCCTGGTCGTGTTCGCGGTGCTGGTCATCGCGCTGTATGTCGTGCCGGGCATCAAGCTCAACGCGATGGCGCGGCGCAGTGCGGGGCGCGCGTGACGGACTACGACCACACCCAGATCGACGAGGTCATACATTCGCGGCTGCGGCTCGCGATCATGGCCGCGTTGATGGCGGTGGAGCGGATGGAATTCACGGCGCTGCGTGAAACGGTCAAGGCGACCGACGGCAATCTCAGTACGCACCTGCGAAAGCTCGAAGAAGTGAACTACGTGCAGATGGACAAGAGGTTCGTGGATCGCAAACCGCGCACCGAGTGCGCGCTGACCGATACCGGGCGGGCCGCGTTTAGGGCCTACGTGGCGTGCCTCGAAGCGCTGGTGCGGTCATGAACTTCGCGGTCCTGGCCGCGGCACCGCTCGCCGTGCAGGTGCATCTGGCGACGGTGCTGCCGGCCTTCCTGATCGGCGGCTGGTCGTTGTCCATCAGCCGCCCCGGCAGCGTGGCGCATCGGGCAGCGGGTCGCGTGTTTGCGGCGCTGATGGCGATCACGGCAGCGACGACCGTGTTCATCCCGAGTCATTTCGGCGTCGCGCTGACCGCAGGGCCGTTGCGGATGAGTCCGATCCGCCTGTTCTTCGGTTCGATCGTGATCGCAGGCCTGTTCACGCTGCTGCCGGGCAGGCGCCTGCACCACTTCTTGTTTCTGTGAAACAGATACTTACGGGGTAAGTTGCAAGTTTGCGTAAGTCTCAATAGTCTGTGCGGATGGCCCTCGAATCCATCGCCAGTCTGTTGCGCGCGCTGTCGGATCCCTGCCGGTTGCGGCTGCTCGCGCTGTGCGCCGAACGGCCGGAGTCCGTTTCCGCGCTCGCCGCCGCGCTGGATGAAACCGAACCCACGGTCTCGCGCCACCTGAAAGCCCTCGCGGCGGTCGGCGTGCTGCGGCGCGTGCGGCGTGGCCAGCGGGTCGAGTATTCGCGCGCCAGCGCGGCGCTGGCCGATGACGTCGTCTCCGCCGCGCTGCGTTCCATCGCGACGGCGGATGCACCGCTCGCCCGCGCCCGCGAGCGGCTGCAGGCCGCGCGGGCCGGCGCGGGCGGCGTGGCGCCGCCGCCGGCGCTGGTCGGCGTGGAGGCCGAGCGTCGCCTCGGCGAAGCGCTCGCGCTGACGCTGGGCGCCGGCGCCGCTGCCGCGACCACTCGCTACGACCTGCTGCTCAGCGCTGGCGATGTCCCGATCGAATGTCTGCGCCTGCTCGCCGAGCAGGGTCCGGCGACGCTGCTGGTCGTCGCCTCGACGGTCGCGGAGCGCACGGCGCAGCGACGTCGGCTTGCCGACGCCGGACTGCGCGGCGAAGTGCTGCTGCGCGGCGACCTGTCGCAGCGGCTCGCCGCCGCGGCGGCGCCCACGAGCGCGTTGCTGAGCTGCCTCGACCTGCGCATGCCGCGCAGCTGGGCGGAGATCGAGGCGCTGCTGCGCTGGCTGCAGCGCTTGCCCGTGCCGCGCAGCGCCGACTGGGTGCTGTTCGATTACGACGTGCTCGATGCCCTGCTGGGCATGGCCGGGCGCAGTCTGCTCGCCGAGCTGCGCGCGCGGCTGGCCGAACTCGGCTTCGACACGCGCCGCATCCAACCCATCGAGGCGGATGGCCAGCACCGCCTGCTCGTCCACTGCGCACCGCGGTCCGTCGACGCGGCGCGTGCCGCCTGAGGTAGTCGCCGATGTCCGCCACCCCGATCCAGGTTTCCTTCGAGTTCTTCCCGCCGGGCGATGCGAACATGGAGGCGACGCTGTGGGCGTCGGTGCAGCGCCTCGCACCGTTCGCGCCGCGCTTCGTGTCGGTGACCTATGGCGCGGATGGCTCGACGCGCGAGCGCACGCACAATGTCGTGACGCGCATCCAGCGCGAGACCGCGCTGACCGGCGCGCCGCACCTGACCTGCGTCGGGGCTTCGCGGGCCGAGGTGCTCGACATCGCGCGCGCGTACTGGGCGCAGGGCGTGCGGCACATCGTCGCGCTGCGCGGCGATCCGCCGGCGGGCAGCAGCCGCTACGAGCCGCATCCGGATGGCTTCGCCTATGGTGCCGACCTGGTCGCCGGCCTGCGCAGCATCGCCGACTTCGACATCTCGGTCGCCGCGTATCCCGAGACGCACCCCGAGGCGCCGTCGCAGGCCGTGGACCTCGACAACCTCAAGCGCAAGGTCGATGCCGGCGCGACGCGTGCGATCACGCAGTTCTTCTTCGACACCGATGCCTACCTGCGCTTCCGCGATCGCTGCGCCGCGGCGGGCATCGGCGTCAGTATCGTGCCGGGCATCCTGCCGATCACGCGCTTTCCGCAGGTCACGCGCTTCGCCGCACGTTGCGGCGCAAGCGTGCCGGACTGGCTCGCGGAGCGCTTCGCCGGCCTGGATGACGATCCGGACACGCGCCGCCTGATCGCCGCGAACGTCGCGATCGAGCAGGTGTCGCGCCTGAAGCGGCACGGCGTCAGCGAGTTCCACTTCTACACGCTGAACCGCGCCGAACTCAGCTACGCGATCTGCCATGCGTTGGGACTGCGACCGCAGCCGCCCGTCGCAGCGGCGGCGGGAGCCGCGCAATGACGTCGGCGCATGGGCATCGGCATCGGCACGGTGCCGGTTGTGGCTGTGGCCCGGCCGCGGCGACCGCGCCGCAGGCGCTCGAACGGCCCGCGGCACCGGGCGCGGCGGGCGATGCGCGCGCGAGCGCGGCGCCCTATGAGGTCAAGCCCGTCGACGAGCGTGCCCGCGAGACGCGGCTGCGCCGGCTGCGCGAGCTGATCGAGCAGCGCATCGTCGTCCTCGACGGCGCGATGGGCACGATGATCCAGCGCCACCGGCTCGACGAGGCCGGCTATCGCGGCGAGCGCTTCGCCCGCTATGGGCGCGACATCCGCGGCAACAACGACGTGCTGATCCTGAGCCGCCCGGAGATCGTGTCCGGCATCCACCGCGAGTATTTCGAGGCGGGCGCCGACATCGTCGAGACCAACACCTTCAGTTCGACCACCATCGCGCAGGCCGATTACGGCATGGAAGCACTGGTGGCGGAGCTGAACTATCGCGGCGCGCGCCTGGCGCGCGACGTGGCCGATGAAGTCGCGGCGCGCACCGGCACGCCGCGCTTCGTCGCCGGCGCGCTCGGTCCCACCAACCGCACCGCGTCGCTGTCGCCGAACGTCAGCGACCCCGGCTATCGAAACGTCAACTTCGACGAACTGGTCGTCGCCTACGCCGAAGCGACCCGCGCGCTGGTGCAGGGCGGCGCCGACATCCTGCTGATCGAGACGGTGTTCGACACGCTGAACGCGAAGGCGGCGCTGTTCGCCGTGCGCGACGTGCTGCGTGAACTGTCGCTCGACCTGCCGATCATCGTTTCCGGCACGATCACCGATGCCTCCGGCCGCACGCTGTCGGGCCAGACGACCGAAGCGTTCTGGAACTCGGTGCGCCACGGCGAGCTGTTCGCGGTCGGCCTGAACTGCGCGCTCGGCGCGAAGCAGCTGCGCCCCTATGTCGAGGAGCTGTCGCGCATCTCGGACAGCTACGTCTGCGCGTATCCGAACGCGGGCCTGCCGAACGCCTTCGGCGAGTACGACGAGACGCCCGCCGAGACCGCCGAGGTGCTCGCGGAGTTCGCCCGCGCCGGCTTCCTGAACATCGTCGGCGGTTGCTGCGGCACGACGCCGGAGCACATCCAGAAGATCCGCGCCGCCGTGCTGCCCGCGACGCGACGCGCGCGGCCGCAGCCTGCGCCGCTGTGCCGGCTGTCGGGGCTCGAACCGCTCAACATCGGGCCCGACACGCTGTTCGTCAACGTCGGCGAGCGCACCAATGTCACGGGCTCGGCCAAGTTCCGCAAGCTGATCGAAGCCAACGACTACGCCGCCGCCCTCGAGATCGCCAAGCAGCAGGTCGCGGCGGGCGCGCAGATCGTCGACGTCAACATGGATGAGGGCATGCTCGATTCGGAAGCGGCGATGACGCGCTTCCTGAACCTCGTCGCCGCCGAGCCCGACATCGCGCGCGTGCCGATCATGATCGACTCGTCGAAGTGGAGCGTGATCGAGGCCGGCCTCAAGTGCGTGCAGGGCAAGGCGATCGTCAATTCGATCAGACTCAAGGAAGGCGAGGCGTCGTTCGTCGCGCAGGCGCGCAAGGTGCGCGCCTATGGCGCCGCCGTCGTCGTCATGGCCTTCGACGAGCAGGGCCAGGCGGACACGATCGAGCGCAAGTTCGAGATCTGCAAGCGCAGCTACGACATCCTGACGCGGGCCGTCGGCTTCCCGCCCGAGGACATCATCTTCGACCCGAACATCTTCGCGGTCGCGACCGGCATCGAGGAGCACAACGGCTATGCCGTGAACTTCATCGAGGCGACGCGGCGCATCAAGGCGGGCCTGCCGCACGCGATGATCAGCGGCGGCGTCAGCAACGTGTCGTTCTCGTTCCGTGGCAACGACCCGGTGCGCGAGGCGATGCACAGCGTTTTCCTCTACCACGCGATCCAGGCCGGCATGGACATGGGCATCGTCAACGCCGGCCAGCTCGCGATCTATGCCGACATCGCGCCGGACCTGCGCGATGCGGTCGAGGACGTGATCCTGAACCGGCGCGCCGATGCGACCGAGCGCCTGCTGGCGATCGCCGGCCGCTACAAGGGCGAGTCGGGCCAGAAGCGAGAGGCGGACCTCGAGTGGCGCAGCTGGCCCGTGACGAAGCGGCTCGAGCATTCGCTGGTCAAGGGCATCGACGAGTTCATCCTCGAGGACACGGAAGCTGCGCGGCTAGAGGCGGCGCATCCGCTGCGCGTGATCGAGGGCCCGCTGATGGATGGCATGAACGTCGTCGGCGACCTGTTCGGCGCCGGCAAGATGTTCCTGCCGCAGGTCGTCAAGAGCGCTCGCGTCATGAAGAAGGCGGTCGCGCACCTGATTCCCTACATCGAGCAGGGCAAGGATGGCGCGCCGCGCTCCAACGGCAAGGTCGTGCTGGCGACGGTCAAGGGCGACGTGCACGACATCGGCAAGAACATCGTCGGCGTCGTGCTCCAGTGCAACAACTTCGAGGTCATCGACCTCGGCGTCATGGTGCCTGCGGAGAAGATCCTCGATGTCGCGCGGCGCGAGGACGCGGCCATCGTCGGCCTGTCGGGGCTGATCACGCCGTCGCTGGATGAAATGGTGCATGTCGCGCGCGAGATGAAGCGGCAGGGCTTCAAGGTCCCGCTGCTGATCGGCGGCGCGACGACCTCGCCCGCGCACACGTCGGTGAAGATCGCGCCGCAGTACGACGAGCCCGTCGTCTACGTCAAGGACGCCTCGCGCTCCGTCGGCGTCTGCCAGTCGCTGGTCACGCCCGCCGCGAAGCTCGAGTTCGCGCGCAAACTCGCCGACGAACACGTGCGCCGTCGCGAGCAGCATGCCGCCAAGTCCGTCAAGCAGCCCGAGATGACCCTCGAGCAGGCGCGCGCGAACCGGCGCCGCATCGACTGGAGTGCCTATCGACCGCCGGCGCCGCGCCGGCTCGGCGTGCAGAGCTTCGACGACTATCCGCTCGAGGAACTGCTGCCCTACATCGACTGGATGCCGTTCTTCAACGCATGGGAGTTCGCCGGCAAGTTCCCTGACGTGCTGACGGATCCGGTCGTCGGCGATGCGGCGAGCCAGCTCTACGCCGACGCGCGCCGGATGCTGAAGCAGGTCCTCGCGGAGCGCTGGCTGCGCGTGCGCGCCGTGGTCGGCGTGTTTCCCGCGAACTCGGTCGGTGACGACGTCGAGCTGTACGCGGACGAGTCCCGCAGCAGCGTGCTGGCGCGCCTGTGTCACCTGCGCCAGCAGAAGGGCAAGCCGGAGGGGCAGCCGCACGAGTGCCTCGCGGACTACGTCGCGCCCAAGGACAGCGGCGTCGCCGACTGGTTTGGCGCGTTCGCCGTCACGGCCGGCATCGGCATCGACGAGCATGTCGCGCGCTTCGAAGCCGCGCACGACGACTACTCGAGCATCATGCTGAAGGCGCTCGCGGACCGCTTCGCCGAAGCCGCTGCCGAGCACTTCCACGAGCGGCTGCGGCGCGAGTTCTGGGGCTATGAGACTGCGGCGCGGCTCGCGAACGAGCAGCTGATCCGCGAGGAGTACACCGGCATACGCCCTGCACCGGGCTATCCCGCATGCCCGGACCACACCGAGAAGCTCAAGCTGTTCGAACTGCTGGACGTGGAACGGCGCGCCGGCATCACGCTCACGGAGAGCATGGCGATGTTCCCGACCGCGGCGGTCAGTGGCTGGTACATCGGGCACCCGCAGGCGCGCTACTTCGCGGTCGGCAAGATCGACCGCGACCAGGTCGAGGACTATGCGCGGCGCAAGGGCCAGTCGCTTGAAGACGCCGAGCGCTGGCTCGCGCCAGTGCTGGGCTACGAGCGCTGACGGCCGACGAGGGCTGACTAGCCGGGTGTAGTCACTCAGCCCGCGGCGCGCCGCTTCGGCGGCGCGACCGGATTCTCGAGCTGCTCGAGGTAGCGCGGTCCGCCGAGCGCGCGCATCTGCCCCTCGATCCAGGTCGCGCGACGCCGCACGTAGTTCGAGGGCGCGGCGATCGAGAAGCGCTTCGGGTTCGGCAGCACGGCGGCCATCAGGGCGGCCTGGCGGCGTGTCAGTTTCGCAGCGGGGCGACCGAAGTACTGCTGTGCGGCTGCCTCGGCGCCATACACGCGCGGGCCGAATTCGGCGATGTTCAGGTACACCTCGAGGATGCGCTGCTTCGGCCAGCACACTTCGATCAGCAGCGTGAACCAGGCCTCGAGCCCCTTGCGCAGCCAGCTGCGCTTCTTCCAGAGGAACAGGTTCTTCGCGACCTGCTGCGAGATCGTGCTGGCGCCGCGCACGCGCTTCGAGTTGGCGTTGGCCTGCATCGCGTCGCGGATCGACTCGAGGTCGAAGCCGCCGTGGAACGGGAACAGCTGGTCCTCGGCGGCTATCACCGCCACCGCCGCGTGCGGCGCGATGGCGTCGAAGTCGCGCCACTCGTAGCGGTTGGCGCTGCGCCAGTCACCGGCGAGCGCGGCGTCCTTGCGGGCGGCGATCATGAAGGCGCTGGTCCATGGATCGACCCAGCGCATCGCGAGCACGGGCAGCGTCGTCGCGGCGAAACAGAAGATCACAACCAACGCGAGCGCGCGGGCGATGCGCCCGCGGGCCCGGGACAGGCGGGTCCGGAGCGGTGTCGACACGGCAGCTTCCTGGGGCGGGCGACCTGGCCGCGGTTCAGGCGGGCAGGCGACGCGCGCTCGTGATCACGACCGCATCGCGCGGGCAGTCGTCGTAACCGCGCACGCGGCCGGTGCCGACCGCGGCGATCTTGTCGATCGTGTCCATGCCTTCGGTCACGCGGCCGAAGACGGCATAGCCATACTGACCCGGGCGATGGTCGAGGAAGTCGTTATCCGTCAGGTTGACGAAGAACTGCGAGGTCGCGCTGTGGATGTCGTTGGTGCGCGCCATCGACAGCGTCCCGCGCAGGTTCTCGAGGCCGTTGTGCGCCTCGTTCTTGACCGGCGGTCGGGTCGGCTTCTGCTCGAGCTCGGCCGTCAGGCCGCCACCCTGGATCACGAAGCCGGGCACGACGCGGTGGAACACGGTGCCGTCGAAATGCTGGTCTTCGACGTACTTCAGGAAATTGGCGACCGTCAGCGGCGCTTCCTTGTCGAACAACTCGACGGTAAAGCCGCCGAGCGAGGTTTCAAATCGAATCATGGGTCGCATTCCTGTGTGGTGAGTCGGTCCCCGGCGTTCGCCATCGGCCTTCGCTGACGCGTTCGTGTCCGGCCAGATCGCGGTGCGAGACTACGTGACTGAAGCCCCGCGCCTCAAGCAGCGCGCGTACCGCGGCGCCCTGCGCGGCGCCGTGTTCGAGCAGCAGCACGCCGTCGGCCAGCAGGTGGGCGGGCGCGGCGTCGATGATGGCGCGCAGCGCGGCGAGCCCGTCCGGGCCCGGGGTCAGTGCGATGAGCGGCTCGTGCCGCAGCGCCGCGTCGGTGAGCGCAGCGTCCGCCGCGTCGATGTAGGGCGGGTTTGACATCACGAGCGCAAAGCGCTGGCCTGCGAGCGGCTCGAACCAGCTGCCCTGCAGCAGGCGAAGCCGCCCCTGCAGCAGGCGTTCCGCATTGCGCGCCGCGATCGCGAGCGCTGCGGGCGACAGGTCCACGGCCGTGACCTGCCACTCGGGCCGTTCGCGTGCGAATGCGATCGCGATCGCGCCCGAGCCGGTGCCGAGGTCTACGGCGCTGCCGCGCGGGCCGGCAAGTTGCAGCGCGCGCTCGACCAGGCCTTCGGTCTCGGGGCGCGGCACGAGCACCGCGGCACTGACTTCGAGTTCGAAACTCCAGAAGCCGCGCCAGCCGCTGATGTAGGCGAGTGGCTCGCCGGCGGCGCGCCGCGCGATGGCGGCGCGCAGTCGTGCCGCCACGGCGTCTGGCAGCGTGCGCTCCGGCTCTGCGACCAGCGCGGCTCGACGCACGCCTGCCGCGGCCTCGAACAGTGCTTCCGCCTCGCGCCGCGGCTGTTCGCACGCGGCAGCCAGTTGCGCCTCTGCCTCGGCCAGCAATGCGCGCAACGTGTTGGATTCCATCGGCGCATTATGCCGCCGTTGCCGCGGCGAGCGGCCTCCACGCGCTCGGAACCCTCTGGTACATTGATCGGGTGACGATGCCCCTCCTGCCACTGATCAGGCCGCTGTCGACCGCTGAAGTCCTGGACACCGCGTTCCGCGTTTTCCAGGTCACGCTGTGGCGCTGCCTGCTGCTCGCGCTCGCGGCCGTGGTGGTCGGGCAGGCACCGGCGGCCTACGACCTGGCGCGCGGCACGCTGACTGCGCCCGTGATGGAGAAGGGCCCGGTGTGGGCTGCACTCTACGTCGCGAGCACTTTTCTCAACGTTCTGCTCGCGCTGACCCTGCTGTACCGGCAGTGGCGTCTCGCGAGCGGCGAGCAGCGTTCGCTCGGGCGCGATCTGCGCGACGCGCTGCGCCGCTGGCCGCAGGCGTTTGCGACGGCGCTGGCGGTGCTCGCGTTGCTGCTGCTGCCTGCGGCCGGCATCGGCTTCGTCTGGAGCCTGCCCGATCTGCTGGTCCGCAGCCTGCTGCTGCCGCCGCTTGCGCTGCTGCTGTGCTGGATCGGCGTGCCGCTGATCCTGACGGTGCAGATCGGCATGCTCGAATCGCTGTCGGTGTCGCGCGCGATCGCGCGCGGCTTCGAACTGGTGCGCGGCCACTGGTGGCGCACGCTGCTGGCGCTCGTGGTCGGCACCGTCGTGGTGCTGGTTTTCTACACGATCGGTGGCTTGCTCGGCGCTCTGATCGCGCGCCTGCTCGGCGGCGCGGACATCGCCGTGTTCACGGTCGTCACGACCGTCATCGTCGCGATTCTCGGCGGCCTGTTCATGCCGTTCTTCACCGCGCTGTCGCTCGTGATCCTGCTCGACCTGCGGCTGCGGCGCGAGGTCGCGGCACCCGCGTCGCGCGCCGACGCGCTCGCGACCTGAGGCTGCCGTCATGCATGCCAGCGCGTCCCGTTGGCTCGCGCTGTTGGCCGTGCTGCTGTGGTGCGCAGCGCCGGCGGATGCCGCTGCCGATCCTGTCGCTGATACTGCCGCTGATCCTGCCGCTGATCCTGCCGCGTTGATCGAGCGGTGCCTGCCGCGCCTCGATGCCGCGCGCGATGTCGGCGTGGCGCGCATCCTGCAGCGCTGCCCCGAGCTGGAACCAGCCTGGACCCGCGACCCCGGCGCCTTCGGACTGCCGCTCGCCTGGCGCGAGCTCGGCAGCGAGCTGTCCGTCGACAGCCTGCGCGAACTTTCGCCGCTGCTGCGCGCGGCGGATCAGTCTGCCGCCGCGCCGCCGCGTGGCGCAGAGCCGAGCGCAGCGACGCTGGGCGCCGTGCTCGCCGACTGGTCGCTGCCGGATGACGCGGGGCTGCTGCAGCGGCTGCTGCGCTGGATCCGCGCGCGCGTCGGCGCCGACGATCGGCCGCTCGAACCCGACGCGGCGCAGGCAGCGCAGCAGGACGCCCAGCGGCTGGCGCGGCTGTGGCCCCTGCTCGGCTGGCTCGGGTTCGCCGCGACGCTGGGCCTGGTGGCCTGGGTGCTCGCGCGCGAGGCGCGCGCTGCTGGCTGGGGTGCGGCAGGGCGCTGGGCGCGGACCCGTCCTGCGGACGCGGACGATCGCTCCGCAGCGGTCGCAACGTCAGGCGCCGATACCCGCGAGCGGGATGTCGCGGCGCAGCGTCCGGAGTGGTGGCTCGCGCAGCTCGCGGCGCGGCTCGCGGCGCGCGGCGCGCTGCGGCATCCGGCTGCGGCGACGGCGCGCGAGATCGCTGCCGCCGCGACTGTGGGTCCGGTTGGCCTGCAGCAGCTAGGGCTGCTGACGGAAGTGGCCGAGGCCGCGCGCTACGCCCCGCATCCGCCCGCTCCGGCACGGCTGGAGGCTGCTGCCGCAGCCGGCGCGGCGCTGCTCGAGGAACTGCGATGAGCGAGCGCTTGCGCACCGCCTGGCTGGCGCTCGCCGCACTCGCGGCGTTCCTTGCGCTGTTCCAGTCGGGATTGCGGCCGCCGGGCCGTGAAGGTCTGTCACGGCCCGTGTCGGTCGATCGAAACGCTGACGGACTGGCGGCACTGGCGACCTGGCTCGAGCGCGAGGGCCGCACGGTGGTGTCGTTCCGCGAGTCCTACACACAGCTCGCCGCGCGAGCGCCGGCGCGTGCGGGACATTTGCTGGTCGTCGCGCTGCCGGCGCGCGAGCGCATGCCGGCGGCGGACCTGCCGCAGCTCGATGCCTGGTTGCGTCAGGGCAATACGCTGCTGGTGCTCGCGGCATTGGCTGACGCGCCCGAATGGGCCAGCCAGCGCGGCGCGACGTTCGATTTGTCGGCGTTGACCGGCCTCGATTTTCGTCGCGAGCGCGCCGTCGCGGCCGCCGGCGTCGACGCCGACGCCGACGCTGCGCGCCGCAGCGCCCAGCGCGGGCCGCCGTTGTTGCGGCCGGCGCTGCACACCGCGCGCGTAACCCGGCCCCATCCGCTGCTCGATGGCGTCGCAACCCTGCAGGGCCGCTCGGAATATGCGCGGCCACGATGGACCCTGCAGCTGCCGTTCGATACGGCCGTGCTGGAACTGGCGCGCGATGCCGAGGACGGTCGCGGCGTGCTGTGGGAGCGGCGCGTCGGCGACGGAAGCATCGTCATCGCGGGCTACGGCGCGCTGTTGTCGAACCGGATGCTGGGCGCTGCAGACAATGCGCGGCTGTTCGCAAACCTGGTCGCGCAGCGTGTCGCCGCGGACGGCGTCGTGCTGATCGATGATGGCCGGCACGGGCTGTCGCCGTTCTATGATCCCGAGCAGTTCTATGCGGATCCGCGCCTGCATGCGACGCTGCTGATCCTGTTCGGCCTGTGGCTCGCCTGGGTGTTCGGCGCGACGCGGCTGCGGCCCGCCGCGCGGCCGCCGCGGCCTGACGCGCAGCAGCTGCTGCGCGGCACTGCCGACTTGCTGGCGCGGGTCGTGACACCCCGCGAGGCCGCGGAGCGCATGCTCGACGCGGGCGCCGAACGGCTGCGGCAGGCCATGCGGCCGGCGGCCGCGGCGCCGGCGGGCGCGACGCGCGAGCTGCCGTGGCACGAGCTCGAGGCGGATCCACGCGTGCCGCGCGCGGAGCTGGCGGCCCTGCGGCAGCGCGTGTCGCGGCTGCGTGCCGGCGAGCGCGTGTCGCTGCAGGAGTTGCACAATCTGATGGCCCGGATCGAGGAGCCGCTGCGATGACCGATGCCCTGGTGACATTCGAAGCCATGCTGCAGCGCGAGCTGGCGCGCTGGGTGGTTGGCGCGCAGCCGGCCGTGCATGCGCTGGCGATCGCGCTGGTGGCGCGCGGCCACGTGCTGCTCGAAGGGCCGCCCGGCGTCGGCAAGACGGTGCTCGGCCGCGCGCTCGCGCAGGCGACGGGCGGCGCCTTCCAGCGCATCCAGGGCACGGCGGACCTGATGCCGGCCGACATCCTGGGCGCGCATGTGTTCGAGCCGCAGCACGGCCGATTCAGCTTCCGCCCGGGGCCGCTGTTCGCCGACGTCGTGCTGGTCGACGAGATCAACCGCACCGGCCCGCGCACGCAGTCGGCGCTGCTCGAGGCGATGGCGGAACGGCAGGTCACGCTGGAGCGCGAGACCTTTGCGCTGTCCGAGGATTTCCTCGTGATCGCGACGCAGAATCCGCTCGAGTACGAGGGCACCTATCCGCTGCCGGAGTCGCAGCTCGACCGCTTCATGCTGCGCGTCGAGATCGACTACGCCGCGCGCGAGGCGGAGCTCGAGGTGCTGCAGCGCTACGGCGCGCGGTTCGACTCGGGCGTGGCGCCCGGCGAGGCGATCACGCCGATCGATCGCGGGCTGCTCGCGCAGGCCCGCGCGGCGGCGGCGCAGGTGCACGTGGCCGGCGCGCTGGAAGGCTATGTGCTCGATCTGGCGCGCGCGACGCGCACGCATCCGCGCATTGCGCTCGGCCTGTCGACGCGCGGCGCCCTCGCGCTGCTGCGCGCCGCGCGCATCGCCGCCGGCATGCGCGGCTCCGAGTTCGCGACCGCCGACGACGTCAAGTCACTCGCGCCGGCCGTCATCACGCATCGCATCGTCCTCAATGCCGAGGCCGCGGTCGAAGACCTGCAGGCCCGCCATGTCGTCGCCGAGCTGCTCGAGCGCACGCCGGTGCCGCGCTGAGCCTCGCATGCACCTGACTGGCCGCGCGCTGTCGTTGCTTGCGCTTGCTGCCGCGCTCGGCATCGCGAGCCTGTGGGCCGAAGACGCGGCGCTGCAGGGCCTGTGGCTCGTGCCGATCGTGCTGCTGGCCGCCGGGCTCGCGGTCGAGAGCGCGCGCGTCGCGCGCCTGCGGCTCGAGGCGCGCCTGCGGCCACCCGCCGCGGTGCTGCTCGGCCAGGCCTGCGAGTTCCACCTCGAGCTGACCGCGGACCAGCACGTCGCGATCGAGTGGCTGCTGGCGCCGCCGGCGGCGCTCGAGGGAGAAATCGCGGTGCAGTCACTGCGACTGCGCGCCTACTCCGCGGCGCACGCCACGCTGCCGCTGGTGCCCGTTCGGCTCGGCGACTACGCCTGGGGGCCGGCGGCAGCGCGGCTGCGCGGCGCGTTCGGACTCGCGGACTGGTCGCGGTCGCTGCCGCTCGAATGCCGCGGTCGCGTGCTGCCGGATCTGCGCCGGCGACCGCCGCGCCGGGTCCGCGGGCTGCATCGCAGCGCGCAGTCGCGCCGCCTCGGCGGCGAGGGCAGCGAGCTCGCGCAACTGCGCGACTATCGCGCCGGCGATCCGCTGTCGCGCATCGCCTGGAAGCGCAGTGCGCGCCACGGTCGACTGCTGACGCGCGAAGCCGGCGACGAGCGCCAGCTCGACCTGCTGCTCGTCATCGATGCCGGCGTGCGCTCGACGGCCGCGGCCGGCCGACTCGACCGGTTCAGCCTGCACGTGAACCTCGCGCTGCGGCTCGCGGCCACGGCCGCGCAGCGCGGTGATCGCATCGGGCTGCTGCTGCATGCCGGCAGCGTGTTGAGCGCGATCGCGCCGGCGCCCGGGCCGCTGGCGAACCTGCGGTTGCGCGGTGCGCTGGCGGCGGTGCGCCCCGCCGCGGTCGTGTCGCAGCCCGCAGCCGCCGCCCTGCGTGCCCGCGCGCTGCTGTCGCGGCGCGCGCTGATCGTCTGGTTCGCGGATGTCGATGAAGTGCTGGCGGCGTCCGAGCTTGCGGCCGT
>CAZPJE010000305.1:0-8550 GCA_964586725.1 uncultured Steroidobacteraceae bacterium | reverse complement strand
ACGCTCGGCACCGGCCGCGATGCGCAGATCATCGATGCGCTCGAAGGCGAGCGTCGCGAACCGTTCTTGCTGCACTACAACTTCCCGCCGTTCTGCGTCGGCGAGACCGGCATGATGTCCGGCCCGAAGCGCCGCGAGATCGGCCATGGCAACCTCGCGCGCCGCGGCGTGCTCGCCGTGATGCCCGAGATGGGCAAGTTCCCGTACGTGCTGCGCGTTGTCTCCGAGATCCTCGAGTCCAACGGTTCGTCGTCGATGGCCTCGGTCTGCGGCACGTCGCTGGCCCTGATGGATGCCGGCGTGCCGATCAAGGCGCCGGTGGCCGGCGTTGCGATGGGCCTCGTGCTCGATGGCAGCCGCTTCAAGGTCATCACCGACATCCTCGGCGATGAAGACCACCTCGGCGACATGGATTTCAAGGTCGCCGGCACGAAGGAAGGCGTCACGGCGCTGCAGATGGACATCAAGGTCGAGGGCATCACGCCCGAGATCATGAAGGTCGCGCTCGCGCAGGCGAAGGAAGGCCGGCTGCACATCCTCGGCGAGATGAACAAGGTCATCTCGAAGCCGCGCGACAAGATGTCGGAGTGGGCGCCGACCATCATCACCCTGAAGATCGATCCGGAGAAGATCCGCGACGTGATCGGCAAGGGCGGTGCGGTCATTCGCCAGATCACCGAAGAGACCGGCACGCAGATCGACATCGACAACGACGGCACCGTGAAGATCGCCTCGGTCAGCGGCGCGGCGGGTCGCGAGGCCCAGGCCCGCATCGAACTGATCACCGCCGATGTCGAAGTCGGCCGGATCTACGAAGGCAAGGTCGCTCGCCTGATGGATTTCGGCGCGTTCGTGACGATCCTGCCGGGCCGCGATGGCCTGGTGCACGTATCGCAGATTTCCAACGAACGCGTCGAGCGCGTCTCGGACAAGCTCAAGGAAGGCGACACCGTCCGCGTCAAGGTGCTGGAAGTCGACCGCCAGGGTCGCGTGCGCCTGTCGATCAAGGACGTCGAAGGCGGCTGAACAGGTTGAAAGGGACGGGTGCCCGGCAATTCCGCCGGGTGCCTGTGCTTTCAGGCGCGCCCGCCTTCAGCGCCGCGATTCAGGCTTGGGCTTCGGCTTGTTGTCGTCGGCGTCGCCGTCGGCCGGGCCGTCGCCGCGTTCGCGGCCGCTGCTGTGCAGGCCGGTGACATCGACGATGCGCCGGAAGATTTCATCCTGCAAGGTTCGCCAGCGCTGGTAGTTCTTCTGCGCGACTTCGGCGACCGCATCGACCGGGTCGATGCCTACGACCGTCTTGACTCGATCGCGGATTTCCCGCTGCTGCGCAGTGAAGAGTTTCATGCTCTGGTCGAGGTAACTGCCGACGATCCCCTGCATCGTGCCGCCGTAGGAGCGGATCACCTGCGCGAGGAAATCCCGGCTCATGACCGGATCGGCGTGTTGCTCCTGCTCGGCGATCACCTGCAGCAGGATCGTGCGCGTGATGTCCTGGCCGCTTTTCTTGTCGATCACGACGAACTCGACACGCTCGAGCACCAGCGCGCGGATCTCTGCGAGGGTGATGTAGCGGCTCTCCGCCGTGTCGTAGAGGCGGCGATTCGGATACTTCTTGATGACCCTGGGTTCGCTCATCGCTTGCTCCCGAGGTATCGGTACGAGCTCCAAGACTAGTACATCGCACGCCGAGTACCCAGCAGTTTCTTCAAGGCAGCCGAATTTCCCGCAGTCCGGTGAGCCGGGCCGGTTCCCAGTGCGCGACCGCCCACGCCCACAATTCCCGCACCGGCCAGTCCTCGTGGCCGGCAGGCGGCGGATGGCGCAGCAGCGCGAGTCCGGTCGCCAGCGTGATTGCCGGCCTGGCGACATCGAGCGCCACGCTGCGACGTGATTTCGCAAGTTTGCTGCCGTCGGCTTCCACCAGCAGCGGCAAATGCGCGTAGGACGTTTCCGACAGGCGCAGCGCGCGTTGCAGGCCGCGCTGCCAGGGAGTGCTGTCCAGCAGGTCGGCGCCACGCAAGACGTCGGTCACGCCCGTCGCAGCGTCGTCGACGACGACCGCCAGCTGATAGGCGACGATGCCGTCCCGGCGCCGCACGACGACGTCGCGGTAGCGCGCCGCATCGAAGCGCTGGGCCCCCTGCAGCCGATCGTGCCACTGCAGCAGCGCGGGATCGGCCGGCATCCGGAAGCGCAGGGCGTGGTCGGTCCACGGCAGTTCACGGCTGGCGCAGTCAGCGACGCAACCCGAGGTGTCGTCCGAGTCCAGGGCGCGCTGGCGCCGAGTGCAGGCGCAGGCGAACAGATGGCCGTCCCGCGCGAGCGCTTCCAGCGCCGCGGCGTGGCGTTGCGGGTGCTGTGACTGGCGGCAGATCCCGCCGCGGTGCTCGAAGCCGAGCAGCGCCAGCGATTCGACGATGCGCTCGGCGGCGCCGGCGACGTTGCGGAGCGTGTCGAGGTCTTCGAGGCGCAGCAGCCAGTCTCCGCCCGCGCGCCGTGCTTCGAGATAACTGCCAACCGCTGCGATCAGGGACCCGAGGTGCAGGTCACCGGTGGGCGACGGGGCGAAACGACCCACGTACCGCACGGGCGGCGCGCGCCGCAGCTCAGCGGTAGCGATCGTCCCGATCGCCGTACTGGCGCTCGCGGCGTTCGCGGCGCTCCTGCGCTTCGATGGACAGCGTGGCCACGGGCCGCGCTTCGAGCCGCTTGATGCCGATTTCCTCGCCGGTCTCGAGGCAGTAGCCGTAGCTGTCGTCTTCGATGCGCTTCAGCGCCTCGTCGATCTTGCGGATCAGCTTGCGCTCGCGATCACGGGTGCGCAGCTCGAGGCTGAATTCTTCTTCCTGGGTCGCGCGGTCGTTCGGATCGGGGAAATTGGCCGCTTCGTCCTTCATGTGGGTGACGGTACGGTCGACCTCGACCATCAGGTCGCGCTTCCAGCTCTGCAGGATCTGCCGGAAGTGGTCGAGTTGCTCCCGGTTCATGTACTGCTCGCCGCGCTTGGCGATGTACGGCTGTACGTTACGGGGCCCGGCGAGCAGGCTCGACGACTCCTCGCCATCTTCGCCGTCGCCGGACTCGACCTGCGGCCGGTTCATCGTGCCGCGCGAGATGCCGGTGGCAACGACCGGGGGCGTGGTCCGCGCCGGCGCCTTGGGCGCGATCGGCGCTGCGACGGTCGCGCGGGTCGGCACCGTGGCAACGGGTTCAGGCGTCGCGGGCTCGGTCGGCGCCGCTTTGGGCGCGCGTGCCGGCTTTGCAGTTGCGGCAACGACGACGGGCGTGGGCGCGGGCTTCACGGCGGCAGCGGGTTTGACGGTTTTGATGACGTTCTTCACTTTCATGGGAGCAGGGGCGGGCTTGGCCTTGGCCGGCGCAGCGGGTTTGCGCGCAGGTTTGGTGGGCTTGGCGGATTTGGCGGCAGTGGCTTTGCGCTGCTTCGACACCGCCGCAGCCGCTTTCGCGGGCGCTGCCTTGGGCTTGGCGGTCTTGGTCTTCGCAGCCGGTTTCTTCGTGGGCATTGGAAGCCTCCTGGGCGAAACGCCCCGCCCGCGTCCGTCACGCGGAACTGATAATTATACCGGCCAAGCCCACGCTGTACAGGGCGCAGGGGATGTCACTGCGGCAGGTTCGGGCGCTACGGAAGTTCGACCCGCGGTGCCGGGCGCCAGCCCGGCTGCCCGCGTTCTGCGACGATGGTCGTGTAGATGCCGCCTCGCACGTTGAACTTGGCCGTCAGCCGCAGGAATCGGGGCCGGGTCGCCGCAGCGAGGTGGTCGGCGATCTCGTTGGTCACCGCTTCATGGAACGCACCACGATCACGGAACGACCAGATGTACTGTTTCAGGGATTTCAGCTCGACACACTGCTGGTCCGCGACGTACTCGAGTTCCAGCACCGCGAAGTCGGGTTGGCCGGTCTTCGGGCACAGGCAGGTGAACTCCGGCATCGTCATCCGGATCGTATAGTCGAAATCGGTTTGCGGATTCGGAAAAGTTTCAACGCTGGTGAGAGGTTGTAGCGGCATTTTGATTGAACTTGGTAGCTGCTCGTGGGCGGGCTGGCCGCGCCCGTCGCAGCACTGTCACCCGCCCGTGAAGATTAAACTACACTAGCGCGCTTTTCCGAACAGGGTGTTGCCTCGACATGCGGTTGACGAAAATAAAGCTTGCCGGGTTCAAGTCCTTCGTGGATCCCACGACGGTCTCATTCCCGAGCAATCTGACGGGTGTCGTCGGGCCCAATGGTTGCGGCAAGTCCAACGTCATCGACGCCGTGCGTTGGGTCATGGGCGAGCTGTCGGCCAAGCACCTGCGTGGCGATTCGATGGCCGATGTGATCTTCAACGGCTCCAGCGCGCGCAAGCCGGTCGGCAAGGCTTCGGTCGAGCTGCTGTTCGACAACAGCGACGGCAAGATCTCCGGGTCGTACGCCGCGTTCGCCGAAGTGTCGCTGAAGCGCGAAGTGCTGCGCGACGGAAGTTCGAACTACTACATCAATGGCGCGCGTTGCCGCCGCAAGGACATCACCCAGCTGTTCCTGGGCACGGGCCTCGGCGCGCGCAGCTACGCGATCATCGAACAGGGAATGATTTCGCGCGTCATCGAGGCCAAGTCCGACGACATGCGCTCCTTCGTCGAGGAGGCCGCGGGCATCTCGAAGTACAAGGAGCGGCGCAAGGAAACCGAGAGCCGCATCGCCGACACGCGCGAGAACCTCGAGCGCCTGCAGGACGTGCGCGACGAGGTCGACAAGCAGATCCGCCACCTGCAGCGGCAGGCTGCAACGGCCCGGCGCTACCAGAATCTCAAGGAGCAGGAGCGGCGCCTGACCGCCGAGCTGCTCGCGCTGCGACTGCGCGATCTCGACAGCGGTGCCGAGATCCACGACAGCGCGCTGCGCGAGAAGGACCTAGCGATGCAGGCGGCGCTGGCGGACCTGCGCTCCAACGAGGCCGCGATCGAAAAGCAACGCGCCTACCACATCGAGCAGAGCGAGCTCGTGTCGCAGATCCAGGGGCGCTACTTCGCCGTCGGCGCCGACATCACGCGCACCGAGCAGCAGATCGAGTACACGCGCGAGACGCTCGAGCGCAAGCGCGCGGACCTCGCGAAGACCCGCGCGAGCCTCGCGGAACTCGCGGTGCACATCGCGCGCGACGAGCAGGAGTGCGCGTCGCTCGGCAGCGAGCTCGAGCAGTTGGCCCCGGACCTCAACCAGTCCCGGGCGCTGGAGCAGGCCTGCGTCGCCCGCCAGGAAGAGGCGGAGCGCGCCGTCGCGACCTGGCAGCAGGGCTGGGAGGAGTTCAACCGCCAGCTCGGCGCGGCGCACCAGACCACGCAGGTCGAGCGGGCCCGCATCGAGCAGCTCGAGAACCAGCTGCGTCGCCTGAACGGCCAGTCGGACCGTTTGGCGGTCGAGCGCGATGCGCTGATAGCCCAGGAGGCCTCGTCGCTGCTGGGTGAGCTCGCGCAGCGCGAGTCCGCCGCGCGCAGCGAGGCGGACGAGCTGTCGGTCGCGTTGATGAGCGCACTCGCCGATGTGCAGCAACTGCGGTCGCGCCAGATCGAGTCCGAGAAGGCGCTCGAGGCGGCGCGCGCCGAACGTGAGCGGGTGCGGGCCGAGATGCTGTCGCTGGAGGCCTTGCAGAAGGCGGCCTTCGGCGCGCAGGCGGGCAAGGCCTCGCAGTGGCTGGAAGCCTCCGGGCTCGGCGGGCGACCGCGCGTGGCTGAATCGCTGCAGGTCGACGGCGGCTGGGAACGCGCCGTCGAGACGGTGCTGGGCGACTACCTCGAGGCGGTCTGCATCGACGGCCTCGATGAACTCTCTGACGCGCTCGGCCGGATCGGCGAGTCGCGCGTGGTCGTGTTCGAGACGGGCGGCGAATCCGCGCCGGGCGCGCACGGCACGCTGGGCGCGCAGGTGCGTGGTCCCCGCGCGCTGACCGACCTGCTGGGCAGTGTGCGGATCGCGGATTCGCTGGCGGACGCGCTGGTCGCGCGCCGCGGGCTGCGCGCCGGTGAATCGATCGTCACGCGGGGCGGCGAATGGGTCGGCGCGCACTGGCTGCGGATCAACCGTGGCGCCGACGCGCATGCGGGTGTCATCGAGCGCGAACAGCGCCTGAAGAGCCTGCGCGCCGAGTTCACGCGCAACAACGAGCGGGTGGTTGCGGCGGAAGGCGACCTCGCGCAGCTTCGTGAACGACTCTCGCAGGGCGAGTCGCTGCGTGACGGCACGCAGGCGCGCATCCAGTCGGCGCATCGCGCGCATGCCGATGTCCTCGGCCAGCTCGAGGCGACACGCGCCCGGTCGCAGGAGTCGCTGCTGCGCCGCGAGCGGCTCGATCTCGAGGCCGCGGAAGTGGAGCGCGAGAAGGGCGTTGCCCAGGAAGCGATCGCCCGGGCCCGGCTCGAACTCGATCGGGGCACGCAGGAATTGCAGGGCCTCGACAGTCGTCGTGTCGAACTCGACGCCGAACGCGACGAGCGCCGCGAGTCGCGCGCGCAGGCGCGCAGCGCCGCCTCTGCGGCGCAGCTCGCCGCGCGCGATCTGCTGGTGCGCATCGAGGGGCGCCGCTCGACCCTGCAGTCGATGCAGGTCGGCCTGAAGCGCATGGCCGAACAACAGGCGCAGCAGCAGTCCCGCCTGGCGGAACTAGAGCAGGAGCTGACCACGGGCGATGCGCCCATCGTCGAGCTCGAGAACCTGCTCAGCGGGTTTCTGGCGCGGCGCCTCGAAGTCGAGAGCGAGTTGTCGGTCGCGCGCCGCTCGCTCGAGGACGCGGACGCTGAACTGCGCGGCCTCGACGAAAAGCGGCTGTCGGCGGAGCAGCGCGTCAACGTGGCGCGCGAAGAGGTGGACCAGGCGCGCCTTGCGGCGCAGGAAACGCGGGTTCGCCGCGAGTCGATCGCCGAGCAGTTCGCGGCGACCGAGTTCGTGCTCGCCGAAGTGCTGGGCGCCCTGACGGCGGAAGCGGCGGTGCCGGAGTGGGAAGACCAGCTGTCGCGCGCCCGTGCCGACATCGAACGCCTGGGGCAGGTCAATCTCGCGGCGATCGATGAGCTCAAGGAGAACACCGAGCGCAAGGAATATCTCGATCGGCAGTACAACGACCTGACTTCGGCCCTGGACACGCTCGAGCAGGCGATGCGCAAGATCGAGAAAGAGACCCGCTCGCGCTTCGAAGAGACGTTCAACAAGATCAACGCCGGCCTGCAGGAGAAATTCCCGCGGCTGTTCGGCGGTGGTCATGCCTATCTGGAGCTGGTCGGCGAGGATGCCCTCGAGGCTGGCGTGGCGGTGATGGCCCGTCCGCCGGGCAAGCGCAACGTCACGATCGCGCAGCTGTCGGGCGGCGAGAAGGCGCTCACGGCGGTCGCGCTGGTGTTCTCGATCTTCGACCTGAATCCCGCGCCGTTCTGCCTGCTCGATGAGGTCGATGCGCCGCTCGACGAAAACAACGTCGGCCGCTTCTGCGAGATCGTCCGCGAGATGGCGCAGCGAGTGCAGTTCATCTTCATCACCCACAACAAGGCGACGATGGAGCTCGCGTCACAGCTGCTGGGCGTGACGATGAACGAGCCAGGCGTGTCGCGTCTGGTCGCGGTCGACGTCGACGAGGCCCTGCGCCTCGCCGCGAGCTGAATCGATGCCTGAGCTGCGCTGGTCGCTGCTCGCCCTGGGGGCGCTGTTCGTCGTCGGTCTGCTGCTGTGGGAACGTCATCGGCGCGGTAAACGCGGCGACGGTGCTGCGGCGCCCGGCCCGCTGGACAGCGCCGATGATGCTGGCGTAGATCTCGATGTCGAAGACGCGGACGTTGATCCGCCGGCCGCGCCTCCCGCAGCTGCTGCGGCTCGGTCAGCGGCCGCGAGCCCCGGCGGGCGCCAGCCGCTCCGCGAACCCCCGCTCATCGAGATCGTCGATCCCTCGGTCGAGGGGCTGCCGGACGGTCCGGACGTCGTCAGCCTGCCCGTCGTTTCCGCGACAGGCGGCCCCGAACTGGGCGCCGCTGCCGTCGAGCGTGCCGCGCAATGGCTGGCCGAGACCCAGCCGGCGATCCAGGGCGAGGCGCCGGCGCCGACCCGCAAGTTGCGCCTCGAATGGCCTGATGACAGTCAGCGGCGCATCCTCGCGCTGCGGGTCGTGGCCCGCACGGGCGAGCGATTCACCGGCGGTGCGGTGCGCCAGGCACTGCAGGGCGAGGGCTTCGAGTTCGGGGAGTTCGACATCTTTCACCTCGCCATCGAAGACGGTCGCGTCGAACTCAGTGCCGCGAACCTGACCAAGCCCGGCAGCTTCCGGTTGCAGAAGATGGATACCGAGAGCCTGCTTGGCCTGAACCTGTTCGCCGTGCTGCCCGGCCCACGTCCGCCGCTCGAGACGTTCGAGCGCCTCTACACGGTCGCCGGGCTGCTCGCGCAGCGCCTGCGGGGTGAAGTCCGCGATGCGACGGGCCAGGTGCTGAGCGGCGCGCGGCTCGCGGAGCTGCGGCGCGAGGCAGCCGCCAATGGCGCTGCAGGCGGCGTCGCCGCCGGCAGCAG
>CAZPJE010000304.1:0-2362 GCA_964586725.1 uncultured Steroidobacteraceae bacterium | reverse complement strand
GTTCTCTCCCGAAAGTCCCTGGAGCCCATCCCATGAAAAATGGCACCGAGCAATCACGCGTGGCGAGACTGCTTTCGGCAGTGACTTGCGTCTTGCTGCTTGGAACGGTGATGACGCAAGTCGTGGCCGCGCGTGAGGCGGCAATGGAGCAGCGCTATGAGCGTGCACGCTTGCTGACACCCTGGAACGCCAAAGCCGCCATTCGAAACGCGGACCTGCGCGTCCAGTGGTCTGCCGATGGCCGGCTGCTTTGGCATCTTCTGGCGCGCGAGGGCGGTCATGACATCGTGGTTCGCGAGTCGGAAACGGGTCGGATCCGGCATCGCGCTGCCGTGACCGGCGCCTTGGCCGGATGGGCCTTGATTACGGGGCATTCCGTACTGCCAGAGGCGCTGGACAATGGCGATGCCGTACTGCTGTCACCGTCCGGTGAGCTCGAGTTGTCTCATGCGGGTTCGCGTTACCGTTGTCCCCTGACGGGGGGGCGGTGCCTGCCACGCGAGAGGCGCGTCGCAGCCAGGCCGGGAGATGTGGTCTCCCCCGACGGGCGACGCGCAGCGTTCGTGCGCGAGCACGACCTGTGGTTGCGCGACCTTTCAACGGGGCGTGAAACGCGGGTGACCCGAGACGGATCGCGCTTGCGCCCCTACGCCACGCCGTCCGAGCAAATGCAGGCGGTGATGCTGGGTGTGCCTTCGCCGTCGGTGTTGCCAGCTGCGGTGGTCTGGTCGCCGGACTCGACGCGACTCGTGAGTGTGCGAATCGATCAGACTCGCGTTCAGGACTACACGCTCGTGGAGCACGTGCCACGCGATTCGCTGCTGCCTCGGGCGCACACGTTCAAGTACAACTTCCTGACCCAGCCACAGCGGGTGATGCAGGAACTGCTGATCGTCGATATTGATGACACGGCTGTCAGGCCGGTGGCGCTGCCGCCGGAATCGCTGATCTCCGACACGTCCGTCCTCCTGCGTCGCATCTGGTGGCGATCGGATGGTGCGGAGTTCGCTCTGGGCGTGCTGGCCCCGTCGGAGCAATTCGCTGATGTCTACAAGGTCGATCCGCGCTCCGGGATCGCGCGACGATTGCTGCGCGAGGAGTCGCCGTATCGCGTGCGGATCGCGTCGGAGTTGGGTCCGGCTCCCGCCGTGCACCTGCTGCCGGATGGTGATCTGATCTGGTTCAGCGAGCGAGACGGAATCGGGAGCCTGTACCTGATCGATGGCTCGAGCGGATTGCCAAAGCGACGCCTGACCCCGGATTCGACCGCCGTGCATCGGCTGTTGTACGTCGATGAGCCCAGGCGAGTTGTCTACTACTCGGCTGGTGGTCCGACGCAAAGCCCGGATGCTTATCGCGCGGCCGTCTATTCGGTCCGTTTGGCGGGGGCGGCGGCTGCTCGTCGGTTGACGCAAGAGTCCGCGGATCACACCGTCGAATCGGAAATGATCGGTTTCCAGGCTCCTACGCCTCAGTGGCGCCTCGGATTCGCCCCCGGCGGTCGCCACTTCGTGTCAACGCACTCGACGCCCGTACGACCCGAGGTCACCGTGCTGCGACGGGCTGATGGGCGTGTGATCGCGGAGCTCGCGAGGGCTGCCGTGTCCCCCGCGATCGCCACATTCCGTCGCGATCCAGAGAGTTTCGTGGTCTCCGCACCGGAGGGCAGCGAGGGTCTTCATGGGGTGATGTACTTTCCAGCGGACTTCGATCCGGCGCGAAAGTACCCCGTCGTCGACGCGATCTACAACGGCCAGCAGGTCGCGATCCACCCAAGGACCTTCTCTGGTGCCTTGGTGAACAATGCCAGTGCACAGGCGCTAGCCGAGCTGGGATTCATCGTCGTTCAGCTCGACGCGCGTGGTACTCCCCTTCGAACGAGCGCGTTCCTCGACTTTGCTGCACGTTCGCGCGATCAGGTCGAGTCCATTGGCGACCACGTTCACGCCATTCGCATGCTTGCGGCGAGTCGGCCGTACCTTGACCTGGGGCGCGTCGCTGTCGTCGGAAATTCAAATGGTGGCTACGCTGCGATGCGGGCGATGCTCGCTTATCCGGATTTCTTCAAGGTTGGAGTCGTCGCCAACGGTAGCCACGATCTGCGCAAGTACTTGCCACACGGCGGAGAAAACTGGATTCAGAAAAGTCCGGACGCTGACTTTGAGTCGGCGCTGAAGTTCGCCGCGAATCAGGAGCATGTGGCCACCCTGCGTGGCAACCTGCTGTTGATCGTCGGCGGCATGGACGCCAACGTACCGATGGCAAACTCGTTCGGAGTGGCCCAGGCGCTGATCGACGCAGGCAAGGACTTCGACATGGTCGTCGTGCCCAGGATGGGTCACGGGTTCGGTCGGGATCCCTT
>CAZPJE010000303.1:0-6715 GCA_964586725.1 uncultured Steroidobacteraceae bacterium | reverse complement strand
GATGGCGTCGGCGATGGCCTGCTCCTCGTACTGCAGGCGGTTGGTGGCCACGTCCGCGTTGGCGCCAAAGCGCGTGTTCTCCGACAAGCCACGCTCGAGCACGGCCAGACGCGCCGCCGCAGGTGGGTCATCGGCGGGCGTCTGGATGCGCCGACCGGTCGCTACTTCGTTCTGGGTCCGCGCGAGTTGCGCCTGCTGGCGCAGCATCGCATCGAGCGCGCCCTGCTGAATCGTAATGGTCGCAATTCTCATGCCAGTGCTCCTGCGATCTCAACGCGACGCGGCCAGCAACGCATCGAACATTTCACCGGCGATCCGCACCAACTGCGCGGCCGCCTGGTAGGCCTGCTGGAAACGCAGCAGGTTGGCAGCCTCTTCGTCGAGGTTGACGCCGTTGGCGTTCGAGCGCTGCTGCACGGATTCCTGCAGGATGACCGACTGGGCGTCGCGGTTGATCTGCGCCTGCTGGGTTAGGGTGCCGATATCGCTCGTCATCGTGGTCGCTGCGTCGGACACCGACGTGGCGCCGCCATCGAACATCGGCTCACGCAGGCGGGCAGCGAGTGCGAGCGCATTGCGGTTGTCGCCGCGGCCGCTGGCGTTGTCGAGCACCTGGAACTCGTCGCCAATCGCCGGCGCGCCGCTGATCTCGACCCGCCAGCCGTTCAGATCGATGGGCGCGCCGCTCGTGTAGGCAAAGCTGCCGGCACCGTTGACCGAATAGGTCGTCGGCGACGTGAAACGTATGGTCACGGCGCTGCGCAGCTGGGTGTTGGCAGGGTCGATTACCTCGCCGGACGTGATCATCGCCCCGCCCGTGTTGGCGGCAGCAGTCACGGTGCGAATCGGCGTGGCAGCGGCGATCCGCGACGGATCGGTGATGCGCAGGTCCAGACCCTGGACCGCTTCGCGGCTCGGCCGCACGAGAAAGCGATCGCTATTGGCCGGCGTGCCACCCACCGTCAGCGTCACGCCATCCGCGCGGAACGGATCCGCGAGCGTGCCTGTGCCAGTCATCGGCACCGTGGCATTGGTGTCGAGCCGACGCAGCGACCACGCCGCGCCGTTGAAGGCCAACTCGTAGTCCGCCCCGGTCAATCCCGCAGCGCCGTCCCGACCGGCGGTCACGCTCGCAGTGCCGGCGTTGGCCGCCGAGGCATTCACGGTCGGCGCGCCGACCGAAAACAGGTCGACGCCGAGCGCACCGGTGAGGTCCTGGCCCGCGCGGTGCTGGCCATTGAGCTGCTCGGTCAGCCCGACCGCGATGCGGCCGAGGGCGTTGCGCGCTGGATCGAGCACTTCGGTGCGCGAATCCAAGAGCCCGCCGAGCGTTCCGCCCGACAGCGCCGACGTGATGTCGGTGCTGCCCTGGAAACCACGCAGCGTGACGCGGGAGCGCGTCGGGTCGAAGTTGTCTGGCGTTGTCTCGAGGCGCGCCGCGGCGGTATTCAGGACCAGCGCCTGACCGCTGCCCACGAAGACGTTGACGCTGCCCTCGCCCTGCGCCACCACGCTGACATTGAGTCGCTCGGAGAGCCGATCGATCAACCGATCACGCTCGTCGAGCAGGTCGTTCGGCGGCTGGCCGGTCTTCGCATAGCCGGAGGCAATCTCGCCGTTCAGGCGCGCAATACTCGCGGCCAGGGAATTGACTTCCCGGATCTCGATGCCGACACGGTCATTGGTTTCCGCTTCCAGTACGCGCAGCTGGTCGTCGAAGAACTGCAGGCGATCGACGGTGCTGCGTGCCTCGCCCAGCAGCACCTGCCGCGCCGCGATGGAGGTCGGCTCGGTCGCCACGCCCTGCAGGGCAGCATTGAGCTTCTGCAGACTCGCACCGATTCCGGTGCCGCTGTCGCTGAACAGGTTGTTGACCCGCGCCGCCAGCGACGCATACGCGTCGAAGCCGCTGGCAGCACTGCTGGCAGTGCGGGTCTGCGACACCAGGAACTGGTCGTACTGGCGCGTGACCGTCGCCACGTCCACGCCATTGCCGACCCAGCCGCTGCCGTTTATCTGCGGCTGCCGCGTGACGAACTCGGCCCGCTGGCGCACGAAGCCAGGCGTGTTCGCGTTCGCGATGTTGTGGCTGGTCGTCTCGAGCGCGCGCTGGAACGCGAGCAGCGCGGACAAGCCGCTGGACATAACGTCAGGCATGGTGCATCAGCTCCTGTCGCCGCGCGATCATCCACGGCTCAAACCCGAAGCGGCGGCTCATGCCTCGCTCCGTGGCATCTTTTTCGGCAAATCACTGCCGCCCTTGAGACCGGGCTCAGAAAGTGCCCGCACCGTCTCGACGACGCGCTGCAGTTTCTCGGCGTACTGCGGATCCGTGGCATAGCCACCGCGCTGCAAGGCGGTAGCGAACCGCCCGATGTCATCACCGGCACCACGGGCCGCCTCGTAGCGCGGATTGCCCGCGATCAGGCGCACATAATCCGCGACGCCGGCCTCAGGCGACGCGTAGGCACGAAACGGTTCGGCCCGCGTCTGCGCCACGCCCGCTTCATACTCGAGCGTCTGCGCCGTGACAGCACCGCCGCGCCACCCGCCCGTCGCCTTGATGCCGAAGAAATTGTGGCTCTCCGCGCCGCTACCGAAGACTGGCGAGTGCCGGCCCCAGCCGGTTTCGAGCGCGGCCTGGCCGATGAGTGCTTCGGGCGCGACGCCAAGCTTGTGCGCCGCCTGCTCCGCGAGCGGCCGAAACTTCTCGATGAACTCGAGTCGCCGGTCGCGCGTGCTATCCGACCCCTCTGTCGCGGCCTCGGGCCGCGCGTTGGGCGTAGCGGCCTCGGGCCGTGCGAGCGGCGTCGCCGCACCCAGCGCCGCAGGCGTCGCTGTACCTTTCGCCGCGGCATCGTTGCCGACCGCGCCGGCGCGAATCAGCTGTTCGACGAGCATCTCGGCGAGGCCCAAGCCCTTGCCGCGCGACATCTCGACGGCAATCTGGTCATCGAACATGTCGCGATAGAAGCCACTCTCGTGCGAATCGAACAGCGGATCGCCGGGACTCGCCGACCGCATGCTCGACAACAGCATCCGCGTGAAAACGCTCTCGAACTGGCGTGCAGCCTCGCGCACGGCCGCTGCGTCCTGCGTACTTCCGTCGCGCTTGAGCGCGGACAGGCCACCAAGATCGGTATAGGCAACGGGTCCGGTTTCGCGCACGCTCATGGCAACCTCAGATCACGATCAACTCGGCGCGCAACGCGCCGGCCTGCTTCAAGGCTTCGAGGATCGCCACGAGGTCGCCCGGGGCGGCGCCGACCTTGTTGACCGACTGCACGATCTCATCGAGGCTCACGCCGGGGTCGAACTTGAACATCCGTGCCGGCGCCTGCTCCACCGCCACGTCGGAACGTCCGACCGCGACCGTCTCGCCACCAGCCAGCGCGTTCGGCTGGCTGACGTCGGTGCGCTCGGTGATCGTCACCGACAACGAGCCATGCGACACGGCCGCCGGCATGACGCGCACATTGGCGCCGATCACGACCGTGCCGGTGCGCGAATTGACGATGACTCGCGCGGGTGCCTGGCCGGGCTCGATATCGATGTCCTCGAGCGTCGCGACGAAGGCGATGCGCTGCCCGGCATCGACCGGCGCCTGCACACGCACTGACACGGCATCCTCCGGCACGGCAGTCCCCGGACCCAACAGCTGGTTGATGCCGTCGGCAAGCCGGTGCGCCGTCGTGAAATCCGGCGTGTTCAGGTTGAGAGTGACGTGGGGCGCCGTCGCGAAATTGCTGGGCACGCTGCGCTCGACCGTCGCACCGTTGGGGATGCGCCCGCCGCTCGGGACGTTGAGCGCGATCCGCGAGCCGTCCTTGCCCGATACGCCAAAGCCGCTGACGACGAGGTTTCCCTGCGCGATCGCGTAGACCTCGCCATCGATGCCGCGCAACGGCGCCATCAGCAGATTGCCGCCGCGCAGGCTGCCGGCATTGCCGATCGACGCCACGGTGACGTCGATCGCCTGGCCCGGCTTCGCGAACGGCGGCAGCTCCGCCGTGATCGTGACGGCAGCGACGTTCTTCAGCTGCGGGTTGACGTTGGGCGGTATCGTTACGCCGAAACGCGCAAGCATGTTCTTGATGCTCTGCACCGTGAACGGTGCCTGGCTCGTCTGGTCACCCGTGCCATCGAGACCGACGACCAGGCCATAGCCCACCAGCTGGTTGTTGCGAACTCCCGCGACGCTCGCGAGATCCTTGACGCGCTCGGCACGCGCCTGCGGCGCGGCAGACAGCGCGACCGCAGCGATGGTCGCGAAAAGGAACAGCCTGCGAAGTATCGGTTTCATGCATCGCCCCTAGAACGGCAGCCGGGGCGAGTTGAAAAAGCGCGCCAGCCAGCCCGGCGCGTTCGCGTCGGCGATCGACCCACGCCCGCCATACTCGATCAGCGCACTGGCGACCTTGGTGGAGGGCACCGAGTTCGTCGGCTCGATGTCGACCGGGCGGATGATGCCCGTCAAGCGCACGAACTCGCGTCCCTGGTTGATGCCGATCCATTTCTCGCCACGGACCAGCAGGTTGCCGTTCGGGAAGCGGCGCACCACCGTCACCGTGATATCGCCAGTCAGGCGATTGCTCTGCTGGCTCGAGCCGCTGCCATCGAAGGTGTTCTCGTTGGCGATGCCGCCGGAAAGCACTTCGGTGCCATTGATGGTCACGGGACGACCGCCGATCGTCGGACCCGCCAGGGTCGCTTCCGTCGTCTTCGCGGTGGACGTGCTGGAACTCTTCGAGGCGTTGGTGTTCTCGACCAACCGGATCGTCACGATGTCGCCGACGCGGCGCGCGACGGCGTTCTCGAACAGCTGGATGTCGTAACCGGCCTGGTAGATCGCGCCGTTGGCCTGCGGCGGCGGACCGGGATCCTCGGGCAGCAGCGCGCTGTACTCGTCTGTCATGCGGCCACTGAGGCTGCACGCGGCCAGCGGTAGCGTGAGCAGCAGCGCAGCCAACGAGCGCGCACGGCTAGTGGTCAGTGAGACTTGCATGACGATTACAGCCGGTTGGTGATGTATTCGAGCATCTGGTCGGTCGTCGAGATCGCCTTCGAGTTCATCTCGTAGGCGCGTTGCGTCTCGATCATGCCGATCAGCTCTTCGACGACGTTGACGTTCGACGACTCAAGCGCGCCCTGCACGACGGTGCCCAGGCCGTTGAGGCCGGGCGTGCCCGTCTGCGGCGCGCCGCTCGCCGCGCTTTCCAGCAGCAGGTTCTCGCCGCGCGCCTGCAAGCCCGCCGGATTGATGAAATCGACGAGCTGCAACGTGCCGACCTGGGTCGGGGCTGCCTGTCCGGCCACCTGCACGCTGACGACGCCATCGGTGCCGATCGCGACCGACTGCGCGCCATCGGGGATCGTGATGGCCGGCTGCACGATGTAACCGGTGGACGTGACGAGCTGGCCCTGGGCGCTGACCTGGAAGCTGCCGTCGCGCGTGTACGCGGCGGTGCCATCCGGCAAGGTCACCTGGAAGAACCCGCGGCCATTGATCGCGACGTCGAAGGCATTGTCAGTGACGTTGAGACTGCCCTGAGTGAACGTCTTCTCGGTCGCCACGACGCGCGCACCAGTGCCCAGCGACAACCCGGAAGGCAGCTGCGTGTCCTGCGACGCCGCCGCACCGACCTGCCGCAGGTTCTGGTACAGCAGATCCTCGAACGCTGCGCGTCCCTTCTTGAAGCCCGTCGTGCTGACGTTCGCCAGGTTGTTGGCGGTGACAGCCATCCGCGTCTGTTGCGCGTCGAGGCCTGTCTTTGCAGCCCAAAGTGCCGGTTCCATGGTCCTTCTCCTTTACGAATATCAGCCGAGCCGCAGCAGCGACGCCGAACTGCGGGCGTTCTCTTCCGCAGTGCGCATCGCGCGCACCTGCAGCTCGAAGCGTCGCGACAGTTCGATCATGTTGACCATCGCCTCTGCGGTATTGACGTTGCTGCCTTCGAGCGAGCCGGCGGCGACCTGCACGGTCGGGTCCGCGGGCGCGATGCCGCCGTCGCGCAGGCGGAACAGCCCATCCGTGCCGCGTTCGAGGTCGCCCGCCTCAGGCTTGACCAGCTTGACGCGACCGACCGTCGCGAGCGTTTCCGGGCCCTGCCCCTGCGGCACGATCGAGATCGAGCCATCCGAGCCGACCAGCACGGAAGTGCTGGGCGGTACTGCGATCGGACCGTCGTCGCCGAGCACGGCGTGGCCGGCACCATTGCGCAGCTGGCCGGCCGCGTCGACGCGCAGATCCCCGGCCCGCGTATAGGCCTCGAGGCCATTGACATCCTGCACCGCGATCCAGCCGTCGCCATTCACCGCGATGTCGAGATCGCGGCCGGTCGTCATCAGCGCGCCGGACTGCTGGTTCCAGCCGAGCGTCGATGTCGTCGCGTAGGCACGTACGTCGAAGCCCGGGCCGTCGATCGCGCGCGTCATGAACGCCGCGAGGTCGGCACGGAACCCGGTGGTTGCCGCGTTCGCGAGGTTGTGGCTGTTGGCGCCCTGGGCACGCAGGGTTTCCTTCGCGCCCGACATCGCCACGTACAGGAACTTGTCCACTTAGCGTCCTCAGCGGATGTTGATGATGGCCTGCGTGATCTGATCCGAGGTCGAGATCATCTGGGCGTTGGCCTGGAAGTTGCGCTGCGACGTGATCATGTTGACGAGCTGTTCGGTGATGTCGACGTTCGATGCCTCGAGCGCGCCGGCCTGGATC
>CAZPJE010000302.1:0-10411 GCA_964586725.1 uncultured Steroidobacteraceae bacterium | reverse complement strand
ACGATCAGGGGCCGCTCCAGTGAATCGTCAGGCAGGTGTGCGGCCAGCGCCGCGACTTCCGGGTGGTAGGTGCCGATCGCCCAGCTGAAGCCGCGCCGCTGCGCTTCACGTGCCGCTGCCAGGCATTTGGCGAGCGGCGGCAGACGCGGCGTCTGACGCACCGTGGCGCGGCGATGCATCGCCCGCAGCGTCGAGGCCGGCAGCGTGCCGAGGTACGTGGTGCCGATGGCGGTGCCGAACACGGAATAGCGCTGGCCCACTTCCGGGCACCAGGCGATGCCGCTGGGGGCGCCGAGCACGAACACGATCTCGATCTCGAGGTCCGCGGGCACGGTCAGCGTGACGGTTTCGCCGCTCTGGCCCGCGAGCTCGACCAGCGCCTCGCGCAGCCCTTCGCCGCCGAGCCAGCTCTGCACGAGCCAGGTGCCCAGCGAGGCAAAGCGCGCGGTCGGAAAGTAGGTGGCGGAGCGGCGGTCGACGGCCAGCAGGTTCAGGTCGACGAGCGTGCGCAGCAGGTCCGCCATGCTCGAGCGCGGCGCACCGATGCTGGCGGCGAGCGCGGCGCTCGACAACGGACGCTGCTCCCGGGCGATGGCGTCGAAAACCTGGAAGGTGCGCACGACGGAGCGCGCGTGATCGGTCATGGTGTATGAAATCCGAATATGCGACTGGGACAGGGAGATGGGCCGGATTTATTGACATCGAGTCTATGCCAATGCGACCGTCGCGTTAAGGCATCCAGATCGAGGCGGGCATGAGCGGTTACATCGATATCGTCTGCAACCTGTACGACCCCGAGGCTGTCCGCAAAGGCCAGACGGGCATCGACAACCACTTCAAGAAGCAGGTCCGGATGGACCGCAGGCTCTGGGGCGGCGTGCCCGTGAGCGAGTACCTGCGCAAGATGGACCGCGCCGGCATCGAGCGCTCGCTGTTGATTGCGGTGCGCGCCGGCGACCTGAACGTCGCCGGGTCCTTCGAACTGCCCTACGAGCGCGTCTACAAGGTCTGCAACAAGTACCCCGATCGGTTCTCCGGCCTCGCGGGCGTCGATCCGTTCCGCGGCATCGCCGGGCTGCGCGAACTGCAGCACGCCGTCAACGAACTGGGCTTCGTCGGCGCGCACCTGTACCCGCACTGGTTCAGTCTCGCGCCCGATCACGCCAAGTACTATCCGTACTACGCCAAGTGCGCAGAGCTCGATGTGCCGATCATGATGCAGATCGGGCACAACCTCGTGTACTCGCAGAAGCGCCGGCTGCCGTCGGTGGGGCGACCCATCACGCTCGACCAGGTCGCGATCGACTTCCCCGAGCTCAAGCTGCTCGGCATTCATATCGGCGTGCCGTGGACCGACGAAGCGATCTCGATGGCGTGGAAGCACTCGAACATCTATCTCGCCGGCGATGCCTACGCGCCCAAGCACTGGCCGAAGCAGTTCGTCCATTACGCCAACACATACGGCAGCCACAAAGTGCTGTTCGGCACCGACTGGCCGGTCATCGACCCGGAGCGGGCCGTGCAGGAAGTCGCGGCGCTCGGCATGCGGCCCGAATCGCATCGGATGATGATGCGCGATAACGCGCTGGCGGTCTTCACGAAGCTGCCGCGCCCGCGCGGCGTCAGGCGCGCAGCGCGCGCTTGAGTATCTTGCCGTTCGGGTTGCGCGGCAGTTCGCCGATGAACTCGAATTCGCGCGGCACCTTGTAGGACGACAGCTGCGGCATCAGGAACTCGATGAGCTGCTCGCTCGTCACGTCGTGCTGTGGCCGGCGCACGACGTAGCCCTTCAGGCGCTCGCCCCAATGCGCATCGGGCACGCCAATGACCGCGCACTCGAGCACGGCCGGATGCCGGTACAGCAGCTCTTCGATCTGCCGCGGGTAGACGTTGATGCCTCCCGTGACAACCATGTCCTTCTTGCGGTCGACGATGTAGACGTAGCCTTCGTCATCGCAGCGCGCGAGGTCACCGGCGCTGAACCAGCCATCGCGAAGCTCGGGCACGACCCGCCGACCTTCCTGCCAGTAACCGTTGAACATCAGCGGACAGAGCGTGAACAGTTCGCCGATCTCGCCCGGGGCGACTTCCTTGCCATCGTCGTCCAGCAGCCGAATCTGCGTGCACGGGAAGGGCAGGCCGACGCACTGCTGCTTGCGCAGCTGGTCCTGGGGTCGCAGGTTGGTCGCGAGGCCGATCTCGGTCGAGCCGTAGGTTTCGTGCAGGATCCCCTCGCCCCACAGGGCGATGATCTTCTCCTTCATCGCCTGCGGCAGTGCCGCGGCGTTCGAGATCATCGACTTGAGGTTGGTGTGGCGGTTGGCTTCGAGCAGTTCGCGCGGCAGCGAGAATATCGCGTGGAACTGCGTCGGCACGAGGAACACGCCGGTGAAGGTGCCGCTGCCGAGCTTGGTGACGACGACTTCGGGGTCGAACTTCGGCAGCAGCTCGCAGGTGCCGCCGGTGAAGATCGGTCCGAGGCCGAAGGCCATGCCCGCGCCGTGCGCGAGCGGCGCGATCGCGAGGAAGCGGTCGTCGGGACCGAAGCAGCCGTACTCGATGCCGAACAGGTTGAAGGCGAGCGCGCGCGCCCGATGCGGCAGCAGCACGCCCTTCGGGCGACCGGTCGTGCCTGACGTGTATGGGATGCAGAAGGTGTCCCATTCGCCGGCGTAGCGCTCCGGCGTCAGCGGCTGCGCCGCCGCGAGCCGGGCATCGAAGTCCGCGCCGAACCAGATGACTTCGCCGACGGTCGCGAAGCGCGCCGCCTCGATCGTCGCGCGACAGCTTTCGTGCGCGAACAGCACGCGTGCGCGCGCGTCGTCGCAGATCTCGGCGAGCTCGGTGGAATTCAGGCGATGGCTCAGCGTGGCGCTGGCGATGCCGACTTCCGACAGGCCGAGCACGACTTCCAGATACTCGATGCAGTTCGGCCCGACGACAGCCACGTGGTCGCCGAACTTCAGCCCGAGGGCGCCGAGTCCGAGCCAGTGCAGCCGGGTCATGCGGTCGCACAGCTCAGAATAGCTGCGCGTCCGTGATCCTTCGATCAGCGCCAGCTTGTGCGGCGTGCGCCGCTGCGCGCAGCGGACCCCGAGCGGGATCGTCAGCGGTTGATACGTGACAGGGACTGTCAGGGCGATGTCAGGCATCGTGTCTCCGCGGGGTGCTCAGGCGCGTGCAAGTGAATCGATGGTGTCGAGCAGCGCCCGCGCCACGGCGGGGCCCTGCTTCGTGATGCGTTCGCTCGGGCCGCCGACCGACCGCACGAGCGGCCGCAGCGAAATGACGCGCGGCAGCGGCGCAGCCCAGGCCGCGACGTCCGGGATCACGGCGCCATCCGCATGCGCATAGCCCGCGCGCCGCGCCGCGCGGGCCCGCTGCAGCAACTCGCGTGCTGCGGCGGCATCGCTGCGCACCGCATTCGGAGCGAGGCCACCGGTCGCCGCGCGAGCCGCGCGTCCTGCGCGCTTCTGGCGACCACGCGCTGCGTCGGCCTGCGTGCCCTGCTTGAGCGCGCGATGCGCCAGTGAACGGATCGTGGCCTCAGGCAGCGTCGAGCAGTGCGCCCAGCCGATCGCCGAGTTGACGACCGACAGCCGCTGGCCGACCTCGATGACCAGGCGAATGCCGCCCGTCTGCGCCGCGACGAACACGACTTCCGCCGTCAGGTCGGTGGGCGCGGAAATCGACACGGTCTCGCCAGTACGTCGCTGCAGCGTCCGCGCCGCTTCGATCAGGCGCGGATCGAGCCAGCGGCCATCGAGCAGCCAGCTCGCCCAGTGCGCGACGCGGGCTGTCGGGAAGTAGGTGGCCGCGCGCCGATCCAGCGACAGCCAGCCGAGATCAGTCAGCGACTTCAACAGCGTGCCGACCGTCGAGCGCGCCGATGCGAGCGCGGTCGCGATCTGCTGGCTCGACAGCGGCACGCGCTCGCGCTCGAACAGGTCGAACAGCTCCGTCAGGCGCCGCAACGTGCTCGTCGCGCTGCTGGTTCGCGCGGAATCCGAATATGCGTTTCTTGAAGCGTTGTTCACGGGTTTTCTTGACATTGGACGTGCTCGGAAAGACGCTGTCAACGCTGTTTATCTCATGACGCGGGGGTTTTCGATGCGAGTTCATTCTGTCGCCCGGGCTGTTCGTCGGGCCCTGTTGATCGCCACCTCGGCCGCAGCGCTGCCCGCGCTTGCCCAGCAACCCGCCGACGACGGCGCGGTGCTCGAGGAGATCACCGTGACGGCGCAGCGCCGCGAAGAGAGCCTGCAGACCGCGCCCGTTGCGATCACCGCGATCGACCCGACGATCCTCGAGCGGCGCCAGATCGCCGACACGAAGCAGATCATCTTCAACGTGCCGAACCTGACCGGCAACAGCAACGTCGGCCAGAGCACTGCGACGACCTTCTTCATGCGCGCGGTCGGCACGACCGAGAACCTCGCGACCGCGGACACCTCCGTGGGCCTGTATGTCGACGATGTCTACATCGCGCGGCAGGCCGTCAACAACTTCAATCTTGCCGACATCGAACGCATCGAAGTGCTGCGCGGCCCGCAGGGCACGCTCTATGGCCGCAACACCAATGGCGGCGCAATCAAGATCGTCACCAAGAAGCCGGGTCCGGAGAACGAGCTTGCGGCACGCGGTTCGATCGGCAACTACGAGCGCTACGAGCTCAAGCTGTCGGGCAACCTGGCGATCTCCGACACGCTGTTCATGCGCGTCAATGCGCTGACGCAGCAGGGCGACGGCATCATCCGCAACACGACGCTGAACCGCGACGTCAACGACCTCGACTACAAGGGCGCGCGCATCGCGCTGCGCTACCTGCCGGGCAGCAACTTCGAGGCGAACTTCGCGTACGACTACAGCCGCGACGAGACCAACGGCGGCTATGCGTCCGATATCGCCGGCGTGATCCGGCCGACGACGGGGGACCTGTTCAGGGTCGTGTCGAACCTCGATGCGCGCGGCCTCGGGCGCACGCAGGGCGCGCACCTGACCTTGAACTGGCAGCTCGGCGAGAAGTTCAGCGTGACTTCGATCAGCGGCTACCGCGACACGCTGCAGCAGCTCGCGCTCGACCTGTCGGACCAGAACCCGAACCGCTACACCCTTCTGCAATTCCAGGACAACGAGCAATTCACGCAGGAGCTGCAGCTGGAGGGCGAGCTGTCCAGTTCGCTGCGCTTCGTCAGCGGCCTGTACTACTTCACCGAGTCGACGGAGGTGGCGATCTCCGACATCGTCGCGCCGAATCGCTTCAACAAGAACTTCACGGTCGATTCCGACAGCTTCGCGGCCTTTGGCCAGCTCGAGTATTCGCGCGGGCCGCTGACCTTCATCGCGGGCCTGCGGTACACGGAGGACCAACGCGACCTCGATATCGTGCAGACCAGCACGATCCCGGGTCCGCTGTTCAACTACACGACCGCGTCGCTGATCGCGCGCGGCGCGGCCGGGCAGAACATCGACCCGACGCGCAGCTTCGACGACGTCACGCCGAAGTTTGGCGTGAACTGGGAGATCAACGAAGATCTGTTCAGCTACCTGTCGTACACCGAAGGTTTCCGCTCGGGCGGCTGGACGGGTCGCGCGCTGCGCTCGGACCAGTACATCAATTTCGATCCTGAGAACGTCGAGAGCTGGGAGCTCGGCCTCAAGGCGACGCTGGCGGGCGGCCGCCTGCGCTGGAACAACGCGTTGTTCCGCATGGAGTACACGGACCTCTTCAACACCCTGGTCGTCGGCGGCGTGTTCACGGTCCAGACCGCGGATGCCAACATCCAGGGCCTCGAGAGCGAGCTCACGTTCCGCGCGACCTCGTGGCTGGACCTGTTTGCCAACGTCGGCGTGCTCGACACCAAGTACCAGGGCACCCGGCCGCAGAACCTCGCGCCCGAGCTGCAGCGCGCACCGAAGCTGCAGGGCAAGGCCGGCGCGTCGATCCAGTACCCGCTGCAGAACGGCACGCTGCTCGTCAACGGCGACGTCTTCTACACCGATGAGTATCTCGTCACGCCGGCGAACCTCGCGTTCACGGCGCCCGCGCTGCCGCCGAGCGTGGCCCGCACCGGCGGCTTCGCGCTTGTCAACGCTTCGGTGGGCTACCGCTGGGGCGAGGACCGCTACGAGCTCGGGGTCTCCTGCACGAACTGCTTCGGCGAGGAGTATCACGATGCTGGCAACTTCATCGGCACCTACGCCGGTGTGTACCCGGGTGCGCCGCGGCTGTACCGCCTGAACTTCGGCGTGCGTCTCTGAGCATGTTTCACGCCCTGATGGCGGCGCAGTTGTGCCGCCATCAGGGGCGTCTCCAGATGGCTTGCTGCCGATGCTGACAGCCCGCTATCCCGCAGGAGTGCGCTATCGGCGCGTGCTGATCGCGTGTGGCTCCCGCCACGTGCATGCGCGCGTCGCAGGCCGCGGTCCTGTCGTGGTGGCGCTGCACGAGTCGCCGCGTTCGTCGCTCTCGCTGCTGCCGGTGCTCGATGCGCTGGCCGAGCATCACACCGTCATTGCGCTCGACACGCCGGGGTATGGCGAGTCCGATCCGCTGCCACTCGCCGAACCGGCGATGCCGGACTACGTGCGCGCGGTGGTCGAAGTGCTCGATGCACTCGGACTGGGTCGCGTCGGGCTGTACGGCGCACACACGGGCGCCGCGATCGCGGCGTCAGTGGCCCTGGCGGTGCCGCAACGAGTCTCGACGCTGGTGCTGGACGGGTTCGCCGCGTTCACACCGACCGAACAGCGCGATTTCACCGAACGCTATCTGGCGCCGTTCGAACCGTCGCGCGATGGCACGCATCTCGCGGCGCTGTGGTCGCGGGTCCGTGATCTGTTCATGTGGTTTCCCTGGCACCACCACGATGCTGACCATCGGCTGCAGACCGAGCTGCCCTCAGTGGCGGCCCTGTATGGCACGGTGCGCGGCTTCCTCGCTGCCGGCGCTGGCTACGTTCGCGGCTATCGCTGTGCGGGTACCTTCGATGCGGCCGGCGCAGTGATGGCGCTGTCCGTGCCGACGCTCGTGACGGCCCAGCCGCATGACCTGATTGCCTCGCATCTGGACCGGCTGCCCCAGGCCAGCGGCGTTACGATCCGCGCGTTGCCGCCGGGCGCAGCGGCCTGGGCGCAGGCTCTGCGCGAGCACTTCGCCGCGGCGGATGCCGCGTCTGCACCGCGCTGGCCGCTGCCGGGCGAGCGCCGCCTGGTCGACATTGGCACCGGCGCCCTGCACCTGCGTTACCACGCAGGCACCGGCCGCACGCGGGTGCTGTTCACGAATCTGCCGCTAGGCGTGCGCGCGACGTCGCTCGAGCCGTGGTGCGACGATGGCCGGCCGCTGGTTGCCATCGATCCGCCCGGCTGTGCGCTGTCGGATCCGCTCGCGCGCGACGCCGGCAGCGCGACGCTGTCGGACTGGCTGCAGCCTGTCAGCGCGGCGTTGACGGAACTGGGCTGCGACGCGTTCGATGTCGTCGGGTTGGGACGGGGCGCGGTGCTGGCGCGCGCGCTTGCCGAGCACGATGCCCGTGCCGGCGCCGTCGAAGTCGACCAGCCGCCCGACTGGGATGCGCGTCCGGCGCTGACGCCGCGTGCGCCGTTGCTGCTCGCGCCCGCGTGCGACCCCGACGGCGGATCGCTGCTCGCCACCTGGTTCCGCCTGCGCGATCTGCAGTGGTACGAGGACGTCTCCGACGGCCTGCCGCGGCGCCGTCGCCGGGTCGCGCAGGAGGACCTCGCTGCGCTGTACGATGCGCATCGGGATCTGTGGCTGGGACCGGAAGCCGCGCGGCTTGTGGCCCTGTTGCAGGAGGTCTGGCGCACGCGCGCCTGATGCAGGGCGCCACGCAGGAGAACGGGATGGGACGACTCGCTGGCAAGGTCGCGGTGGTGCTGGGCGCCGCCGGTCAGGACAACATGGGGCAGTCGATCGCGCGCCGGTTCGCGGCAGAGGGGGCGGCAGTCATCGTCGCCGGGCGCCGCGAAGCGCCGTTGCGCGCGCTGGCCGACGAGATCGGCGGCAGCGTCGCGCTGTGCGATATCACGCGCAAGGCCGACAACGAAGCGCTCGCGGCTGCGGCGCTCGAACGCCACGGGCGAGTCGACGTCGCGGTCAACTGCACGGGCTGGGGCTTGCTGGCCAAGCTGCTGGAGACGACCGAGGCGCAACTCGATCAGTTGGCGGCGCTCCAGTTCAAGGGGCCGTACTTCTTCCTGCAGGCTTTCGTCGCCGCGATGGAGAAGACCGGCGGTTCGATCATCACGATGTCGTCCGCTTCGGTGCATGCTCTGCTGCAGCATCATGCGGCGTACATCGCGACCAAGGCGGCCAGCGAGGCGCTGGTCAGGTGCTTCGCGAACGAGTTCGGACGGCGGCAGATCAAGGTCAATGCCATCGCGCCCGGGTTGACCGAATCGCCGATGACAGCAACCGAGATGAATCTGCCGGGCCTACGCGAGGCCTTCCAGCGTGAGTACCCGCTGGGGAGGATCGGCACCAGCGAAGATGTCGCGAATGCCGCGTTGTGGCTCGCCAGTGATGAAAGTTTCGTGACGGGCCAGGTGTTGCAGGTCAATGGCGGCCTGACGCTGCGCCGCAACCCGACACCCCAGGAAATCAACGCGGCGCTGAAGGCGGCCGCCAAACCGGGCTGACCGCGACGGAGCTCGGCCTGCAGCGAGTGCGGCACTCTACGGATGCCGGCATCCGCGCCAGCGGCTAGGATGCGAGCCATCACCCGTTGCCGCCGGATTCCCGATGACCGATTTCACCCGCACACCCCGAGAGCTGGACCTCGAAGCCCGCACGCGCGAGTTCGTGCGCGACGTCGTGATTCCCTACGAACGCGATCCCCGCCAGACGCCGCACGGGCCCGCACCCGAGCTGGTCGCCGAGCTGCGCGCGCGCGCGCGCCAAGCCGGGCTGCTTGCGCCGCAGGCGTCGGCGGAGTGGGGCGGGCAGGGCCTGACGCATCGCGAAACGGCCACGGTGCTGCGCGCGTCGGGATACTCGCTGCTGGGTCCCATCGCGATGAACTGCATGGCGCCCGACGAGGGCAACATGCACCTGCTGGATCGCGTCGCGACCGAGGCGCAGAAGCAGCGCTACCTCGCGCCGCTCGTCGCGGGCGAAGTGCGTTCGGCATTCCTGATGACGGAGCCGGATGGCGGTGCCGGGTCCGATCCGGAAATGCTGGCAACGTTGGCCCGCGCGGACGGCGATCATTGGGTCATCGACGGCCGCAAGTGGCTGATCACGGGCGCCGTCGGTGCCGAGTTCGGCATCGTCATGGCGCGCACTGGCGCGCACGCGACGATGTTTCTGACGCCGCTGGACGCGCCGGGCATCCGCATCGAGCGCGTGCTCGACACCATGGACACGGGCATTCCCGGCGGTCATGCCGTCATGGCGCTCGACGGCCTGCGGGTGCACGAGTCGCAGGTGCTGGGCGCCGTCAACGAAGGCTTTCGGTATGCGCAAGTGCGGCTCGCGCCGGCGCGGCTGACGCATTGCGAGCGCTGGTGGGGCGCGGCGCAGCGGGCGCATGATGTAGCGGTCGACTATGCCTGCCGCCGCCGCGCCTTCGGCAAGCCGCTGATCGAGCACGAGGGCGTCGGCTTCAAGCTGGCGCAGAACGAGGTCGACCTGCGTCAGACGCAGTTGATGATCGACTACGTCGCCTGGACCCTGGACGAGGGCTCGAAGGCGAGCACCGAATCGAGCATGGCGAAGCTCAGTTGCGCCGAAACGCTGTTCACGATCGTCGATCGTTGCGTGCAGGTCATGGGCGGCCTCGGGATCACCGGCGACACGCCAGTCGGGCGCATCTTCACCGAGATCCGCGCGTTCCGGATCTACGACGGTCCGACCGAGGTGCACCTGTGGTCACTGGCCAGGCGGCTGCAGCGACGCCACGCGCAGGCGACGGCCGCTGCCGGTGGCGGCGCGAAGTCGTGACCGGCGCCGTGCACGAGTTCCGGCCCGGCCTCGAGTTCGACGTCGCGGCACTCGAAGCGTATCTGTCCGCTGCATTGCCGCAGTTCCGCGGGCCGGTCACGGTGCGGCAGTTCCCGGGCGGACAATCCAACCCGACGTACCAGCTCTCGACGCCGCAGGCGAGCTACGTGCTGCGGCGCAAGCCGCCCGGCGCGCTGCTGCCGTCCGCGCACGCGATCGAGCGTGAGTATCGCGTGATGGCGGCGCTGGCGTCGGCGACCAGCGTGCCGGTTGCCCGACCGCTGCTGCTGTGCGAAGACACTGGCGTGCTCGGCACCGCGTTCTACGTCATGGATTTCGTCGCCGGCTGCATCTTCTGGAATCCGGCGCTGCCGGAGCTCGCGCGCGAGCAGCGCGCCGCGCATTTCGATGCGATGAACGCCGCGCTCGCGATGCTGCACTCGGTCG
>CAZPJE010000301.1:0-12241 GCA_964586725.1 uncultured Steroidobacteraceae bacterium | reverse complement strand
CGCCTGTTCGGCCAGAAGATCTTCATCACCTACGGCGAGCACGATTTCACGTCGAACATCATCCACATGGTGCTGGCGCGGATCGAAGGTGCGCCGCCGGGCGTCAAGGGCATCTCGCTGTTCATCGTGCCCAAGGTGCTCGTCAATGCCGATGGTTCGCTCGGCGCGCGCAACGACGTGCACTGCATCTCGATCGAGCACAAGCTCGGCATCCATGGCAGCCCGACCGCGGTGCTCGCGTATGGCCAGGGCGAAGGTGCGGTCGGTTACCTGATCGGTGAGCCGAATCGCGGCCTCGAGTACATGTTCATCATGATGAACGCGGCGCGGCTGTCGGTCGGCCTCGAGGGCTATGCGCTCGCCGAGCGCGCGTACCAGCAGTCGGCCGAGTGGGGTCGCTCGCGCGTGCAGGGAAAGCCGCCCGTGGCTTCGCCGGATGGCAAGCCGATGCCGATCGCGCATCACCCGGACGTCAAGCGGATGCTGCTGACGATGCGCTCGCAGGTCGAGGCGATGCGCGCGCTGGGCATGTACGCGGCGCTGCAGCTCGACCTCGGCGTCGCGCATCCGGATGACGCGCAGCGCGCTGCGGCCAAGGCGCGCGGCGAGTTGCTGATCCCGATCGTCAAGGGCTGGAGCACGGAGACCGGCGTCGAGCTCGCGTCGCTCGGCATCCAGGTGCACGGCGGCATGGGCTTCATCGAAGAGACGGGTGCGGCGCAGGTGCTGCGCGACGTGCGCATCACGACGATCTACGAAGGCACGACGGCAATCCAGTCGAACGACCTGATCGGCCGCAAGGTCGCGCGCGATCGCGGCGTGACGCTGGGCGCGCTGCTCGATGAAGTCGATGCGCAACTGCGCGCGCTGCCTGCGGGCACGCCGGCGCGCGATGCGGCGCTCGAGGCTGCCGCGGCGTTGCGCAGCGCGAGCACGGCGCTGCTCGCGGCGATGGCCGCGGATCCGGCGCGCGGCGCCGCGGTATCGGTGCCTTACCTCAAGCTCTGCGGCCTGACGCTCGGCGGTTGGCTGCTGGCGAAGTCGGCGGGCATTGCCGCGGCGGATCTTGCGGCGGGCGGCAGTGATCGCGACTTCATGACGACCAAGCTCGCGACGGCGCGCTTCTACGGCGATCACATCCTGCCGCAGGCTCTGGCGCTGTCGCGCATCGTCGCTACGGGCGCGGCGAGCGTGCTCGAGATGGATGCCGCGCTGCTCTGAGTTCGCGCCCCGCGACATGGCACCGGCAAGGGGGCTCGCATGAACAGACGTGAACTGATGGGTCAGGGCGTGGCGCTGGGCGCGACGCTGGCGTTGGGCGGTGCGGCCGCGCTGGCGTCCGTTGCTGCTGCGTCCGCCGCTGCGGCGGCGCCGATCCTGCGTGCGATTCCGTCGACGGGCGAGAAGCTGCCGGTGATCGGCCTGGGTACCTCGGGGCCGTTCGAAGTCGGCGCCGAGGCCGACGCGCGCGCGCCGCTCGCGGCCGTGCTCGGCGCGTTCTTCGATGGTGGCGCGACGCTGATCGACACCTCGCCGATGTACTCGACGGCCGAGGCCGTGCTCGGCGACCTGCTGACACCGGCGCAGCAGCAGCGTGCGTTCATCGCGACCAAGGTCTGGACCCGCGGCGAGCAGGAAGGCATCGCGCAGATGACGCGCTCGATGCAGCTGATGAAGCGCGAGCGCGTCGAGCTGATGCAGGTGCACAACCTGCTCGATCTCGACACCCACCTGCGCACGCTGCGCCGCTGGAAGGAAGAAGGCCGGATCCGCTACATCGGCATCACGCACTTCACGGTCGCGGCGCAGGCGGAGGTCGCGGCGATTGTCGCGCGCGAGAAACTCGACTTCGTGCAGATCAACTACTCGGCGACGACGCCGCAGGCGGCCGAGCGGCTGCTGCCGCTGTGCGCCGATCGTGGCGTCGGCGTGCTCGTCAACCGCGCGTTCGATGACGGCAAGATCTTCGCGACGCTGCGCGGGCGGCCGCTGCCGGGCTTCGCCGCGGAGATCGGCTGCACGAGCTGGGCGCAGCTGCTGCTCAAGTACGCGGTCGCGCACCCGGCCGTCACCTGCGTGATCCCGGCGACCGGCAAGGTCGCGAACCTGCGCGACAATCTGGCCGCGGGGCGCGGCGCGTTGCCCGATCCCGAACTGCAGCGGCGCATCGCCGCGGCAGTCGCAGGCTGAGGCGCGGACGCGGCGCTCAGTGCGCCTGCAACTGCCAGACGCCCTGCGGGTTGTGGCGTGAGTCGCTCGGTTCGAACAGCTGCGATGGCGCACGCCGCAGCCGGAACCGCGGTCCCTCGTCGCGCCACGAGAACCAGTGCCCCGTGGCGAGCAGCGGCCGCCGTTCGAGCACATACAGGTTGAACGCCGAGACCGCGTTCGAGGCCTCCGCGAGATCGACGTCGCCGACGACTTCGACGTCCGGCTGCCCGAAGGCATGCATGCCGCAGGAGCCGTTCAAGGTGTCGCTGGCCACGAAGCGCACGAACGCTGCATAGAGGCTGAACAGGTCGCGGCTCTCGCCGAGCTGGCGCCACGCGGTCGCCGCGTGGGTCAGGCCGGAGTTGATCACGCGCACTTCGGTTGCGCCGGCAGCGGCCAGTGCGCTCGTGGCGCGCTGCATTTCGCGCGCCGTCGACAGCGTGGGTGCGGTGTGCGTGCAGGTCACGACGCAGCCGCTGTCATCGCGCGTCGTCTCGATCTCATGGCGGAAGCGCGTCTCGAGATCGTACAGCTCGCAACCGCCGATGATCAGGCAAGGCGCGTGTGCCCGCAGTGCCTCGCGCAGGTCCTGGCGATCACGCCACGGGCCGCGCGTGCTGACGCTCAGGTTCAGGGTCGGTGGCGCGAGCGCTTGACTGCGAAGTTTCATAGACTCGTCATGGGTTTATGACGTAATTCTAGAATCGCTTGTCGAAGCGGGACAATCAGGGACGGCCCTAGGGAATTGCCTGAGGCGCCCGCAGCTGCGCAAACGCGGCGAGCGCCGCTTCACGTGAGGCGCGCAGGTCGACGACGGGATTGCGCACGTCGTGGCGCGCCTTCGCGTCGAGTGCGGCGAGTTCGGGCAACCAGCGCGCGAGATAGTCGCCGCCGGGATCGAAGCGCTGCGACTGACTGACCGGGTTGAAGATCCGGAAGTAGGGCGCGGCATCGGCGCCGCAACCTGCGCTCCATTGCCAGCCGAGCGTGTTCGCCGCGAGGTCGGCATCGACGAGGGTGTCCCAGAACCAGCGCGCGCCGTCCTGCCAGGGTTGCAGCAGGTTCTTGACAAGGAAGGACGCCACGACCATGCGGACACGGTTGTGCATCCAGCCCGTGTGCCACAGCTCGCGCATGCCGGCATCGACGAGCGGCACGCCGGTGCGGCCGCGCTGCCAGGCTTCGAGCAGCGCTGTATCGCTGCGCCACGGAAAGCGCGCGAAGTCCGCGCGCAGCGGCTGGGTTGGCGTGTGCGGGAAGTGATACAGCAGGTGGTGCGCGAACTCGCGCCAGCCGACTTCGGCGAGGAACTTCGACTGGCGCCAGCGCGTCGCGTCGAGGCTGTGGCTGCTCGCGCGGCGCGCGAACGCATGCCAGACCTGGCGCGGGGAGATCTCGCCGTGATGCAGGTGCGGTGACAGGCGCGACGTGCCTTCCTGCGCGGGGACGTCGCGGCGGTTGTCGTACTCGAGCCAGGCCGCGTCGAGGAATTGCTCGAGCCGCCGCGCGGCACCCGCTTCACCCGGTTGCCAGGTCGTCGCGAGACCGTCGTACCAGCGGATCCGCGGCAGCAGCGCGAGCGCCTCGAGCGGCAGCGAGTCGGGCCAGCGCTGCGGCGCAGCCAGCTGCGCAGGCGCGGGTGTCGGAGGCGGCGGCGCAAGCTGGCCCACGACGTTGCGCCAGAACGGCGTGAACACCTGGAACGGCTTGCCGCTCTGGTTGCGCACCTCCCAGGGTTCGGCGAGTAGCGCGGCGTTGTGGCTGTGCGCGGCGAGCCCCTGCGCGCGCAACGCGGTCTTGAGCGCGCTGTCGCGCGCGATGACGACGGGTTCGTAGCGCCGGTTCCAGTGCACGCTCGTGGCGCCGGTCGCGCGCGCGAGCGCGAGCAGCACGGCCTCGCTCGAGGACTCGGCGGCGACGCGTTGCAGGATCAGCCGCGAACCGCGCGCGGCCAGGTCGCGCGCGAGCGCGGCGAGCGCGTGGTGTTGCCACCAGCGCGCGGCACCGCCGGGCGCCCACTCGCCCTCCTCGTGCGGCGCGTGCAGGAAAACCGGGATCACGACGCTGCCGCTGGCGTGCGCTGCTTCGAGCGCAGGGTTGTCGGTGAGCCGCAGGTCCTGGCGGAACCACAGCATGGCGGGCGCGGTCATGTGCATCTGCTCCGTGAGATGCGCGCGATTCTACGCCGCGGCGGCGCGCTCAGTTGCGGAAGCTGAACGCGAGGCCCGCGAAGCCAACGCTGTCGAGGTCGTCGCTGTCGGCGCCGCCCAGCGTCCCCTCGACTTCGAAGCGCGGCGTCAGCGAATGGCGGTACGAGACGCTGAGGCTGCGACTGTCGGCACCGCTCAATGCATCGCGCGTCGCCGCCACGTCGAGGCGCAGGCCAGAGCGCTGGAACGAACGCTCGATTCCGGCCGAAAGATCGTGGTCGATCGCGCCCGCGGTGCGGGTCAGCAACGAAGCGACCAGTGCCTCGATGCGGGGAAAGCGCGCGAGGTTCGGCGTCTGCGCGGCGGTGAGCACGCGCGCCAGCGTTTCATCGTAGCCATACGAGACGCCGCGCAGGTAACCGCCCCAGGTGTCGCCGTACCAGGCGAGCTGCGCGCCGAATCCCTGGCCGTCGAAGGCGACGCGCCGCGCGATGCTGCGGTTCAACACCGTGACGGTGTAGTCGACGGCGAAGTCGCGCTGTTCGGCGATGGCGCCGAACTGCCAGCCGTTCGCCGTGCGCCAATAGACTTCGGCCGTCATCGAGTCGGACTCGAACTGACCGTTGTCCTGCCACTGGCGCCAGCCAAGCCGGCCGCCGAGTGAGTCGCCGTGCAGGTCGACCGAGGCGCGCAGCGAGTCACCCTCGAGGTCGGCGAGCTCGGCCGAGGATTCCGACTGGCCGATGCCCGCGCCCAGGCCGAGCCAGACGGTGGGCTCCCAGTACAGATCGAGGTCGACGCTGATGCCGTCGGCGTCATCGACGAACGTCGCGACACTGGCCGAGAACTGGCCGCCGTCGGCCGCCAGGGCCGCGGGCAGGGGGCATAGCAGCAGCAACGCGCCGGCCAGGGCGCGTCCATGGGGTGTGCGGGGCATTGGTGTTTCCATCCGTTCGTGACCTTGCTGGGGGGTCAACGTCACTGACGGCGGCGCGTTGACCGTGAGCGCGCAATCCGCCCGTTATGGCAATTCGTTCAGGCGCTCGAGGAAGCCGCGGCGGGCATCGCCAGTCATCGCATGCCAGTCGACCTTGCAGGCGGGGTCATCGCGCAGTTCCGCGTCCCGCAGGTGCTGCGGCCCCGGCGAGCCCGGGTCGAGATCCCCGGCCTGACGCGCGAGCCGCGGACTCGATCCCTGGGCCAGCCACTCGGCGACGGCGGCGGCGATGGTGGCATCGCGCGGCAACTCGCTGTGCCCGACCCGGGTGTAGTAGATCTCGCCGCCGCCGGCGCAAGCCGAGTCGATGGGGACGGTGCCATCGCCTGCCGCGCTGACCTCGTACACGAACTCGCTGCGATCCGCACTGAGGCTCGCCTGCACCACGGTGGGCGCGCCGATGCCGACGATCGACGCGCAAGGCAGCGCTCCGACGCCCGGCCATGGCGCGCGCCGCCGCGCCGCCTGCAGCAATCGCGGTTCGGGCCCCAGCCCCGTGGCCGGCCACTGTCGGGGATCGAGGAAGTCGGTGTCGCGCGCGGTCGCGCCGCGCGGCAGCAGGTCGTAAAGACTCGGGAAGCTCGCGAACACGTCGCGCGCGAGCGCGCTCGCATCGTGATGCCGGTCGAGTCGGGCGAGCTTGCGGACGACCGTGTAGGTGCCGCGCAGCGCCTGCACCGCTGCGTAGGAGCCTGCCGCTGGCACGCCCATCAGCATGAGTCGGCTGATCGCGGGCAGATTCTCCTCCGCGAGCGCGGCCTGTGCGACGAGCCCGCCGAGGCTGTGCGCGACGATGCAGGCCGGGCGCGCGTCGCGGCGCAGCGCGGCCGCGAACCGCGCGCCACCGCGTTGCACGCCGAGCCGCCAGTCGTAGGCGAACCAGCGGGGCGCAAACCCGGCGGCGCGCAGCCGCAGCCCGAGGCGCAGATAGCTCGGCAGCAGAACGCCGCCGGCCCGCAGGCGCGGCTCGGCGCCGACGCGCAGCCGTGCGAGCCGACCGACGACGATATCGATCGCATCGAGCCAGAGCAGATCCGGCGGCAGGCCGTGTTCGCGCCGCGCCGCCAGTTGCGAGCCCATGATGCCGGGCACGATCCAGACCCGCGGCGCGCGGCTCGCAGGCGGGCGTGCGCGCGCGGCCTCCTGCGCCAACACGGTCAGCTCGGCGTGCGCGTCGTGGCCGAACAGCAGGCGCAATTCGTCGGCGCGTTCGCCGCGCGCAAGCCAGCGACTGACCTCGGCGGCGCCGAAGGCCAGGCGATCGTAGGGGGTGACCCCGCTGCCGGGGTCGTGCTCGACAGGCGCGACCATCCCCACAGTGTGCGACAGCCGCGTGCCCCGTGGCTTGCGCGGGCGCGCAATTTGACAGACACGGCGCGGGTGCGGCCAAGGCTTGCCTGCACTTGCCGACCTCCCGGTGGGCGCGCAGAATCGCGGCCGTTCAGCCCGCCTTCATGATCGGGCGTGCGATAATGAGGTTACAGTCAGGTTGGGCCGACTGATGTGCCATCCGATCACCCGTGGAGAGAATCGATGTCCGAGTCACTGTCCCGTAGAAGTCTGCTGAAGAGCATCGCGCTGGCTGCCGGTACTGCCGCAGCGGCCCAGACGCTCGTGTCGACCGCGAATGCGCAGGCTGCCAAGCCCGCAGCGGCCCCCGCGGCGGCGGCGGCGAAACCCAAGCTCGATCCGAAGGCCCCGGCGGCTGTCGCGCTCGGGTATCACGAGGATTCGACCAAGGTCGACGCCAAGAAATTTCCGATGCACAAGGCCAACCAGCTCTGCAGCAATTGCCTGCAGATCCAGGGCAAGGCCGGCGAAGCCTGGCGCGGCTGCAACCTGTTCCCGAAGAACCTGGTTGCCGACAAAGGCTGGTGCAAGGTGTGGGTCAAGAAGCCGGGCACGGCCTGATCCACTGCTTCTGACCGCGACACGGCGTCCTGCGCAAGCAGGGCGCCGTTGTTTTTTCAGCGCGCGTGCGCGGCGATTTCCTGCGCGACCGCCTCGATCGCGGATGCCCGCGCACTGCTCTTGCGCCAGACGGCGCCGATCGTTCGACAGGGCGCCGGCTTCGCGAACGGCTTGATCACGACGCCGCGGGTCGCGGCATAGAGGCCGCGGGTCGCCAGCTCCGGCATCAGCGTCAGGCCGGCGCCGCTCGCCACCATGTGACGCAGCGTCTCGATGCTGGTGGCGCGAAAGTCCGAGCGTTCATGCACGCTGAGGCGGCTGCAGACCTCGAGCGCCTGGTCGCGCAGGCAATGGCCTTCTTCCAGCAGCAACAGCGTCTCGCCGCCGAGATCGGCCAGCTTCACCTGCGCCGCCTTCGCGAGTGCGTGCGTGGCCGGCATCGCGACGACGAAGGGCTCGTCGTAGAGCGGGCGCGACTCCAGGCCGTCGAGTTCGACCGGCAGGGCCAGGATGCCGACGTCCAGCTCGCCGCCATGCAGCCGCTCGAGCATCACGGCGGTCTGGAATTCATACAGCATCAGGTCGAGTCGCGGCAGCGCCTTGCGCAGCCGCGGCATGATCTGCGGCAGCAGGTAGGGCCCGATCGTCGGCAGGAAGCCGACTCGCAGCCGCCCGGCCAGCGGATCGCGGTGGCTCGAGGCGATCTCGACGATCTCGTCGCTGGCTTCGATGACGCGCCGCGCGCGCGCGACGATCTGTTCGCCGGCGGGCGTCAGCAGCACGCGTTTGGGCTGCCGCTCGATCAGCTGCACGCCGAGGTAGTCCTCGAGCTTCTTCAGCTGCGCGGACAGCGTCGGCTGGCTGACGAAACAGCGCTCCGCCGCGCGCCCGAAATGCCGCGCGTCAGCGACGGCGACCAGGTATTTGAGGTCCTTGAGCTTGATGTCGGCCATGGCGCCCTCTCGAGCCCACGATTATCGCAGCTTCGCGGGCTGCTATGCTTCCCGGCATGAGCGGCGCCAGCGTGCACGAGCGGTTCGCGAACACCGGTGTGGTCGTCGTCTGTCGCGACGGACCGCAGGGCCTGACGGCGCGCGCGGGGGCCACGCCGGCGCACCTGGCCTACATCGACAGCGTCATCGACGAGATCAATGTCGCCGGGCCGCTGTACGACGAAGCGGGCCTCACGGTCGTCGGCAGCCTCTACAGCCTGCGCACGCAGAGCCTGGCGCGCGCGCGGCAGATCATCGAGAACGATCCGTTCTATCTTGCTGGCGCGTTCGGGTCGGTCGAGTACTTCCCGCACCTGCCGGCCGCGGGGCATTACCTCGGCGGCAAGATCTGGTAACGCTGTAGCGTTCCAGCAACGTTCGGCGTCGCGGCCACGCTTCGGTTGGTCGCCGTGGCACTTCCCTCAAGTTGTTGTTCGGGCTTACATTCGAGCCCTGGGGTAGTCCGTATCAGGGAGACGTTCAAATGGCGCATCAGCCGTTGTTGTGTTTTGTCATCGCAGCCGCCGCACCGTTCGCGGCGCTCGCGCAGGGGAGCGAGCCCACCGGTGGGCTTGAGGAAGTCATCGTCACCGCGGAGCGCCGCGAAGGCTCGCTGCAGCAAGTGCCGATCGCGGTCAGTGCGATCAGCACCGAGACGCTCGAGAAGCTGCAGGTCACCGAGGCGCGCAACCTCGAGCGCTATGTGCCCAGCCTGCGCATGAGCAACAACGTCACGTCGCCGACCAACCTGTCGCCGTCGCTGCGCGGCTCGCTGCAGCAGGATGCGTCGCTGGTCGTCGCCGAATCACCCTTCGGCATCTATGTCGACGACATCTACATCGGCCGCCTGAACGGCAACAACGTCACGCTCGCCGACATCGAGCGCGTCGAAGTGCTGCGTGGCCCGCAGGGCACGCTGTACGGCCGCAATACGCTGGCCGGCGCGATCAAGTTCGTCACGCGCGATCCGAGCGAGCAGTCGTGGCTGCGTGTGATCGGTGGCGGCGGCAACTACGGCCAGTACGTCGGCAGCTTGAGCCTCGGCGGTCCGATCAACGACGTCTGGGCGGCGTCGTTCGCCGGACAGATCACGAACAAGGATGGCCAGTACGTCAACCGCCTCACCGGCCGCGAGCGCGGCAAGGAAGAGAGCGCCGCCGCGCGCGTGCGCGTCGCGTTCACGCCGAACGATGCCTTCAAGGCGACGTTCATCGCGTCGTACAGCGACAGCGAGAACGATGCCGTGCAGCTGCTGCCGGGCACGACGCCGGCCGACCCGATGGGCCTGCGCCAGTTCACGTCGGACGAAGTCTTGCTGACTTTCGGCAACGAGACCGTCTCGACGCCCGACCGCGTCTATCCGCCGGGCCTGATCTCGAACCAGCCGCGCGGCGACACCGAGCAGACGATCATGTCACTGAACATGAGCTGGGATTTCGGTGCCGCGACGCTGCGTTCGATCACGGGTTACGTGAAGACGGACGACTATTTCAGCACCGACTTCGGCGGCTCGGGCTTCCTGCTCGGCGCCTCGACGCCGCGCGCCGAACAGTGGAGCCAGGAACTGCAGATCTCCGGCCAGGCCTTCGGCGAGAAGATGAACTACCTCGCCGGCATCTACTTGTTCGATGAAAAGGGCGACCAGGATTTCGGCTGGTTCTTCGCGCCGCTGGGCGGCGTGTCGACCAGCCAGATCGATGCGCAGACGGATTCGTTCTCGGTGTTCGGCCAGTTCGACTATGCGCTGACCGATGCCGTGAAGCTCACGGTCCGCGGCCGCTGGGTCAAGGACGAGAAGGACTTCCAGCTCGACTTCCAGTACCGCTTTGCGCCGATCCCGGCGGAGCGGATCATCCGCTCGGCCGAGTTCACGGAGTTCACGCCCAAGGTTGGCATCGACTGGAAGCTCGACGCGGCCTGGGCTGACAGCGCGCTGCTGTATGGCTCGGTCGCGCGCGGCTTCAAGTCGGGCGGCTTCAACGGCATCAACATCTTCAATGCCTCGATCGCCCGCACGGTCTACGACCCTGAATCGAACTACACCTACGAGATCGGCACGAAGCTCGACCTGCTCGATCGCACGTTGCGCATCAACGGCGCGCTGTTCTATGCCGATGTCTCGGACATCGTCATGAACTCCACCGAGGTCGTGAACGGCCAGGTGTCGTTCCCGGTCGACAACCAGGCCGATGCCGACATCATGGGCCTCGAGCTCGAGACGACCTGGGTGCCGACCGACAACCTGACGATGTTCGCGAACCTCGCGCTGCTGAATGGCGACTACAAGGACATCCGTCCGGGCAGCGCTGCGGCCCAGGCGCCGGGGCTGTATGGCGTCGAGGCGACGCCGCCGCAGCTGCCGGACTACACGCTGTCCGTCGGCTTCGACTACGGCATCGATGTCGCGTTCGCTGGCGGCAGCCGCGTCGTGTTCGGCGCCGATGCGTACCGCACCGACGACTACGTGACCGCAGCGACCAACGATGCCGTGGTCAAGGCTTACACGCGGCTCAATGCGTTCGTGGGTCTCGACATCGGCGACGAATGGCTGGTGCGGCTGCAGGCCAAGAACCTCGCCGACGATCGCGAAGTGTTCGTCGCGGCGCGTGCGCTGGGTGGCTTCCTGGTGCTGCCGCCGCGCGAGGTGATGTTCACGGTGACCTACAACCGCTGAGCCGCAGCGACTCAAGTTTGCAGGGGGGGCGCAGCGGGCCGGCGTGGCGACACGCCGGCCCGCCGTGTCATCGGGCAGGACTCCCGGGCGCTCTAGACCACCCGGCCGCGCTGGCCGCCGGCCAGGCAATCGGCGACATTCGCCGCGATCTCGTCGATGGCGCGTTGGCGCGATTCGCGCGCGGCCCAGGCCGTGTGCGGCGTCAGGATCAGGTTCGGCAAATCGGCGGCGAACAGCGGCGAGCCGTCGATCGGCGGCTCCTGCGGCAGCACGTCGATCGCGGCGCCGCCGAGTCGGCGGGCGCGCAATGCGTCCGCCAGCGCATCGATGTCGACCAGCGCGCCGCGCGCGGTGTTGACGAGCAGCGCGTCGGGCTTCATCCGCGCGAGCTGCTCGCGACCGATCAGGCCACGCGTCAGCGGCGTGATCGGGCAGTGCAGCGTCAGCACGTCCACCTGCGGCAGCAGTTCGTGCAGCGCGACACGACCGGCCTCCGGCTCGCCGCCCGCCCGCTGCGCCACGAGCACGCGCATGCCGAGCGCGGCCTCGCAGGCGCGCGCGACGGCCTGGCCGAGCACGCCCCAGCCGACGACGCCGAGCACGCGGCCGCGCAACTCGCGGATCGGGTAATCGAGCATCGTGAACTGCGGCGACTGGCCCCACTGCTCGCGCGCGAGCCGCGTGTAGTCGGCGTAGCGGTGCGTCAGCGCGAGGATGCTGCCGAGCACGTGCTGCGCGACCGATGGCGTGCAGTAGTCGCGGATATTGCAGACCGCGATGCCGCGCTCGCGCGCCGCGACGAGGTCGACGTTGTTGGTGCCGGTGGCCGTCAGGCCGATCACGCGCAGCGACGGCGTGGCCTCGATGACCGCCCGGTCGATCTGCAGCTTGTTGACCAGCAGCACGGCGGCGCCCGCGGCGCGCTCGATGACCTGGGCCTGGGTCGACACGTCGTGCAGCACGATGCCGGGCAAAGCCTGCTGCAGTGGGCCGGGATCTAGATCGCCGGCGCTGACGGTCGCGTAGTCGAGGAAAACAGACTTCACAGCAATGCGCCCGAGGGTTGGCTCTCCGCGAGACGCTCGCGCGAGCGCGGCGTATCGACAGGCGGGGGCAGCAGCTTGTAGACGACGGGGGTCACGAGTCGGGCGAGCAGTGTCGAGGTGATCAGGCCGCCGATGATGACCCAGGCCATCGGCGAGTACAAACCGATGTTCTGCACGGCGAGCGGCAGCAGTCCGCCGATCGCGGTCGCCGAGGTCAGCAGGATGGGCAGGAAGCGCACCTCGCCAGCGCGTTCGATGGC
>CAZPJE010000300.1:0-2123 GCA_964586725.1 uncultured Steroidobacteraceae bacterium | reverse complement strand
TGACGCTTTTGCGTCGGCGTTCTTGATGCCGCGAGCCAGTGTCTTGTCCTTGGCCCCTAGGTTTCCCGTGTTGTCGCACCTCGTGCAGTTGAAGAAGCGTTGGGGCGTTTCAGTTGGAGCACTAGCGTACCGTCTTCATGTACTGGAGGTTCTCTCGGACTGGCATTACAGATCCCTGTGCGTGGAGATGTCGCAAAAGGGCTTTCGTAGGCGCGAACCGGAGGAAGGCGCGCGGGAGTCGTCGCAGCTTCTCTCGAAGGTGTTCGCCCTGCTTCGGAAGCGTGGAGTCGGCCGGCAGCAAGTTGCTGCCGAACTGCATATTCTTCCAAGAGAGTTGGACGAACTCGTCTTCGGTTTGACGACAACGGCGGTACCGAGTGATTCCCTGGTTGCCCAACCCAAAACCACCCCATCTGGGGTGCTTCGGCGTGTGAAGTAATCTGTTCCGCACTGAGAGGGCATGGAGGTCGGGAAGTACTCTCCATATTCCCTTTTGCAACTACAGGCTAAGTGTAGGTCGCTAGCAGTACGTACTAAGCGGCGACGACTTCCACCCTCCGTGAATGCCTTGACTGGCAAACACATACCGCCAACCAGCATTTGCATCGGGTCAGAGATCGTGACGACGGAACACTCACCGCAGGACGGCGTCATGACCGAGGCGGATACTTGCCGCGTATTCGTCACCCCCCGACTCGTTGAAGCGGGATGGAGCGCACCGCCTCACACCATCGGCGAGCAACGAACCTTTACCAATGGCCGAATCATTGTCGCAGGTGGCAAGGTTCGCCGCGGTAGGCAAAAGCGGGCTGACTACCTTCTGTATTTCCGCCGGGACTTTCCGATCGCGGTAGTCGAAGCAAAAGAGATTGGGCTGCCCGCACAGAGCGGCGTACAGCAGGCCCGTGAGTATGCGGAGATCTTGGGGCTGAAGTTCGCCTATGCCACGAATGGCCACCGCATCATTGAAATCGACTACACCAGCGGTACTGAGCGCGAGGTTGACCGCTACGCCGCGCCCGATGAGCTATTCGATCGCCTGACCGCGGCGGCTCGCATACCCCAACATGCGGCGCCGCATCTCGTAGAGCCATTCAACCTAGTGTCCGGAAAGGTGCCGCGCTATTACCAGCAGATCGCCATCCAGCGCGTGATCGAAGCGATTTTGCTAGGACAGAAGCGCATCCTTGCCACCCTAGCCACGGGCACTGGCAAGACCTGCATCGCGTTCCAGATCTGCTGGAAGCTGTGGAACAGCCGCTGGAACCGTACCGCCGAATACCGCCGACCGAAGATCCTATTCCTGGCCGACCGCAACATTTTGGTCGACGACCCGATGGCCAAGATGTTCGCGCCCTTCGGTGACGCTCGGCACAAGATCGCCGGCGGCGACGTCAGCCAGAGCCGGGACATGTACTTCGGCATCTATCAGGCACTTTCCACCGCCAGCACCGACGTCTTCCGGCAGTACCGGCCTGACTTCTTCGATCTGATCATCATCGACGAGTGCCACCGCGGCTCAAGCCGCGACGAGAGCGCCTGGCGCGCCGTGCTGGACTACTTCGCTCCGGCGGTCCAATTCGGCATGACGGCGACGCCGCTGCGCGAGGAGTCGCGCGACAGCTACGAGTATTTCGGCAATCCGGTTTACACCTACAGCCTGCGCCAGGGCATCGAGGACGGCTTTCTCGCGCCCTACCGTGTGCATCGGGTGATCACCACCGTCGACGCGGCCGGCTGGCGGCCGAGCAAGGACGAGTTGGACCGCTACGGTCGCGAGGTGCCCGACGACGAGTACGAGACCAAGGACTTCGAGCGTGTTGTGGCCCTGCGCGCCCGCACGCGGGCGATGGCCCGGCATCTGACCGACTTCCTGAAAGGCACCGACCGCTTTGCCAAGACGCTGGTGTTCTGCGTCGATCAGGAACACGCCGCGGAGATGCGACAAGAGTTGGTCAACCTCAATAGCGATCTGGTCAAGCTGTACCCGGATTACGTCTGCCGCGTCACCGCCGACGAAGGCGCCATCGGCCTGACCCATCTGGCGCATTTCCAGGACGTCGACAAGCCGGCGCCCGTCATCCTCACCACATCCCAGCTGCTGACCACCGGTGTCGATGCCG
>CAZPJE010000299.1:0-2721 GCA_964586725.1 uncultured Steroidobacteraceae bacterium | reverse complement strand
CGCTGCGATGGCGGTCGGCTGGGTCATGAAGCGCGCGACCGGCGGCGGCGACTATCGGCCGCTGCTGCTGGAGCTGCCCGACTACCAGTGGCCGAACCTGCGCAACCTGCTGTTCGGGCTGTGGGAGCGGGCGCAGATCTTTCTGGTGCGCGTCGGCGGCATCATCCTCGCGCTGACCATCCTGCTGTGGTTCTTCTCGACATTCCCGGGGCCACCGCCCGGCGCGACGCAGCCGGACATCTATTACAGCGTCGCCGGGCTGATCGGGCGCGGCCTCGAGACGGTGCTGGCGCCGATCGGCTTCAACTGGCAGATCTCCATCGCGCTGGTGCCGGGCATGGCGGCGCGCGAGGTCGCGGTCAGCGCACTCGGCACCGTCTACGCGCTGTCCGGCAGCGGCGACGTCGAAGGCGCGCTGACCTCGGTGATCGCCTCGACCTGGAGCCTGGCGACGGCGCTGTCGCTGCTGGCCTGGTATGTCTTTGCGCCGCAGTGCCTGTCCACGCTCGCTATCGTCAAGCGTGAAACCAATGGCTGGCGGTATCCTCTAATCATGGCGGGCTACCTGTTCGGACTTGCCTATGGGGCTGCCTTCATCACCTACCGGATTGCCATCGCGCTGGGCTGAAGCATGATCGAAGTGCTGCTTGTCGGACTGATCGTGACAATCGCCGCGCTCTATGCGGCGTGGCTGCTGTGGCCGCAACGTTCGCGGCTGGCGCTGCAGAAGCGACTCGGCCTGCGGGTCGATCCGCCGGCCGGCTGCGACCGCTGCGGAAGTGACCGCGCATGAGGCGGCTGCGCGCGAGCCGCGGCGTCATGCCGCTCGTGGCACTGGCCGCAGCGATGGTGCTGGTCGGCTGCGGCCGTTCCGACACCGCGACCCCGGCGGAGCCGGCGCCGCCCGCCGCGAGCGGGCTGCCCGCCGCCAGTGATGCGCCGGTGGTGGCCGCGACTGGCGTGCCCGCGACGGGTGATTTCGAAGTCACGGACGACACCGGCGCCACGCTGCGCCTCGCGGGTCCCGCGCGCCGCATCGTCAGCCTGACGCCGGGCGGCACCGAACTGCTGTTCGCCGCCGGCGCCGGCGAGCTGATCCTCGCGACCTCGCGCGGTTCCGACACGCCCGAGGCCGCGGCCCGGATCCCGACCATCGGCGATGCGAACGCCGTCAACTACGAACGGCTCGTCGAACTGAAGCCGGACGTCGTCGTCGTTTGGGAGCACCTCAACAACCGTCTCGTCATCGAATCGCTGCAGCTGCAGCTGAAGCTGCCGACCTACTTCATCCGCGCGCGCGGACTGGCCGACATACCGCAGTCGGTGCGCAGGCTCGGCGCGCTCGCCGGGACGGGGGAGGTCGCGGAGCGCGCGGCGCGCGAGCTCGAAGCGCGGCTCGCCAAGGTGTCCGGGCGCAAGCTCGAGGGCGAACCGCTGCGCGTGTTCTACATGCTGTGGGCGGAGCCGCTGTACACGGTTGGCAGTCGTCACATCATCGGCGATGCCATCACGCGCTGCGGCGGCCGGAACATCTTCGAGGATATCGATTTCCCGGCGCCGATCGTCGAGATCGAGGCCATCGTCCAGCGTGACCCCGACGTCATGCTGCTGTCAGCGCCGCCGATCACCGCGCGCGACTGGCGCGAGCGCTGGGGCCAGTTCAAGACCATCCGCGCCGTCCAGACCCGTCAGCTGCTGACCTTCAGCGATCCGCGGCTCGACCGGATGGGACCGACCGCGATCGATGCAGTGGAAGGGCTTTGTGTGATGCTCGACCAGGCCCGCGCGGCGATCCGTGACAAAATGGGCGAATGAATCCGCCCAGTGCTGACGCCCGCTACGTCCTGATCGTCCGCTGCCCTGATACCAAGGGCATCGTCGCGGCCGTGGCCGGCTACCTCGCCGACAACGACACCTCGACGATCGAGTCGAACCACTTCAACGACTCGGTCGGCAATTACTTCTACATGCGCACGGTGTTCCGCCAGGACGGCGCGAACATGCCGCCGATCGACATGCTGCGGGACGGCTTCAAGCCCATCGCGCACCGCTTCCGCATGAGTTGGGAGCTGCACGACCTGAGCTCGCGACCGCGGCTGCTGGTCGCGGTGTCGAAGGCCGGCCACTGCCTGTTCGACCTGTTGCATCGCTGGCGCGCCGGCCAGCTCGCCGTCGACATCCCGGCCGTGGTCTCCAACCACGACGACATGCGCTCCTTCGTCGAGTGGAATGGCATTGCCTACCACCACCTGCCGGTGGCGCCGGATACCAAGGCGGCGCAGGAGGCGCAGATCCTGCGGCTCGTCGACGAGCATCGCATCGATCTGGTCGTGCTGGCGCGCTACATGCAGATCCTCAGCCCCGCGCTGTGCGAGGCGCTGGCCGGGCGCGCCATCAACATCCACCATTCGTTCCTGCCGAGCTTCAAGGGCGCGAAGCCCTACACGCAGGCGCACGAGCGCGGCGTCAAGATCATCGGCGCGACGGCGCACTACGTGACCGGCGATCTCGACGAGGGGCCGATCATCGAGCAGGGTGTCGAGCGTGTCACGCACGCGCACACGCCGGCCGCGCTCGAGCAGATCGGGCGCGACATCGAGTGTGCCGTGCTCGCGCGCGCGGTCAGCTGGCACCTCGACCGGCGCGTCGTGATCAGCGGTCGCAAGACCGTCGTATTCGTCTGAGCCCGGACGGCTTCAGACGAAGCCGAGGTCGCGGGCC
>CAZPJE010000298.1:0-1654 GCA_964586725.1 uncultured Steroidobacteraceae bacterium | reverse complement strand
ATGGTGTCGATGTTACCGATGCCTTGCGAGCCGAAGCGGTAGGCAATGCCGCCTCGCGCATTGCCGTGCTGCATGACGTTCGGGCGGCGCTGGTACAGCGTCAGCGCGACTTCTGGCAGCTACCTGGTCTGGTAGCCGATGGCCGCGATATGGGTACCGTCATTTTTCCCGAGGCGCAGCTCAAGGTGTATCTGACTGCCAGCGTTGAGGCACGGGCACAAAGGCGCTATAAGCAATTGATTGAAAAAGGTTTTTCTGCTACAATGGAAAGTCTTTCTGCTGATTTGCGTGACCGCGACGCGCGCGATATGAATCGCCTCGAAGCACCTCTTAGACCAGCACAAGATAGTTACCAGCTAGACAGCTCTGATTTGAGTATTGATGAAGTCGTTACTCAGGTCTTGCGCTGGTGGCAACAGGTGAAGCCTGCGGCGCAAGGCCGTAAGCTTCTTTGATTAACTTACTTTTTTTATCCTCTTTCATGTCAGCCATTCTCGAATCCAGTCACGAATCTTTTGCCCAATTATTTGAAGAAAGCCTGCAGCGCCAGGAAATGCGCGCCGGCGAAGTCATTACCGCCGAAGTCGTGCGTATTGACCAGAACTTTGTTGTCGTCAACGCCGGCTTAAAATCCGAAGCTTTTGTTCCGGCAGAAGAATTTCTTAACGACCAGGGCGAAATGGAAGTCAAAATCGGCGACTTTGTCTCGGTTGCGATTGATTCTCTCGAAAACGGGTATGGCGATACCATTCTCTCGCGCGACAAGGCCAAGCGCCTGGCGTCCTGGCTGTTCCTGGAAAAAGCCTTGTCTTCAGGCGAACTCATTACTGGCACCATCACTGGCAAGGTCAAAGGCGGCCTGACCGTCATGGTCAACAGCATCCGTGCTTTCCTGCCGGGCTCTCTGGTCGATACCCGTCCCATCAAGGACACCACGCCGTACGAAGGCAAGACCATGGAATTCAAGGTCATCAAACTCGACCGCAAACGCAATAACGTCGTCGTATCACGCCGTGCGGTCATTGAAGCCAGCCAGGGTGAAGAGCGCGCCAAACTCATGGAAACCCTGAGCGAAGGTTCCATTGTCAAAGGTCTGGTCAAGAACATTACCGATTACGGCGCATTCGTTGACCTGGGCGGTATCGACGGTCTGTTGCATATTACCGATCTGGCCTGGCGTCGTGTGCGTCATCCGAACGAAGTGGTGCAGGTTGGTCAGGAAGTGACCGCCAAAGTCCTCAAGTTCGACCAGGACAAAAACCGTGTCTCACTCGGCATCAAGCAACTGGGTGAAGACCCGTGGGTTGGTCTGGCGCGGCGTTACCCGCAGGGCACCCGTCTGTTCGGCAAGGTAACCAACCTGACCGACTACGGTGCTTTTGTTGAAATTGAAGCCGGCATTGAAGGCCTGGTGCACGTTTCTGAAATGGACTGGACCAACAAGAACGTAGCCCCGAACAAGATTGTGCAGCTGGGTGATGAAGTCGAAGTCATGGTGCTGGAAATCGACGAAGAACGTCGTCGTATCAGCCTCGGCATGAAACAGTGCAAACCCAACCCGTGGGAAGAGTTTTCCACGCACCACAAGAAGGGTGACAAACTCAAAGGTGCTATCAAGTCCATTACCGACTTCGGTGTCTTCATCGGTCTCGAT
>CAZPJE010000297.1:0-1651 GCA_964586725.1 uncultured Steroidobacteraceae bacterium | reverse complement strand
ATATTATTTTATTGAGTATCACCAGAGTCCTCTAAAAAAGGTTTCTTTTCTTTTTGGATCTGGTTAATAATATATCCAGAAACTGCAAATTCAATACCTGCCCAAATAGCAAGATCTGATGATGTCATGACTGGCATCTTTTGAAGAAGAAAATAAATCATTCCCCATTGTGCTATAATAAATGCTATACCGGATTCAATTCTCTTTTTAGAAAAGAACGATGCTTTACTACTATACATTTTAATTATTTCAGTTAATATAAACCGAATATTTGTCCAGCCAAAAAGATATTTTTTTGATTTTTCGAGTGCCATCTCATCATGATTATTTTATAATATTATTTATCTGAGACTAAACTTTAAAAAGAGGTCAGGGTGAGAGTCGAACTCACTCCGGTGGTTTTGCAGACCAACTAGCCGCCGCGACTAGCCTGACCAGATCGACATATTGGCTTTTGGTGGTGATAGACGGAATCGAACCGCCGACACAAGGATTTTCAGTCCTTTGCTCTACCGACTGAGCTACATCACCAGAGTGGCACACCAGGAAGGGCTCGAACCTCCGACACATGGATTTGGAATCCATTGCTCTACCAACTGAGCTACTGATGTATTTGCCCGACCTAGCTCGGGACCGACATCGGATTCAGTATGAGTACACCTTGAGCGATTCGAACGCCCGACCTTCTGATCCGTAATCAGGAGCTCTATCCAGCTGAGCTAAAGGTGTAAAATAAAAGGAATGGCATCGGGTCTTTCGGGGTTTCTGGTTTGTACATTTACTATAAACCCTTTTTTAATACTTCGGTGATTGAACCTTATTGTACCTAACAGCTTCACTTACCATTCCTTTAGTACCTCGAGAGGGACTCGAACCCTCACACCTTAAAGATATCGCGGCTTAAACACGACGTGACTACCAATTCCACCATGAGAGCATTTTTGTTTTTTGGGTGGAAGATGGGTCTCGAACCCACGACCTCTGGTACCACAAACCAGCGCTCTAACCAACTGAGCTACAACCACCATAAACCCCACCCCGTATGTGGGGAGAGTCGATTTACACCATTGACTTGGCCTTCGTCAATTTTTTGGTAAACTTGATGCAAACTTGTGCGGCCCGACTACGCCATCCCTTTCGTCCTTTGGGCGATGGGTATCTTCCTAAAAACATCACTTTAGATGATTTAAAATTTCCTGTAATTACTACTTTCATAATTTCTTTATTTTTTAGTATCGTGGGTGAGGTTCGAACTCACTTGACTTGCCTTATGAGAGCTAGTTCTTTTCCACTAAGTCACGATGTTTGGCGGAAATGGCTGGATTCGAACCAACGGGCCCCTTTACAGCGACCACTTCCTTAGCAGGGAAGTACAATAAACCACTCTGACACATTTCCAATTAAATAAGGACATTGTTACACCATCTTTCACCTACTTTCTTGGCAAGGTCTCCATCATGGGTTCCGTTAATTAATGATTATTTTATATCCCCATACGGAACAAGCAGGGAATCCTTATTTTGTACTCATAATAGGATTTGAACCTATGACCTCAACATTATCAGTGTTGCGCTCTAACCAACTGAGCTATACGAGTATTTGATTGGCGGACTCAGCAGGATTCGAACCTACGACCAATAAATTAACAGTT
>CAZPJE010000296.1:0-16105 GCA_964586725.1 uncultured Steroidobacteraceae bacterium | reverse complement strand
ACCGACACGCTTGCGACGCTGCCGCCGCGCGAACTGCGCGCCGGCGTCGCCGAAATCATCAAGTGCGCGCTGATCTGCGACCCGCCGTTCTTCGACTGGCTGGAGCAGCACGTCGAGTCGCTGCTGGCGCTCGACGCGGCGGCGCTCGCGCATGCGATCCGCCAGTCCTGCCAGATCAAAGCGACGATCGTCGCCCGCGATGAACGCGAGACGGGCGACCGCGCGCTGCTGAACCTAGGCCACACCTTCGGCCATGCCGTCGAGGCGGTCCAGCAGTACCGCGGCCTGCTGCACGGCGAGGCCGTCGGCGCGGGCCTTGCGATGGCGGCTACGTTCTCGGCCGAGGCCGGCCTGATGTCGGCCGACCAGGTCATGCGGGTGCATGCGTTGCTGCGGCGCGCCGGCCTGCCGGTCGAGGCGCGCGATGTCGCTGGCCAGGCGGCGCTCGACGCGATGCGCATCGACAAGAAAGTGCAATCCGGGCGGATGCGCTTCGTGTTGCTGCGCGGCATCGGCGCGAGCTTCGTGACCTCCGACTACCCCGAGCCGGCGCTCGCCCGGACCCTGGCCGCGCATTTCGGCTGAGCTGCCTGAATCCGTTTCGACCGGCGCTGCGAATAGCTTGCTGTGAACCGCGAATCCGCGCCGGCATTCCGCCGGGGCGATCGCCCCTACGTCATGGCACATACGTCATGGAGGATGTATCCAGATGTCCAGATCCCTCGTTGCGAAGACCCGTACCCCGCGGGCGCTGCTCGGCGCGCTCGCACTCGCTGCTGCGTCCCTGCTTGCCCTGCCTGCCGCCGTGGCCGGCGAGAAGCCCAAGGCCGACATCGTCGATACGGCCGTGGCCGCCGGCAGCTTCAAGACCCTGGCTGCCGCGCTGACCGCGGCCGGCCTGATCGACACGCTGAAAGGGCCGGGCCCGTTCACGGTGTTCGCGCCGACCGACGCCGCGTTCGCGAAGCTGCCTGCCGGCACGGTCGACGACCTGCTCAAGCCGCAGAACAAGGCCAAGCTGGTCAGCGTGCTGACTTATCACGTCGTGCCCGGCAAGGTCACCGCGGCCGACGTGATCAAGCTGACGTCGGCCAAGACGGTCCAGGGCCAGTCGGTGCAGATCAAGGTCAAGGATGGCCAGGTCAAGGTCGACGGTGCGACCGTCACGGCGACCGACATCATGACGTCGAATGGCGTCATCCATGTCATCGACTCGGTGATCCTGCCGAAGTAAGCGGCAGCGCACCGCCGCTGCTGCGGGCGAAAACCCCGGCGCTCGGTCACAGCCGCGCGCCGGGGTCATCGCGGGCCGGTGACCTATATACTGGCCGCTCGTGAGGCTGCGTCCTCGCCTGCACCCGCCGCCGACATGCCGATGCTTGCCCCCTATGCCGCCCGCGCCGAGCACTCGCGCGGCCGGCGCCATGCCGAGCCCGCGCCCGAACTGCGCTGCGAGTACCAGCGCGACCGCGATCGCATCATCCATTGCAACGCGTTCCGGCGCCTCACGTACAAGACGCAGGTGTTCGTCAATCACGAGGGCGACCTGTACCGCACCCGGGTCACGCACTCGCTCGAAGTCGCGCAGATCGGTCGCACGCTCGCGCGGGTGCTGGGTCTCGATGAAGACCTGACCGAAGCGATCTGCCTCGCGCACGATCTTGGCCACACGCCGTTCGGCCACGCCGGTCAGGATGCGCTCAACGAGTGCATGCGCGAGTTCGGCGGCTTCGAGCACAACCTGCAGTCGCTGCGCGTCGTCGATGAACTCGAGGAGCGCTACGCCGGCTTCCAGGGCCTGAACCTGATGTTCGAGACGCGCGAGGGCATCCTCAAGCACTGCTCCGCGGCCAATGCGCGCACGCTCGGCAATGTCGGCGAACGCTTCCTGAAGCGGGAGCAGCCGTCGCTCGAGGCGCAGCTCGCGAACCTCGCCGACGAGATCGCGTACAACAACCACGATGTCGACGACGGCCTGCGCGCCGGCCTGATCACGCTCGACGAACTGGGCGACGTGCCGCTGTTCGCGCGCGAGCTTGCCAGCGTCCGCCTGCAATGGCCGGGGCGCGAAGCCGGCACCGGCGCCGGGCGCCGCGTGATCCACGAGACGATCCGGCGCATGATCAACCACATCGTCAAGGACGTCGCGGCCACCAGCCAGGCGCGGCTCGCCGCCGCCGCGCCGCGCAGCATCGACGACGTGCGGCGCGCCGCGGCGCCGCTGGTGGTCCTCAGCGACGACGTGGCCGCGGAGCACCTCGAGCTCAAGCGCTTCCTGCGCGAGCGGGTCTACAAGCACTCGCGCGTGCTGCGGATGACGACCAAGGCGCAGCAGGTGCTGCGCGAGCTGTTCGACGCCTTCCTGCGCGAGCCGGCGCTGCTGCCGCCCGATTTCTCGGCGCTGGCCCGCACCGCCGAGGCGCAGGCCGGCAAGCCGGGCCGCGCCCGTGTGATCTGCGACTACGTCGCGGGCATGACCGATCGCTATGCTTTCCTGGAGCACCGGCGCCTGTTCGACCCGGCTGCATCGAGCTGAAAAATCCGCGTCGAGAGCGCAAAATCCAACCATGCCAGCCAACGCCCCCCGCCCCAAGCAGATTCCCGCCCGCGATCGCCTGATCTTCGCGCTCGACGTGCCGAACGCCGAGGCCGCGCGCGAGCTCGTCACGCGGCTCGACGACAGCGTCACGTTCTACAAGATCGGCCTCGAGCTGTTCATGAGCGGCGAGTATTTCGCGCTGCTCGACTGGCTCCGGGAGCGCGACAAGCAGATCTTCGTCGACCTCAAGTTCTTCGACATCCCGGCCACCGTGGCCGGGGCCGTCAAGCGGTTGCGCAATCGCGGCGTCACCTTTGCGACGGTGCATGGCAACCAGGGCATCATGGAGGCCGCGGCGGCCGCCAAGGGCGACGTCAAGATCCTCGCCGTCACGGTGCTGACCAGCCTCGATCGCGGCGATCTGGATGACCTCGGCTTCCAGTGCGACGTGCAGCAACTGGTGCTGTCGCGCGCGCGGCGCGCGCTCGAGGCGGGCTGCGATGGCGTCGTGTCGTCGGGCCTCGAGGCGCAGCAGCTGCGCGCCGACCTCGATCACCGGTTGTTGGTCGTCACCCCCGGCATACGGCCGGTCGACAACCGGCCGAGCGACGACCAGAACCGCGTCGTGACGCCGACGCAGGCCTTTGCCTGGGGCGCCGATTACATCGTCGTCGGCCGGCCGATCCGGGATGCGGCTGATCCGCGGGCGGCGGCGCTCGTGATCCAGGCCGAGATTGCCGCGGCGACCGCCGGCCCAGCCGGCGGCGCGGGCTGACGAGGAAGCCACCATGCCGCAGACCGAAGCGAATCAACCGCTGCTCGATGCCATCACGCGCATCCTGCGGCCGCTCGTGCGGATGCTGGTCCGGGCCGGCATCAACTGGGACGATTTCGCCGAAGTCGGCAAGCGTGTGTTCGTCGAGACCGTCGTGCGCGACACGAAGATCGGCCCGGAGCTCAAGTCGATTCCGCGCATCGCGCTGACGACGGGCCTGCCGCAGCGCGAAGTCGAAGGCATCCTGCAGAACGCTGCGGACGCCGGCCCGCGCGGGCCGAATGTCGCCGTGCTGCTGGCCGAGATCGTGCAGCAGTGGCATACCACGCCGGCGTTCAACGGCCCCTATGGCGTGCCGCTCGATCTCGATTTCGACGAAACGCCGGGACGCAGCTTCACGGCCCTCGCGCGCCGCGTGACCAAGGACATCGCGCCTCGCCGGCTGCTCGACGAGCTGATCGGCGGCGGTGCCGTCGTGCCGGCCGGCCCCGATCATTACAAGATCGTGACACGCACCTTCGTGTTTCCGTCGACGATGACGCCGGGCATGTACGACTACTTCGGCACCATCATGACGGATCTCGCCGCGACGGTTGAATTCAACATGCGCGACAGCGTTGCCGACAAGCGCCTCGAGCGGTCCGTGTTCACCGACCGGCCCCTGACCGCCGCGCAGATCGCGGCCTTCCAGTCGTTCGCGCGCACCCGCGTGCCTGAGCTGATCAGCGAACTCGACAACTGGCTGTCACGTGCCGCGACCGAGGCGCCCGCGGAAGGCAGCGAACCGCTGTTCGACACCGGCATCAATGTTTTCCAGTTCGTGCGGGAACGAACGCCCGACGAACCGATCGAATCGCTGTACCAGCCCCGCCCGCCGCTGGGGTAGTCTCGCGCCCATATGATTCCCACGCTTCCTGCACCCGGATCCCGCTGCCGGGCCTTGCCCCGTGCGTGTCTGCTCGCCGCCTTGCTCGGCCTCGCAGCCTGTGCCGATACGCCGGCCCCGGGTGGCGCGGGTGGGCCGCCGGGCGCGGCGCCGATGCGCGGCGGCCCGGGCGCTGGTCCGCCGCTGGCCGTCGTGACCGTCGTGCCGCAACGCGAACCGCTAGGCCTGGAACTCGAAGCCGTGGGCACGGCGCTGGCCAACGAGTCGGTCGAGATCACGGCCAAGGTGTCGAATCGCATCGAGGCAATCCGCTTCGCCGAGGGGCAGCGGGTGGCCAAGGGCGCGGTGCTGGTGCAGCTCGATCGCGCGCAGGCGGCGGCCGATCTCGCCGAGGCCGAAGCGAACCTCGCCGAAGCGCGCCGGCAGCTGCGCCGTGGCCAGGATCTGGAACTGACGCAGGCGTTGTCGCGCGCGCAGCTCGATCAACTGCAGACCGCGGTGACGACGGGTGCCGCGCGCGTCGCCGCGGCGCGCGCGCGTCTCGACGACACCGTGATCCGCGCGCCGTTCGCCGGTCGCACCGGGCTGCGCCGCGTCAGCGTCGGGGGCCTGGTCAACGCCGGGGCGGTCATCACGACGCTCGACGACAGCTCGCTGATCAAGCTCGAGTTCACGGTGCCGCAGAGTTTCATCGGCGAGCTCGCCACGGGCCTGCCCGTGGCCGCGCGCGTCGAGGGTCTCGGCGAGCGCGTGTTCGATGGCCGCATCGCCACGATCGACTCGCGCGTCGATCCCGTCACGCGCTCGATAGCCGTGCGCGCGGAACTGCCCAACCCTGATGGCGTGCTGAAGCCGGGCATGTTCATGAGCGTCCGACTCAAGGGTCGCGCGGCGCCCACGCTGGTGGTGCCGGAGCAGGCGCTGGTGCCCGACGAAGGCCGCAACTACGTCTTCGTCGTCAGCGATGGTCGCGCCCAGCGGCGGGAAGTCACGACCGGATTGCGCCGGCCTGGCAGCGTCGCGGTCACGGCCGGTCTCGCCGACGGCGAGCGCGTGATCGTCGATGGCACGTTCCGCGCGCGCGATGGCGCGCCGGTCGTCGAAGCGGCAGCAGCTGCGCCCGCCGGCGCGCCCAACGGCGCACCGGCTGTCGCGCCTGTCGCCACCGGCGGGCAGCCGCCGGCTCGCTCATGACATTGTCCGAGTTCTGCATCCGGCGCCCCGTCTTCGCGACGGTGCTGTCGCTGCTGCTCATCATCTTCGGCCTCGTGTCGCTCGAGCGGCTGCAGATCCGAGAGTATCCGGACATCAGCCGCCCGGTGGTCTCGATCAACACGACCTACCGCGGCGCCTCGGCGGCGGTGGTGGAGAACAAGATCACGCAGGCGCTCGAGGAGCGCGTCGGCGGTGTCGACGGCATCCTGAAGCTCGAGTCGGACAGCTCCGATGAGCGCTCCAGCATCCGTATCGAGTTCGACGTCGATCGCGACATCGACGATGCCGCCAACGACGTCCGCGATCGCGTCGCGCGCGCGCTGGCCTCGCTGCCGCCCGAAGCCGACCCGCCGCAGGTAACGAAGGCCGACGCGAGCGCCGAGTCGGTGATGTTCCTGAACTTCAAGGCCGAGGGGCTGACGCCGCTGCAGGTCACGGACTTCGCCGAGCGCTTCATCGTCGATCGCCTGTCGGTGGTGCCGGGCGTCGCGCGCGTCAGCGTGTTCGGCGGCCGGCGCGCCGCGATGCGGATCTGGATCGACCGCCGCGCGCTCGCGGCGCGCGGCCTGACGGTCGGCGACATCGAGGCCGCGCTGCGGCGCGAGAACGTGCTGCTGCCGGCAGGGCGCCTCGAATCGACGCAGCGCGAGTTCTCGCTGCGCACCGAGATCGGCCTCGACACCGAGCAGGATTTCCGCAAGCTCGTCATCGCGCGCGGCGAAGACGGCAGCCTGGTGCGGCTCGGCGACGTCGCCGAGGTCGGCATCGGCGCCGAGAGTGATCGCACGCTGCTGCGCACCAACGGGTTGAGCGGCGTCGGCATCAGCGTCGAGGCGCAATCCAAGGCCAACGTGCTCGAGATCGTGCGCGGCGTGCGCACCGAAGTCGAGCGCATCCAGCCCTCGCTGCCGGCCGGCGCGTCGCTGCTGATCAACGTCGACAATGGCGTCGCGATCGAAGCGGCGCTGCGCGAGGTGCTGATCGCCACCGTGTTCGCGTTCGTCGGCGTGCTGCTCGTGATCTACGGCTTCCTCGGCACGCTGCGCAGCACGCTGATCCCCGCCGTCACGATCCCGGTGTCGGTGATCGCCGCGGCGATGGCCATGTACGCGCTCGGCTACTCCATCAACGTGCTGACGCTGCTCGGCCTCGTGCTCGCGATCGGCCTCGTCGTCGACGACGCGATCGTGGTGCTCGAGAACGTCCACCGGCGCGCCGAACTCGGCGAGTCGCCGATGGTGGCCGCCGTCAACGGCAGCCGCGAGATCGGCTTCGCGGTGATCGCGACGACGCTGACGCTGGCCGCCGTGTTCGTGCCGATCAGCTTTCTGCCGGGCGACGTCGGCCGGCTGTTCCGCGAGTTCGGCCTGACGCTCGCGGCCGCGGTGCTGTTCTCGGCGTTCGTCGCGCTGACGCTGACGCCGATGATGGCCTCCAGGTTGCCGCCCGAGGACCGCTCCGGACACGCCGGCTTTGCGCGCCGCATCGAGGCCTTCTTCGAGCGCGTCAGCGCGCTGTATGGTCGGCTGCTGCGCTCGCTGGTGCGTCGCCCGTGGCTGACCGTCGGCGGCGTGATCGGCCTGTCGCTGATCGCGGCCCTGACGTTCCGTTCGATTCCGAACGAGTTCTCGCCCAGCGCCGACATCGGCCGCCTGTTCATTTCGATCACCGGCCCCGAAGGGGCGAGCTTCGAGTACACCGAAGAGTACGGCCGCCGGGTCGAGGCGATCGTCGAGGGCGAGATCGCGAAGGGCGACATCCAGCGCGCGACGCTGCGCATGCCGGGCGGCTTCGGCACCGACACCACCGGCGCCGCCAACACCGCCCGCATCATCCTCGTGCTGGAGGACTGGTCGGAGCGCGAGCGCAGTGCCCGCGACATCGCGAACTCGCTGCGCGGCGAACTCGGCAAGCTGCCGGGCGTGCGCGCGGTCGCGATCCTGCCCACCAGCCTGCGCGGCGGCTTCGGCTCGCCGGTGCAGGCCGTGCTCGGCGGCCCGGACTACGAGCGCCTCGCGGAGTGGTCGGACAAGCTCGTCGCGCTCGCCGAGAAGAACCCCGGCCTCACCGGCGTGGATTCGAGCTGGAAGGACACCAAGCCGCAGATCCGCGTCGCGATCGACCGCGACCGCGCCGCCGATCTCGGCGTCTCGCTGCAGAATGTCGGCCGCACGCTCGAGACCGTGCTCGGCTCGCGCATCGTCACCACGTTCATCGACCGCGGCCGCGAGTACAACGTCGTGCTGCAGGCGCGCGACGAAGACCGGGCCACCGTCACGGACCTCACCAACCTGCAGGTGCGCTCCGAACGCAGCGGCGAGCTGATCCCGCTCGCCAACCTCGTCAAGTTGACCGAGACCACCGGCGCGACCGAGCTGAGCCGCTTCAATCGGCTGCGCTCGGTCGAAGTCGAGGCCGACCTCGCGCCCGGCTATTCGATGGGCGAGGCCGTCAAGTGGTTCGAAGACACGGTCAAGCAGGAACTGCCGCCCGAGGCTGTGCTGATGTGGGATGGTGAATCCGGCGATTACGTGCGCAGCAGCGGCGAGCTCGCGTTCACGTTCCTGTTCGCGATCGTGATCGTCTTCCTGGTGCTCGCGGCGCAGTTCGAGAGCTTCGTGCACCCGGCCATCATCATGGTCACGGTGCCACTCGCGCTGCTGGGCGCCGTCTTCGGGCTCAAGCTGCACGGCATGAGCATCAACATCTTCAGCCAGATCGCCGTGATCATGCTGATCGGCATCGCCGCCAAGAACGGCGTGCTGATCGTCGAGTTCGCGAACCAGTTGCGCGACCGCGGCATCGAGTTCACCGAGGCGGTCATCGAGGCTTCGGTGACCCGGTTGCGGCCGGTGCTGATGACCAGCCTCTGCACGGCGTTCGGCGCGATCCCGTTCCTGTTCGCGACCGGCGCCGGCGCGGAGCAGCGCGAACCGATCGGCGTCGTCGTGTTCTACGGCACGCTGGTGTCGGTGTTCCTGACGCTGTTCGTCGTGCCCGCCGTGTACTCGCTGGTCGCGAAGCGCACCAAGTCGAAGGAGCACACGACGCGGCTGGTCGACCGCCTGCTCGGCAACACGGGCTCAGCGCGCGAGGCGTAGGGCCGTGGCCCACAGCAGCAGGCGCGAATAGACGTCATGGAACCGCAGCAGCGCGCGATGCCGCCAGCCGCGTCGGGCTGATTCGGGCTGCGCGATCGCCGAGCCGAGGTAGAGGACCGTCGCCGCACCCGCCGGCTCGACCTTGAGCCAGGTCGCCGTGCGACCGACCCCGAGCAGGATCTGCAACTCGCTGCGCGCCTCGGTGACCCAGACCAGGAAGCGATCGCTTTGGCCGTCGGCCAGCGCGCGGGCCTCGGCATCGGTAGAGGCCTTGCCTAGCACCCGCGCGATGATCCAGCGTTCGAGCCGGAAAACCGGCGTCGTGAAGAACGCCGCGATGCTGTCGGCCAGCGTCACGCTGCGTTCGATGCGCAGCATGTAGCAGTCCGTGAACGCACCCGCCGCCCGCTTCGATTGCAGCAGGGCGTCCGGGGGCAAGGCGATGCGGCGCACGGCGAACATGGCCGCGACGATACTACGGGAGCGCGTCGCGCGGGTGTGCCGACACCCGTGCGAAGCGCGCAGCAGCCCGTGACCGTCAACCCGCGAGCTGCTCGGCGAGTCCGCGCGCCGCGCGCTCGCCCGATTCCATCGCCGCTTCCATGCCGACCTCGAGCTGGCGCAGGTGCTCGCCAGCGAACCACAGTCGCTGGTGCGGCTTCGCCATCTCGCGCGTCCACTCGAACGCGCGGCCAGGTTGCAGCTGGTAGCTGCAGCCCTGCGCGCCGGGTGCCTGCAGCCACGAATGCGCGCCGACGAACTCGAGCTTGCCGCGGGTCGACGGGCGGATGCGCTCGATCTCGGCAATCGCGAAACGACCGCGCTCGGCGGGCGGCATCGCATCGAGCTTGAAGGCGTTGTCGCTGAACGCCAGCGCGCTGATCAGGTGGCGCGAGCCGTCGTTCTCGATCTGCTGGCGGATCAGGTTGAAGGCGCCATCGGTCCACATCGACGCCTCGATGCCATCCTGCTCCCAGTACGGCGCGAGCACGCGCAGCCACACCTGGCTCTGGTTGCCATACGGCATGCCGCGCACCGCCTCGGCCTGCGCGCCGCGCAGCCCGGGGCGGATGTCGATGCCGTGCAGCACCGAGAATGGCAGCGCCGCGAGCGCAAAGCGCCCGCGATAGCGCTTGCCGCCGGCGCAGCGCACGGTCACGCCGCGCGCATTCATGTCGATGCTGCGCACGCGCTGGCCGTAGCGCACTCGGTCGCCGAGCGTCGCGGCCATCGCATCGGTCAGGCGCGACGTGCCGCCGACGACATGCTGCGACGTGATGCCAGCGCGCTGGTACTGATCCAGGCCTTTGAGCGTTTCGGGGTCGATCTTCTCGATGCCGATCTTGCTGCGCGTCGCCTCCTGCATCATGCGCAGCACCGACAGCTTCTCGAGCGGTCGGGCCTGCGACGTGCGGACGATCCGGCGGGCCCCGGCCGACGCGCCCTGCCGATCGAGCCACTCGGCCAGCGACAGGTCGTAGGCGCGCGCCTCCGGTTGCAGCCAGCCATCGATCGTCTTGAACGGCGTGCGGCCCTCGACATAGAACCCGCCCAGTGCATGCGGCGGGACCGCCCGCTCGGCACCCTCGGTCGGGTTCAGCGACGAGGCGGCCCAGTCCTTCGCCGGGATCAGCGTGTCGCCGACGACGAACGAGTACGGCGCATTGATGTGCGCGCCGGGCCCGAGCTTGATGCCGAGCTTCGTCGCGGTGTCGAGCACGCGCGCGTAGTCGCGGCCGATCTGCGCACCGCCGAGATCCGGCGCGAGATACCAGTCGTCCATCGTGCGGCAGCGACCGCCCGGGCGCGGCTCTGATTCGAGCACGACGACTTTCGCGCCGAGCTCGGTCAGCAGCATCGCGGCATTCATGCCGGACAGGCCGGCACCGACGATGACGACGTCGTAGTCGGCTTCGGCCGACCAGCCGCGGGTGGAGGCGACCGCCGCGGTGGCACCCGCGGCGGCGACGAAGGTTCGGCGCGACAGTGTCTGTTTCATGGCTCTCAGAAAGTGTAGCGAACGCGGACGCCGTACTGGCGCGGGTCAGGCACGCCGACGATGAAGTTGCGGGCGAAGGTCTGCACGTTGACGAACGGCGAGAGGTTGAGCGCCGTGTCGTCGTCGAACAGGTTCGTCACGAAGCCGGCGATCTCCCAGTTGTCGGTCACGAGGCCGAGCCGCAGGTCGACGACCGTGCGATCGCCGGTCTCGGCCAGGTTCGCGACGCTCGCATATTGCGATGAGCGGTAGACGCCGTCGAGCTGCGCATAGCCGCGCCAGTCATTAATGAGCGGCGTGTCGTAGAGGATGGACGCCGTCGCGGTGCTGTCCGACGAGAACGGCAGCTGCTTCTCGCCCAGCGTCGAGATCCCGGCCGCCGTCGCGCGCGTGTCCTGGTAGTCGAAGATGCGCGCCGGTGTGTAGGCATAGCCCGCCGACAGCGACAGCCGTTCCGTGGCCTGCCAGCGTGCTTCGAGCTCGAAGCCTTCGATTTCGCCCTTGCCGGCATTGCTGGTGTAGCCGACGGTGCCGACCGCAGGCGGCGGCGGGATGAACTGCGAGTCGACCTGGATGCCCGTCCAGTCGGTGCGGAACAACGCCGCGTTCAGGATCAGGCGCCGGTCGAGCAGCGTCGACTTCACGCCGAGTTCATAGCTCCAGGCTTCTTCCTCGTCGAACGGCAGCAGGTTCGCGGGCAACTGCACCGCGCCCGCGCCCAGCGCCGTGTTGAAGCCACCGGGCTTCGTGCCCTGCGCGGCGCTCGCGTACAGCATCACATCGTCAGTCCACTTGAAGTCCAGCGACACGCGCGGCAGCCAGGCTTCCCAGGTGTTCGACAGCTGGCGCGGCAGCCCGCCGAAGATGAAATCGACGTTCGCGTCGTCTTCGTTCCAGCGCAGTTCCGCGGTGGCGGTCAGGCGCGGGGTCAGGTCGAGCGCCAGCGAGCCGAACACGGACGTCGAGGTCACTTCGTTGACGACCGGCACGCGCGGCACCTGCGCCGGCGTCAGCACGGTGCCGTTGATGCTCTGGCCGAACTCGTCGATCTTCTCGTCGTAGTAGTAGGCGCCGACCAGCCAGCGCACTGACCGATCCTGGTCGGAGGCGTAGCGGATTTCCTGGCCGATGCTGTCGATGTCGCGGTCGATGACCTGGCGCAGCGCGTTGCGGAACGGCCCGATAGGCAGGTCAGCTTCGCTCAGGCCGCTGAAGTCGATGTCGCTGTCGAAGTAGACCAGCGTCTTGTTGTAGGCCGTCATCGAGGTCAGCGTGCCGCCGCCGATCTGCCAGTCGAGGTTCAGCGTGACCCAGGTCGTGTTGCGATCAGTGCCGCCGCAGGCGTCGCAGTTGTGCGAGATCAGTGCAGGGTCCGCCCGCACCTCGCCGACGTACCAGCGCTGGGTCGCCATCGGTCCGGTCTGCGTGTTCGACGCGACGACATGCCAGGCCGACTGCGCCTGCGCTTCCCAGGAGTACGACGCGCGCAGGTAGGCCGAGAACGTTTCGCTGGGCTCGAACAGCAGCGCCGCGCTGCCAGAGCGCGTCTCCTCGGCACCGACGCCGTCGCGTCCCGTCAGGTTGTTGCGATAGAAGCCGTCGAACTCGCTCCAGCGTGCCGTCACGGCGAGGGCCAGCGCGTCGTTGACCGGAAAGTCGACGCGACCGCGCAGATCGGTGCGACCGTCGCTCGCGCCCAGCGCCTCGACATAGCCGCTGAACTCGTCGCCGGGGCGCTGCGTCACGTAGTTCACGGCACCCGACAGCACGCCGCGGCCGAACAGCGCGCTCTGCGGTCCCTTGACCACCTCGATGCGCTCGACGTCGATCGTTTGCAGGTTCAGGCCCGAGCGCCAGGGCACGCTGTTGCCGTCGATGAAGATGCCGACCGTCGGTTGGCTCGCGGCGCGGATATTGGACTGGCCGCGGATCGCCGGGCGGGCGTCCAGCTGCGACAGGCCTTCGCCCCAGGTGAACCCGGGCGTCAGTTTCTGCAGGTCGGCGAGGTCGTTGACGCCGCGGCGCTCGACCTGTTCGGCGCTGACCGCGATCACGGACAGCGGCACTTCCTGCAGGTTCTCGACCTGCTTGCGGGCCGTGACCACGACCTCGTCGAGGCCCCCGGTCTCGACTGGCTGGGCCGCGGCGCCCGCCGCCGCTACCAGGGCTCCCAGCATCAAGGCTACTGTCGCACCGCTGAATCGCATGATGGTTCACTCCCCCGTTCGAATGGTGTCTGTCGGATGGGCTTGCAGCCCGCGGCGCAACACACTGATACTGAGGCTCCGGTGCCACAAACGCTTTTTCCCGAACAGCGCCCGGTTTGCACCGGTGGCGTTCGTGCAGCGTGAATGACATGGCCAGCGAAGCAGACATCAGGGATCTCGACCGCAACGCGGTGGCCGCCACGGTCGGCAGCATCGATCCCGAACTGCGCCGGCAGAGGTGGCTGACGTTCTGGTTCTACGTCGGCGTGCCGCTGGCGCTGGGATTCCTGCTCGGCTGGCTGCAGGTTGGGCGCGCCGCCGACTGGCCGCGCACCGTCTCGCTGCTCTATTGGATCGGCGTCGGCCTGATCATGACGCCGCTGAACGCCATCGGCACCGCCCTGCTGTCGCCACTGTTGCGTCGCGTCTACAGTCCGCTGTGGCTAACGCTGTTCTTCGGCCAACTGGTCGCCGGATTCCTGTTCACGAGCCCCGTGCTGCAGGCCTGGCGCGCCTGGATGCAGGCCAACGTCTATCCGGAACTTGTGCTGACGCCCGCGACCTCGCTGGCGGAGTTCCTGCAGCGCCTGCCGAGCAACTCGGTCATGTGGATCGGCATCTGCCTGCTGTACTTTTATGGGTTGCGCAAGCCGCTGTTCGGTTACCGGCCTGGGCCCCGCACCGTGCCGGCATCAAGGGAGCCGACCGAGGCAGCGGCGCCAGCTGATGGCGCGACAGCGGGCCCGGGTGTGCCGCGGCCCACCACGGCTGAACCCGCGCGCAACGCACGACTGGCCCTGCTGGAGCGCGTGCGCCCCGAGCGGCGCGGCGCACTGCTCGCCGTCAAGGCCGAGGGCCACTACCTGCAGGTCTACACCGACGCCGGATCCGACCTGATTCTGTACAGGCTGTCCGACGCGCTGCTCGAACTCGGTGCCGAGGATGGGGCGCAGGTGCATCGATCCTGGTGGGTCGCATCACGCGCGCTCGCGCCGCAGCGGCATCGTGACCGGCTCGTGCTGACCAATGGCGTCGAGGTGCCGGTGAGTCGTTCGTTCCGCGTCGTGGCGCGGCAGCGTGGCTGGCTCACGCCGGGTGAGACGCGCGAGTAGCGCGCGGCGCTTCAGATCACGACCAGCGGGCCGTCTGCGGTCGCGAGCGGTTCGAGCCCGGTGCGCGTCACGAGCAGCAGGTCTTCATGGTGGATCGCGCCCCAGCCCAGCAGTGACGTCGGCAGATCGACCGTCAGCGTCATGCCAGGCTCGAGCGTCAGGTCCTCGGGCGCGACGAACGGCAGCCCATCGCGATACGGCTGGTCGGTGTGCTGCAACCCGACGGAGTGCGGGCCGGCGCCGAAGCGGATCGTCAGTCCGCCCGTGTAGGCCTTCTTCATCGCATCGCCGACGAGGCGGCTGAGCTCCGAATACTTCATGCCGGGGCGCGCCTTCTCGAGCACGATATCGGAGCCGGTGCGCAGCGCCGTCATGCAGGCCTGCAGTTCACGCGACGGCTCGCCGAGCACGACGGTGCGCCCGAAATCGCCGTGATAGAAATTCCGCTGCGATACCGCGTCGAACATCATCGGTTCGCCGGGCACCACCTTGCCGTGTGTGAGTCCGCCGACCGTGCCGGTCGCGAGCCACACGGCCTTCGCGCCGCGCCGCGCGGTCTCGAGCAGGAACAGCTGCTCAATGTCTTCCTTCGTGGCGCCGCGGCCGAGCTGGCGCAGCGTCGCGAGGCAGGCGTCCTGGTTGATGCGTGCGATGCGCCGCATGTGGCCGATCTCCACATCCGACTTGATCACGCGGATCTTGCGCAGCAGGTTGTCGCCCGGCACGCAGCGCACGTCGTCGCGGCCGAGCGCCTGCAGGATGCCGGCGATGCGCCAGTCGTCGACGGCGATGCGCCCCTTGCCGAGCCCGGCGAGATCCAGCGCGCGCAGCAGCGCCCACTCCGGTGTCGCCGCACGCCGCGCGTTGGCGCGCTGTGCGAACGCGCGCCACGCCTGCTCACGCGGCTGCAGCGCGGCATCGACTGCCGGCCACGCGCCGACCGGTGCGGCCGCAGGTTCGGCGCTGAAGTCGCCGGCTTCCAGATAGCGCTCGAGCTCGGCCGGCCTGCTGTAAGGCACGACTTCCGGATGCTCGCGATCGCCATTGGCGAGGAACATCAGGTCCGAGCCGGCCGCGACGAGGAAGGTCGGCAGCGACGTGTCGCGCGGCATCACGGCGAAGCCCGGGATCGCGCGCAGCTTCTGCGTCTCGTAGCCGAGGTAGTTCGCGAGGTAGAACACGTTGACCGGATTCAGCGCGACGATGCCGTCGACCTGCTCCCGCTCCATGACCTCATAAGCACGCGCTTTGTTGACGAGCGCGCGGCCGTCGAAATCCGCGGGCGGCGCGGCGCCCGGCGCCAACATGCCCCAGTTCGCCTGCGCTGCCGGCGCGCCGAGGGCGGCGGCGCCCAGCAGCGAGAAGAAATCGCGGCGTTCCATCAGCGTGACTCCTGCTGCGGCGCGCATTCGATCATGGGCATGATGGTGCGCGCAGTGATCAGAGGCGCGGCCATCCTAGCGACCTCGACGCAGCAATGCGACCCGTGTCCGCATGGCTCTGAGGGCAGTGCTGCGACAGGCGTGCGGCGCGGCCGGCGCGCAGGCACACTGCGCAGCATCACTGGCGACTTGATGGCTCATTGCGCATGAACTGGTTGTGGATCCTGGGTGGCGCCTTCCTCGGCGGCATGCTGAGCGGCGCAGGCACCGGCGCGATCGGCGTGCTGTTCGGTGCCGCCGCTGGTGCGCTGCTCGCATCGAACACGGCGCTGCAGCGGCGCGTCGCTGATCTCGAGCGAGAGCTCGCGCGTCTGCCCATCGATCGCGTGCTGGGAACGCCGCCGCCTGAACCGCCTGCAGCCCCTGTGCCCGCTGCGACACCGCCGCCGCTGGCTCCGGCACAAGCCGCGCCCGCGGCAGCCAGCCCGTTCCGCGCCTTCGACGCAGTGGTCGGCGTCGTGCGCGACTGGTTCCTCGGTGGCAACACGCTGGTGCGCGTCGGCGTGGTCGTGCTGTTCTTCGGCGTCGCATTCCTGCTGCGCTACGTCGCCGAGCGCACCGAGCTGCCGATGTCGCTGCGACTCGCGGGCGTCGCGCTCGGCGCCATCGTCATGCTGGTGTTCGGCTGGCGTCTGCGCCAGCGACGCGCGGGCTATGCGCTCGCGCTGCAGGGCGGCGCGGTCGCTATTCTCTACCTGACGATCTTCGTCGCGCTGCGCCTGTATTCGCTGCTGCCGCCGGCGATCGCGTTCGCATTGATGGTGGCGATCACCGCGTTCGCAGTGGCGCTCGCGGTGCTGCAGAACTCGCTGTCGTTCGCGATGTTCGC
>CAZPJE010000295.1:0-19731 GCA_964586725.1 uncultured Steroidobacteraceae bacterium | reverse complement strand
GGCCTCATCCAGTTGCTCGACGATGTCATTTGCCGGACGCGCCGCGCATCCGGCGAGCGTCGCGGCCGCGAGCAGCAGGGCTGCGCGCAGGTGACGACGCGGCTTCTGCGTCGATGAGGTGAGCGATGCCATGGCCGGATTATAGTATCGGCCAGCCCTTCGCACAGCGTCCTTCCATGACCGCAGTACCCCAGCACGTCGTGTTCGTAGTGCCGTTCTTCATGGCGGCGACGCTGCGCTTCGTGGCCGCGGCGGCCGACCTCGACGGCGTGCGGCTGTCGATCGTCAGCCAGGATCCGCTCGAGAGCCTGCCGCCCGGGCTGCGCAGTCGGGTGGTCGGGCACTGGCGCATCGCGGATGGGCTCGATGCCAGCCAGATCGTCGGCGCTGTGCAGGAACTCGGTCGGCGCTTCGGCCCGGTGCAGCGGCTGGTGGCCTCGCTGGAGCAACTGCAGGAGCCGCTCGCGATTGCCGCGGCGCAGCTCGGCCTGCCGGGGCTCGATCCGCTCGCGGCGCGGCGCTGCCGCGACAAGCTGCAGATGAAGGATGCGTTCACGCAGGCCGGCGTGCCGTGCGCGCGCTATGCGCAGATCGGCGACGCCGCTGCGGCGCGCGCGTTTGCGTCGACCACGGGTTTGCCGCTGGTCGCGAAGCCGTTGGCGGGCGCGGGCGCGCGCAACACGTTTCGGATCGACAGCGCCGCGACGCTCGAGCGCTATCTCGAGCGCCACCCGCCGCAGCCCGCGCAGCCAGTGCTGTTCGAAGAGTTCCTGCGCGGCCGCGAACACTCCTGGGATGCGGTGCTGCTGCATGGCGAAGTGTTGTGGCGCTCGATCTCGGTGTACTCCCCGTCGACGCTGACCGTGCTCGAGAACCCGTGGATCCAGTGGTGCGTGCTGTTGCCGCGTGAACTCGACGCGGCCGAGTTCCAGCGCATCGACGCCATCGCGCCGCGCGCGCTGCAGGCGCTGGGGTTGCGCACCGGACTCGCGCACCTCGAGTGGTTCGCGCGCGAGGATGGCAGCGTGGCGGTCTCGGAAGCCGCGGCGCGGCCGCCGGGTGCGCAGTTCACGACGCTGCTGTCGCTGGCCCACGAGCACGATTTCTATCGCGCCTGGGCGCGCCTGATGATCCACGAGCGCTTCGACGTGCCGGAGCGTCGCTACGCCGCTGGCGCCGCTTACCTTCGCGGGCTCGGCCAGGGCCGGGTCCGCGCGATCGAGGGTATCGATGCGCTGCGGCGCGAGTATGGCGACCTGATCGTTGATGCCCACTGGCCGACCCCGGGTGTCACGCAGCTCGCAGGTTACGAGGGTGCCGGCTATGTGCTGCTGCGCGGCACGGACACGGCCCGCGTCGCCGCGGGGCTGCAGCGCGCGGTGGAACTGATTCGCGTGAAGCTCGTCTAGGCATTGCATCGAGCCCTGAGGTCTATAATCGCCCATGTCCTTGTCCCTGCTCGGTCGCTTGCTGGCGACACTGCTGTTGCTGCTGCCCGGGGCGGTGCTGGCGGAGTCCGCCGCGCTGCCGGCGCCGAGCGCGCCCGCCGGCGTGACCGCGCCTGCGTCGAGCGCAGCGCCGCCGTTGCAGGCCGCCAGTGCCTATCTCGACGCGCAGGTGCCGGGGGTCGGGCGCAGTTCGCCGTCGGGAAGCGCTGCGCCGCCCGATCTGCAGGATCCGTTGCCGCAGGCCGACCTGATCGTCGTCCGCAAGAGCGAGCGGCGCCTGTTCCTGATGCGCGACGGCGAAGTACTGCGCTCCTATCGGGTCGCGCTGGGCCTCAACCCCGTCGGCCACAAGGAGCGCTCCGGTGATTTCCGCACGCCGGAGGGGCGCTACCGGATCGAGCGCCGCAACCCGCGCAGCGATTTCTTCCTGTCGATGCAGGTGTCGTATCCGAATTCGCGGGATGCCGCGAACGCGCGCCGCAACGGCTGGGCGCCGGGCGGTTCCATCATGATCCACGGCCTGCCGAACGAGCCGCGCAAGGACGCGGACTACTACGCGACCCAGGATTGGACCGACGGGTGCATCGCCGTCTCGAACGCCGAGATGCTCGAGATCTGGATGTTCGTGTCGAACAACACGCCGATCGAAATCGAACCATAAGAACGACGCGCCGGGGAGGCGCAGGCATGGAAACCAGCATTGTCGTACCCGAATTCGTCGACGCGCGCGTCGGCCCGCGCGGCGCGCTCGAGATCCTGTCGCAGGAAGAGATCGAGAAGCTGCTGTCGAGCGGCCAGGGCGGCCTGTACCCGCTGTTCCGCCAGTGCGCGCTCGCCGTGCTGAATTCCGGCAGCGACAGCGACAACGCGAAGGAAATCCTCGACCGTTACAGCAACTTCGACATCCGCATCGTGCGGCATGCCTGGGGCGTCAAGCTCGAGATCCGCAACGCGCCCGCCACCGCCTTCGTCGACGGCGAGATGATCCGCGGCATCAAGGAACTGCTGTTCGCCGTGCTGCGCGATGTCGTCTATATCGCCAACGAGATCGTCGAGAGCGGGCGCTTCGATCTGGCGAACCCGCAGTCGATCACCAACGCGGTGTTCCACATCCTGCGCAATGCGCGCGTGCTCGACCACAAACAGCGCCCGAACCTGGTGGTCTGCTGGGGTGGCCACTCGATCAACCGCGAGGAATACGAATACACGAAGAAGGTCGGCTACGAACTCGGCCTTCGCGGGCTCGATGTCTGTACGGGCTGCGGACCCGGCGCGATGAAGGGCCCGATGAAGGGCGCGACCATCGGCCATGCAAAGCAGCGGATCACGAACGGGCGCTATATCGGCCTGACCGAGCCCGGCATCATCGCGGCCGAGCCGCCGAACCCCATCGTCAACCAGCTCGTCATCATGCCGGACATCGAGAAGCGCCTCGAAGCCTTCGTGCGGCTGGCGCATGGCATCGTCGTGTTCCCGGGCGGCGCCGGCACGGCCGAGGAGATCTTCTACCTGCTGGGCATCCTGCTCGACCCGCACAATGCCCGGCAACCGTTCCCGGTCGTGCTGACGGGTCCGCGTCGAAGCGCCGGCTATTTCGAGCAGATCCGCGCCTTCCTGACGGGCACGCTCGGCCCCGAGGCGGCGCGCCGCCTGCGCATCATCATCGATGATCCCGCCGAGGTGGCCCGCACGATGGTGCGCGGTCTCGAGGACGTGCGCGATTTCCGCCGCGCGAAGTCGGATTCCTACGGCTTCAACTGGCTGCTGCGCGTCGGCCCGGATTTCCAGCAGCCGTTCGAAGTCACGCACGAATCGATGCGCAGCCTGCGCCTGAAGCGCGACCAGCCGGTGCACGAGTTCGCGGCGGACCTGCGGCGCGCGTTCTCCGGCATCGTCACTGGCAACGTCAAGGAACACGGCGTCCAGACGATCGAGCGGCACGGCCCGTTCGAGCTGGTCGGTGAGCCCGACGTCATGCGGATGCTCGACGAACTGCTGTCGGCGTTCGTCGCGCAGCAGCGGATGAAGCTGCCGGGCAGCGTCTACACGCCCTGCTATCGCATCGTCGCCTGACATAAGGACGCGCATAGCGAGCGGTTCTTCGCATAATCCCGAGGTCCGCCGCCCGCTGCCGGTTCACTGTGAGCCAGTACCGGTATGCGCCGCACCCGGGTCCTAGGCTTGCTCAACAGGAGAGCAAGCCCATGAGCACGACCGGCCGTTTCCGCAACGATCTGATCGCCGCCGCCGCAGGCGCCGCGCGCGAACCGGCGGTTGTGTCGCCGGTGGCCGCGCAGGCGGGCACTCCTTACGCGAACTGGCTCGACCGCATGCAGCGCACGCGCGGCCGGCACGCCGCGATCACGAAGAATCTCTACACCTGGTCGTCGTACAAGAACTGGGCTGACCGGGTGCGCGACACCTGGGAAGAGCCGGAGACCAAGGCCGACGCAGCTGGCCCGGCGAATCGCCGGCCTCGCTGACTCAGGGCCGCGCCACCGCTTCAGGCAGTACGGCTGATCCGAAGTCCGGCAGCACTTCCGACGCGGCGCCCCCGGTGGCCATGTCCTGCGCCGGCATGACGCCCGACGCGCCCTCGATCCAGTCCATCAGCGGTTGCCACTGCGCGAGGTCGTCCGCGACCAGGTAGGGACGCATCTCGTGGATGCCGATGCCGAGCTCGGCGCTGCGGACGTAGTTCTGCGAGTCGCGCAGGGTCGCGACCACCGGCACGTTCAGGGTGGCCAGAAAGCGCTGCAGCGACTGGTAGACCAGCGTATTGCGACGCACGCGGTTCGCGACCACGCCGATCCGGTTCTCGTTGCGCTTGATCTTCGCGACCAGCAGCAAGTCGGAAATGATGCGCGTGCAGGCATGCACGTCGATATCCGATGGCAGCACCGGCACGATGATCTTGTCGGCGTCGCGCGTGTAGTCGACCAGTTCCTGGGTCGGGATCGCGGCGGGCGTATCCACGATCACCCGCGTCGTGCCGGCCGGGATCCGCAGGCGGAAGGTGCGCGTCATGCGGTTGTCGCGCTCGTGCGCGGCGATGCCGTCGATGCGATGCAGCGACGGGCCGCGCTTGCGGAACCAGCGCGTCGACGAACCCTGCACGTCGTGGTCCATCAGCACCGGCTTGTGGTCGCGCACGGCATACCAGCTCGCGAGATTCATCGCGAGGGTCGTCTTGCCGGAGCCGCCCTTGGGGTTGAGTACGACGATGCGTAACATATGCGCCGGAAACAGCCTACGCAGCGCGCCGTTTGATCGCAAGCGGCCCGGCACGAGGCCGCGCCGGCACGCCGGGTTGTGACGTGCTGCGCGGCAGGCTGTCACAAAGGGACCGTAGAGTGGCAGACATGGAACGCATGCTGCTGCTCTGGGACGACCTCGACGACACGCTCGGCATCGTCCGGCACATGGTCGGCAACGCCTGGCACGGGTTGTTCGCCGCGCTGAAGCGCCCCATGGCCCGGGCCTGCCGCCGCCGGGCTTGAATTTCCCGCCGATCGTCCCCACTTTCCCGTCCGCCCTGCGCCTGTCTGCAGGCCAAGACGAGGATGTGCCGATGACGACCGCCGCCCCCGATTCCGCGCCCGCCGCCGAAAAGCATGGCTTCCAGGCCGAGGTCAGTGAGCTGCTGAAGCTCATGATCCACTCGCTGTACAGCCATCGCGAGATCTTCCTGCGCGAGCTGATCTCCAACGCCTCGGACGCGAACGACAAACTGCGCTTCCTGGCGCTCGCCACGCCCGACCTGATGGCCGGCGACGCCGAGCTTGGCATCTGGATCGAGGCAGATTCGAAGGCCGGCACGATCACGATCCGCGACAACGGCATCGGCATGAACCGCGAGGATGCCATCGCGCACCTGGGCACGATCGCGAAGTCCGGCACCGCCGAGTTCTTCCGCAAGCTGTCGGGTGACCAGCAGAAGGATTCGCAGCTGATCGGCCAGTTCGGCGTCGGCTTCTATTCGGCCTTCATCGTCGCCGATGAAGTCGAGGTGCTGACGCGCAAGGCCGGCGAGCCGGCGGCGGCGGGCGTGCGCTGGCGCTCGAAAGCCGACGGCGAGTTCACGGTCGAGCCGCTCGAGCGAGCCGAGCGCGGCACCAGCATCGTGCTGCACCTCAAGGATGACGCGAAGGAGTTCGCCGACGGCTGGCGACTGCGCTCGCTGGTGCGGCGCTACTCCGACCACATCGCCTTCCCGGTGCGGATGCCCAAGGAAGGCGAGGCGACGCTCGACTGGGAGGCCGTCAACCAGGGCCAGGCGCTGTGGACGCGGCCGCGCAGCGACGTCAAGGACGACGAGTACCGCGAGTTCTACCGCCACATCTCGCACGATTTCGCCGAGCCGTTGGCCTGGAGCCACAACAAGGTTGAGGGCAAGCGCGAATACACGAGCCTGCTGTACCTGCCGTCGCGCGCGCCGTTCGACCTGCACCAGCGCGATGCGGCCCGCGGCCTCAAACTGTACGTGCGGCGCGTCTTCATCATGGACGACGCCGACCAGTTCCTGCCCCTGTACCTGCGCTTCGTCAAGGGCGTGCTCGATTCCAGCGACCTGCCGCTGAACGTCTCGCGCGAGCTGCTGCAGCGCGACCCGGATGTGGACGCGATGAAGTCGGCGCTGACCAAGCGCGCGCTCGACCTGGTCGCGAAATTCGCCAAGGACGAGCCGGAAAAGTACCCGGCGTTCTGGAAGGAATTCGGCGCGGTCCTGAAGGAAGGCCTCGCCGAGGATGCCGCGAACCGCGACAAGCTGCTGCCGCTGTTGCGCTTCGCGAGCACGCATGAAGACAGCGACGAACAGAAGGTGGCGTTGGCCGATTACGTCGCGCGCATGAAGCCGGGGCAGGAAAAAATCTACTTCGTGATCGCGGAGACGCCGCTGGCCGCGCGCGGCAGCCCGTACATCGAGACGCTGCGTGCCAAGGGCGTCGAGGTGCTGCTGCTGTCCGACCGCATCGATGAATGGGTCATGGGTTACCTGACCGAGTTCGACGGCAAGCGCTTCAAGGACGTCGCTCGCGGCGACCTGGAGCTCGGCGGCCTGGCCGACGCGGCCGAGAAGGACAAGGTCGACGCTGCGAACAAGGAGAGCGAGGCCCTGCTCAAGCGCTTCAAGGAAGCGCTCGGCGAACGGGTCGAGGATGTGCGCATCAGCACGCGCCTCGCCGATTCGCCGGCCTGCCTCGTGATCGGCGATCACGACCTCGGTGCGCAGATGCGGCGCGTCTACGCGGCCGCGGGCCAGCAGGCGCCGGAAGGCAGACCGACGCTGGAGCTGAACGTCACGCATCCGCTCGTGCGACGCTTCGAAGCCGAGGCCGATGCCACGCGCGCCGGCGAGCTCGCGCTTCTGGTGTTCGACCAGGCGAAGCTCGCCGAGTCGGGCCAGATCGCGAATCCCGGCGAGTTCCTGCGGCGCCTGAACCGGCTGCTCGGCGAGCTGATGCACTGAGGCGGGCCGGGCCTGCCGCGCGGCGCGCTGCGTGCCATAATCGCGGGATGCTGGTTGAGTTCCCGCGTCCCGCCGTGTTGTTGCCCGGACTGCTCGTCGCACTGCTGTGCGTCGGCTGCGGTCCGGGTTCACGCACGCGTGACGATGGCACGGCCGGCACTTCGTCACTCACACAGGATTCCGCCACGATGAACGCTGCCGCGCAGTTGCAGTCCACCGATCTCGCGCCCGGTTCCGGCCCCGAAGTGCAGCCTGGCCAGCGCGCCAGCGTCCACTACACCGGCTGGCTCTATCAGGAAGGCGCTCCCGACAACAAGGGTCGCAAGTTCGACAGCTCGCGCGATCACGGTTCCACATTCGAGTTCCGCGTCGGTGGCGGCGAAGTCATCAAGGGCTGGGATCTCGGCGTGGCCGGCATGAAGGTCGGCGGCCAGCGCCGGCTCGTGATCCCGCCCGAGCTCGGTTATGGCGCGCGTGGCGCCGGCGGCGTCATTCCCGGCGGCGCCACGCTGGTGTTCGACGTCGAGCTGGTGGGCATCCGCTGATGCGTCGCGTCGCCGCGTGGCTGCCTGGCGCCGCAGCACTCTGCATCGCTGGGCAGCTCAACGCAGCGACGCTGATCCATGCCGGGAGCGTCATCGATGGCGTCTCCGACCGGGCGCTGACCGAGCGCACCGTCGTCGTCGATGGCGGGCGCATCACCGCGATCGAGGCGGGCTATCGCGCGCCGGGGCCCGGCGACACGCTGATCGACCTGCGCGGTGGAACGCTGCTGCCTGGGCTGATGGACATGCACGTCCACCTGACCAGCGAGTACTCGCGCAGCGCCGAACTCGACCGCTTCAAGAAGGATGGCACCGATGTCGCGCTGGACGGTGCGGTGTACGCCCAGCGCACGCTGCTCGCCGGCTTCACGACGGTGCGCGACCTCGGCGATTCCTTCCGTGCGTCGATCGCGCTGCGCAATGCGATCAATGCGGGCAAGCTGCCGGGGCCGCGCATCTTCGCGTCGGGCAAGTCGATCGCCACCACCGGTGGCCACGCCGATCCGACCAACGGCTGGGCGGCGCATCTGGGCGGCCGTGTCGGCCCTACCGAGGGCGTCGTCGATGGGCCCTGGGATGCGGCTGAGGCCGTGCGCCAGCGCTACAAGGAAGGCTCCGACACCATCAAGATCACCGCGACCGGCGGTGTGCTGTCGATCGCCAAGAGCGGCCTGAACCCGCAGTTCACCGAGGAAGAGATCCGCGCCGTCGTTGCCACGGCGCGCGACTACGGTTTCAAGGTCGCCGCGCACGCGCATGGCGCCGAGGGCATGAAGCGCGCCGTCCGTGCCGGTGTCGACACGATCGAGCATGGCACCTTCATGGACGACGAAACCATGGCACTGATGAAGCAGAAGGGTACGTTCTACGTGCCGACGATTTCCGCCGGGCGATGGGTGTTTGACCGCTCGAAGGAAGCCGGCTTCTTCCCCGAGATCGTGCGGCCCAAGGCGGCGTCGGTGGGGCCACAGATCCAGAGCACGTTCGCGAAGGCCTGGCGCGCCGGCGTGCCCATCCTGTTCGGTACCGACACCGGTGTTTCCGCGCACGGCGACAACGGCCGTGAGTTCCGCTACATGGTCGAGGCCGGCATGCCGCCTATGGCGGCGATCCAGTCCGCGACGTCGGCGACGGCCCGCTTCCTCGAGATCGATGACCGGCTCGGCAGCGTCCAGGTCGGCAAGATCGCTGACCTCGTCGGCGTGCCTGGTGATCCGCTTGCCGACATCACCGTCATGGAACGCGTCAACCTCGTCATCAAGGATGGCGTGGTGCACAAGGCGCCTTGAGCTTCCAGCCGCCGCGTCCCGAGCGTCTCGAGATCCCGGGCCCGGTCGGGCTGCTCGAGGCGCTGCGCGAGGTGCCGGCGGCCGCGCAGGCGCCGCGCGCCTTCGGCGTGATCTGCCATCCGCACCCGCTGTTCGGCGGCACGATGACCAACAAGGTCGTGCACATGCTGGCACGCAGCTGCCACGAGCTCGGCGTGCCGACGCTGCGCTTCAATTTCCGCGGCGTCGGGGCTTCGGCGGGCCAGTACGACGACGGGCGCGGTGAAACCGACGATGCGCTGGCGGTGATCGAGCAGGGCCGCGCGCTCTGGCCGGGCGCAGCGCTGTGGCTTGCAGGCTTTTCGTTTGGCGCCTGGGTCGCGCTGCGGGCGGCTCCGCGCGCCGCAGCGGCGCGCCTCGTGACGGTTGCGCCGCCTGTCGGACGCTGGGACTTCGCAGGCCTCGGGACGCCGGGCTGTCCGTGGCTGATCGTGCAGGGCGACCAGGACGAACTGGTCGATGCGGCGGCCGTGCAGCAGTGGGCGGCGTTGCAGCAGCCGGCGCCGAAGCTGGCGCTGCTCACGGGTGCCGAGCACTTCTTTCACGGTCGCCTGAACGAGCTGCGCGACGTCGTGAACGGGTTCCTCAAAGACGCAGCGTGACCCGCAAGCCGGGCGCTGCATTGCTGGCGGCGATCGTGCCGCCATGCGCGCGCACGACTCGCGCTGCAATCGCGAGGCCAAGGCCAGTGCCGGCATCGCCCGCCGGACGTGGTGCATCAACCCGGTAGAACGGCTCGAAGATCCGGCCCAGCGCGGCTTCAGGCACGCCCGGGCCGCGATCGCGGATCTCGATGCAGGGATGGCCAGCGTCGCTCGCGAGACGGACATCGATGGCGCTGCCTGCCGGGGCATACCGCAGTGCGTTGCGCAGCACGTTCTCGATCGCGGCGCCGAGCCAGTGCGGATCGGCTTCGATCGACAGCGCGTCAGGGCTGGTGAACTCGATCCGGCAGTCGCGCGCGCGCGCTTCGAACCGGGCGTCTTCGAGCAGGCCGTGCAACAGCGCCGTGAGGTCCACCGGTTCGCGGCGCAGCGACGTGGCACCGGCTTCGAGCCGCGATACATCGAGCAGGGCGCCGATCAGGCGATCGAGGCGGCCGATCTCCGTTTCGAGTCGCTCGAGCTGGGCGTGCAGATCGGCGTCGGGACGCTGCGCCAGCCCGATCGCGAGGCGCATCCGTGCGAGCGGTGAGCGCAACTCGTGCGACACGTCGCGCAACAAGCGCTCGCGCTCGTCCACCAGCGCGCGCAGGTCGCGCGCCATCGAATCGAAAGCGGCGCCGAGGCGGCCGAGCTCGTCGCGCCGGGAACGCGTCGCGACCGACACCTGGGTCTGCAGGTCGCCGGCGGCGAGGGCCTGCGCGGCGCGCTGCAGATCGGCGATCGGTCGCGTCAGCGAGCGTGCCAGCAGCGCGCTGACCCCGGCCATCACCAACAGCGTGAACAGCACGAGCGGCAGCTGGGCCTGCGGCGCCGACAACACGCCCAGCAGCGGCGGGCGGCGCGGCGCCAGCAGCAGGCGGTAGCGTTCGCCGTTCACATCGACCAGCGCGGGCCAGCGGCGCGACTGCGCCATGCGCGGCGGCAGCAGCAGCTCGCGATCCAGCAGTTCGCGACCGCGCATGTCGACCAGGTAGACACGGCGGCCGAACCAGCGCGAGTCGCGTCCGCGCAGCCACTCCTGCAGCGCAGCGCGATCGCCCTGCGCGGCGGCCGCCCGCGCGCTGTCGACGAGCTCCGCCATGGCGCCCGGGCGGGCATCGCGCCGTTCGGCGATGACCCAGCCGGTGATCATGACGGCGCCCGCCGCGATCAGCAGCAGCGCCGCGAACAGCGCGGCGAAGATGCGCAGCGACAGGCGGTTCATGGCGTTGTCCCGCCGATGGCGACGAGCTCATAGCCCGCGCCGCGCAGCGCCCGAATCTCGACGTCCGTGGCACCGCAGTCGACCAGCTTGCGGCGCAGGTTGCTGATGTGGGTATCGATGCTGCGATCGTACGGCGTCAGCTTGCGCCCCAGCGCGTCTTCGGTCAGGGCGGCGCGCGTCACCAGGTGCCCTGCGTCGCGGGCGAGCCGCTGCAGCACCCGCAGTTCCGCGCCAGTCAGGTCGGTCTCGCCGCCGGCGGCGCGGAGGTGCCGGCGCGTCGCGTCGATCCGCAGCGAGCCGATCGCGAACTCCGGCAGGTCTGCCGGGTGCAGGCTGTCGCCGTCGGGGCGCGCGCGGCGCAGGATCGCGCGCACGCGGGCCGCGAGCTCACGCGGGTCGAATGGCTTGGTCAGATAGTCGTCGGCGCCGAGTTCGAGGCCGAGCACGCGGTCGATCGCATCACCGCGCGCCGTCAGCATCAACACCGGCAACCGTGGATGCGTCTGGCGCAGCCGTCTCAGCACTTCGAAGCCGCTGCGCTGCGGCAGCATCACGTCGAGGATCAGCAGGTCCGGCGTTGCGGCTTCGAGCGCCGCGACTGCCTCCTCGGGCGTGTGCGCGAGCTGCAGCGCAAAGCCCTCCAGACCGAGGAACTCGCCCGTCATGATCGCCAGTTCGCGATCGTCGTCGAGCATCAGCAGGCGGGGCGCGGGATCGGCGGGCATGTCACGCATGGTCGGCGTGGTCCCGGTCGTTGTCGATCCCAACCGGTGCGAATCGCGGCGTCTTGACGATTCTTTGCACGATGCTTGCGGAAACTTGCCGCTGTGGCGGGGTCGAATCAGCCAGCATGGATCACAGACCCACTGGAGCACGACGATGACACAGAACTCAAGTTCGAACCGATGGACCCGCACGGCGGGTGTCGCCACCGCGCTGGGGGCGGCCGCGCTGCTGATCTTCGCAACCGGCACCGGTATCGCCGGGCCCCGCCAGGATGGCTCGCGCATGGCGCATGGCGGCGGTCACGGCGATGAGCTCGGCATGGGCGGTTTTGGCATGCATCCTCGGATGTTCGAGCGCATGGCGGGCGAGCTCGCGCTCACGGACTCGCAGCGCCAGAGCATCCGCGGGCTGTTCGAGTCGGCGCGCCCTGCGATGCAGCAGCGCCGCGAGCAGGCGATGGCGAATGCCGAGCTGCTGCGCAAGACGCAGCCCGGTGCGCCGGATTACCAGGCCGTCGTTGCGCGCGTCAGCCGGACGGCCGGCGAACTCGCGGCAAGTGGCGTCAGCGACGCCGCGCAGCTGCGCAGCCAGGTCTGGGCGGTGCTGACGCCGGAGCAGCGCATCAAGGCGCAACAGCTCGGCGAGCAGCATCAGCAGCGCCGCAAGGAGCGCCGCGAGCAGTTCCGGGACCGAATGGAGAAGCGCGGGCAGGGTGCGCCGGCTGCCGAAGGCGGCCCGCGCAGCTGAGCCGCAGGGCCCACCCGGTGGGCGGCGCCCGCCCGCCGGATTAGCGCCGCAAAAAAGAAGGCCCGCAGCAATGCGGGCCTTCTTGATCTTGCGATCCTGCCAGGCTGGCGGGGATCACGGGATCAAGCGGGGTGATCAGTTCACCATGGCCTTGAGGGCCTTCAGCGGCATCACGCGCACCTTCTTGGAGGCGGGCTTGGCCTTGAACATCTGCTTCTCGCCGGTGAAGGGGTTGATGCCTTCGCGCGCCTTGGTCGCCGGCTTCTTGACGACCTTCAGCTTCATCAGGCCCGGCATCGTGAACAGGCCGTTGCCACGCAGGCTCTTGCGGATGACGCCGTTCAGCGAATCGAAAACCGCTGCCACCTGCTTGCGCGACAGTTCGGTCTCCTTGGAAATGTGATTCAGGATGTCCGACTTCGTGGGTGCGCCAGCTTTTTTCGCCATGTCTCGTTACTCCTCGGAGTGAAAATTTCTGCGGAAAAACCGCGTGAATGTGAGCGAATCGGCGCGCAACATAACACAAGAACGACGCCGCGCAAGAACTTTATCGATGCGACGACGGCGCGCAAGTGCCTTGTTTTCTAGGTCCGCGGCGCTGAGCTGTCGCCGAGAGACGTCAGTCGGACGGCGCAGCCGGCCATTTGCAGCGCATGAACGCGGTGTGGAAACAATGAAAAAAACAGGTGTTTCAGCGCGCAAGGATCAAAAGCACCTGAATCAGGATGCCGGCCCAGAGCGGCGACAGGTCGAGGCCGGCGACGGACGGCACCGTGCGGCGAATCGGTCGCAGCACCGGTTCGCAGATCGATTGCAGCACCGAGATCACCGGCGAATGGGTGCCGGGCGCGATCATGCCCAGCAGCGCGTAGATGAAGATCGCCCAGAAATACAGCCACAGCACGGTCACGAGCACTTCGCGGCCTGCGAGCTGCAGCCAGGTCAGCGCGTCGGGCACGCCGGCGCCGACCACCAGTGACAGCGCCGCGACGCGCGCGAGGGCGATCAGCAGCACGGCGACCACCGACGCCGTGTCGACCCGGCCGACCGGCGGCAGCGCGCGGCGCAGCGGCATGATCAGCCAGTTCGACAGCTTCACGATGGCCTGCGTCAGCGGGTTGCGGAAGTCCGCGCGTGCCCACTGCAGCAGCAGGCGCAACAGAAACACCAGAAACAGCAGCGAGAAGAACGTGTCGACGAGGAAACTCAGCACTTGCTGCATGAACCCGCTCCGTTATCTTGAGGCGGCCGCCTGGGCCGCCAGTTCCCGACCGCGCTCGGTGGCCGCGCGCATGGCCGCGCGCATCAGTCCGCGTAGGTCTCCCGCCTCGAGCTTGCCGACGGCCGCCTCGGTGGTGCCGCCCTTCGACGTCACTTCAGCGCGCATACGCGGCATCGACCACGGCGCTGCGCCATCGGCCTGCGGGGCCTCGGTCGCCGCGCCCGCCATCAAGCCGGCGCCATACAGGGTTGCCACCGCCAGCTGGCGCGCCGTGTCGCGCGACAGGCCGAGTTCGACACCGGCGTCGGCCATCGCCTCGGCCAGCAGGAAGAAGTAGGCGGGGCCGCTGCCCGACAGCGCCGTCACCGCGTCCATCTGGGTTTCATCCTCGAGCCAGACGCACAGTCCGCTCGGTTCGAACACGCGTTCGGCGGCCGCGCGGGTCGCCGCCGTGGCCTGCGCCGCGGCGAACAGCGCGGTCGCGCCGGCGCCGATTAGGGCGGGCCGGTTAGGCATCGCGCGGATGATCGCAAGCCCGCCGCCGCTCCAGGCGTCGAGGTCGGCGCAGCGCAACCCGGCCGCGATGGAGATCAGGGTCGGCCTGCTTAGCTGCAGCGTGGCGCGCAGGCCGGCAACGACCTGCGCCATGTCCTGCGGTTTGACCGCCAGCACGACCACCGCGGCATCCGCAGCTGCGGCGGCGTTGTCATCGAAGGTGGCGATGCCGAGTTCGCGGTTGAGGGTTTCCCGGGTGGGCGCATGCGAATCGGCGACGCACAGGCTGGCGGCCGGCGCGCCGCGGCGGCGCAGCGCCGCGAGCATTGCGCGGCCCATGTTGCCGCCACCGATGAAGGCGATGCGATCGGAACTCATGCGCCCATTGTACGTGGAGCGGCTGCGCGTGGCCCGAACAGCGCAGTGCCGATGCGCACCACGGTCGCACCCTCGGCCACGGCGGCTTCGAGATCGGCACTCATGCCCATGGACAGGTCGGGCAGCAGTGCGCTGCCGCCTAGCGAATCGCGCAGCGCGCGCAGCTGCGCGAGCCAGGCCCGCTGTCGCGGGTACTCCGTTTCGGGTGGCGGCAGGCACATCAGGCCGCGCAGCTCGAGGCGAGGCAGCGCGCGGATGGCGCTGACCAGCTCCGGCAGTTCGGCAGGCTCCACGCCGCCCTTGGAATCCTCGCCGCCGATCCGGACCTGGATGCAGACCCGCAGCGGCGGCGCGTGGAACGGGCGCTGGGTCGACAGACGCTCGGCCAGGCGCAGGCGGTCGACGGTGTGCACCCAATCGAAGTGCTCGGCGACGGCGCGCGTCTTGTTCGACTGCAGTTGGCCGATGAAATGCCAGGTCAGCCGGCGCGCGCGCAGCGCTGCCAGTTTCGGCAGCGCCTCTTGCAGGTAGTTCTCGCCGAAGTCCCGCTGCCCGAGCTTGGCCAGCGCCGCGACCTGTTCCGCCGGTTGCGTCTTGCTGACGGCGAGTAGCGTGACGCAGCTCACGTTCCGGCCACTGGCCGCGGCCGCCTGTTCGAGCCTTCCGCGCACGTTGCGCAGGTTTTCCGCGAGATTCTGCGTAAGGGTTAACATAGGTACCGCATTATCCCTTGGCTATACTCCGGTCGCTTGCCAGGAAAGCCCCGCGGGCTTCCTTCTTAGGAGTGTTCATGGCCGTCGATATCGCCCAGTTGCTCGCCTTTGCCGTCAAGAACAAGGCGTCGGACCTGCACCTGTCGGCAGGCATGCCGCCGATGATCAGGGTCGATGGCGACATGAAGCGCGTCAACATGCCTGCGCTGTCCCACAAGGACGTGCACAGCATGGTGTACGACATCATGAACGACAAGCAGCGCAAGGCCTACGAAGAGTTCTTCGAGACCGACTTCTCGTTCGAGATTCCGAAGCTCGCGCGCTTCCGCGTCAACGCGTTCAACCAGAACCGCGGCGCCGGCGCCGTGTTCCGCAACATTCCGTCGCTGGTGCTCACGCTCGACGACCTGCAGTCGCCGAAGATCTTCCGCGACCTCTGCATGCTGCCGCGCGGCCTCGTGCTCGTGACCGGGCCGACCGGCTCGGGCAAGTCGACGACGCTCGCCGGCATGATCAACCACGCGAACGACAACCGCCCCGATCACATCATCACGATCGAGGATCCGATCGAGTTCGTGCACGAGAGCAAGCGCTGCCTGATCAACCAGCGCGAAGTGCATCGCGACACGCTCGGCTTCAGCGAGGCGCTGCGCTCGGCCCTGCGCGAAGATCCGGACATCGTCCTGGTCGGCGAAATGCGCGACCTCGAGACCATCCGCCTCGCGCTGACGGCGGCCGAGACGGGCCACCTCGTGTTCGGCACGCTGCACACGAGCTCCGCCGCGAAGACCATCGACCGCGTCGTCGACGTGTTCCCCGCGGCCGAGAAGGAGATGGTCCGCTCGATGCTGTCGGAATCGCTGCGCGCCGTGATTTCCCAGACGCTGCTGAAGCGCATCGGCGGCGGCCGCATCGCGGCGCACGAAATCATGATCGGCACCCCGGCCATCCGGAACCTGATCCGCGAAGGCAAGATCGCGCAGATGTACTCGGCCATCCAGACCGGCCAGAAGGACGGCATGCAGACCCTCGACCAGTGCCTGCAGGAGCTGCTGTCGAAGGGCCTGATCAGCAAGGAAGAGGCCCGCTACAAGGCCCAGAACAAGGATGCGCTCTGATGGATCGCGAACAAGCCATCAAGCTGATGCAGGACCTGCTGAAGCGGGTCGTCGAGAAAAAGGGCTCTGACCTTTTCATCACCGCGGGTTTCCCGCCGGCGATCAAGGTCGATGGCGAAGTGCGGCCCCAGAGCGAGCGTGCGCTGACGCCCGAGCAGGCGGCGGTGCTGGCCCGCGCGATCATGAACGATCGCCAGTCGAAGGAATTCGACGCGACGAAGGAATGCAACTTCGCGATCGCCCCGCCCGGCATCGGCCGCTTCCGCGTCAACGCCTTCGTGCAGCAGAGCCATACCGGCTGCGTGCTGCGCCTGATCAACGCCAAGATCCCGACCTTAGACGAGCTCGATCTGCCGCCGATCCTCAAGGAAGTCGCGCTGACCAATCGCGGCCTCGTGATCCTGGTCGGCGGCACCGGTTCCGGCAAGTCGACCTCCCTCGCGGCAATGGTGGGTTACCGCAACGAGAAGACGCGCGGCCACATCGTCACGATCGAAGACCCGGTCGAGTACGTGCACCAGCACAAGGGCTGCGTCATCACGCATCGCGAGGTCGGCGTCGACACCGATTCCTGGCACGCGGCGCTGAAGAACACGCTGCGCCAGGCGCCCGACGTGATCCTGATCGGCGAGATCCGCGACCGCGAGACGATGGAGTACGGCATCCAGTTCGCCGAGACGGGCCACCTCGTGCTCGCGACGCTGCACGCCAACAGTTCGAACCAGGCGCTCGACCGCATCATCAACTTCTTCCCCGACGGGCGGCGCGAGCAGCTGCTGATGGACCTGTCGCTGAACATCCGCGGGCTGATTTCGCAGCGCCTGATCCCGCGCGAGGGCGGCACGGGCCGCATCGCCGCGATCGAGATCATGCTGAATTCGCCGCTGGTGCAGGATCTGATCTTCAAGGGCGAGGTCGCCAAGCTCAAGGAAGTGATGGCCCGCTCGACGCGGCTCGGCATGCGCACCTTCGACCAGGCGCTGTTCGAGCTGTACGAGACCGGGTTCATCTCGTACGAAGACGCGCTGCGGAATGCCGATTCCAAGAACGAGCTGCGCCTGCGGGTCAAGCTCGAGAGCAAGCGCGAAGCCAAGAACCTCGACGACGGTGGCAGCCTTGCCATCCTCGAAGAGGACAAGGGCCAGGTTCTTTGAGCAACAAGGCGACGGGAGACGACGGTATGTCAGCCAGCGGAGAGAGCATTCAGGCGGTGCTCGAGGGTGGAGCGCGCGGCTCCGCCGGCCAGGCCCTGAACACCAAGCCGCTGTTCAAGCTGATGGTGGACAAGCACGCCTCGGATCTGTTCTTCACGGCGAACTCGCCGATCAAGATCAAGATCGAGGGCCAGATCTTCCCGATCAACAAGCAGGTGCTGTCGCCCGAGACGGTGCGCCAGGCCGCCTACGGGCTGATGACGCCGGAGCAGCTCGAGAGCTTCCATCGCGAATACGAACTCGACTTTGCCGTGTCCGAGCCCGGGCTCGGGCGCTTCCGCGTGAACGTGTTCTACCAGCGCGGCTTTCCGGCGATGGTGCTGCGCTACATCACGGCCAACATGCCGAAGCTCGACTCGCTGAACCTGCCGGACATGGTGCGCGAGCTCGCGATGCTCAAGCGCGGCCTGGTCCTGGTCGTCGGCGCCACCGGCTCGGGCAAGTCGACGACGCTGGCCGCGATGATCGACCATCGCAACGAGGTTTCCTCGGACCACATCATCACGATCGAGGATCCGATCGAGTTCCTGCATGCGAACAAGCGCTCGATCGTGAACCAGCGCGAGATCGGCGCCGACACGCGCTCCTACGAGCGGGCCCTGCGCTCGGCGATGCGCGCCGCGCCAGACGTGATCCTGATCGGCGAGATCCGCGACCGCGAGACCATGCAGTCGGCGATCAACCTCGCCGGCACCGGGCACCTCGTGCTCGCGACCCTGCACGCCAACAACGCGGCCGAGACCATGGACCGCGTCATCAACATGTTCCCGCAGGACCAGCACAGCCAGATCTTCCTCGACCTGTCGCAGTACCTGCGCGCGATCATGGCCCAGCGCCTGGTGATGGGCGTCGACAACCGGCGCGTCGCCGCGATCGAGATCATGATGAACACGCCGCACATCGCCGAACTGATCCGCAAGGGCGACATCGTCGCGATGAAGGAATCGATCCGCGCCAGCAGCGAGCGCGGCGTGCAGAGCTTCGACGCCGCTCTCCACAAACTGGTCGTCGACGAGCGCATCACGCTCGAGGAAGCGCTGAGCGCGGCGGATTCGCGGACCAATCTCGAGGCGAAGATCAATTTCGGGTGAGGCGCGGCTGGATCGTCCGCTGCGCGTGTGCATGCGTCCGTCCGGGGACGCTGCAAGTACGTCCCTGTAAGCTCGGGCGCGCCATCCATGGCGCGCACGCCCCGGACAGACACATGCACACGCGAAGGTGATGAGCCGGCGTCGTGCTGCCCCAGTGCCGCGTTCGCCGACGCTACTGCCGCGATGTGGCCAGTTCGCGCTGGAAGAACTCCACGACCTTGGCATTGAACGTCTGCTGGAACGCGCCACGGTCGAAGCCGTCGGCGCTGCGGCAGATCGGCTGCGCGATCCTGCGCAGTTCTTCGCTGCAGGGCGTCAGGAAGTCGAAGTGGCGGGCGCCGGGCACGGCGTGGAACTCGGGCGGCGTCGGCAGGGCGGCCCGCACGGCGTCGGCGTAATGCGGTGCAGGCAGCACCTCGTCTTCGTCGGCACGCCAAAGCTGCACCGGAATCCTGACGCCATCCAGTCCGCCCGCCAGCGTGAAGCCGAGCGCGGGTGCGGCGACGACGATGGCCTTCAGCCCTTGCGCGGGCGCGGTACGCGGCGCTGCCGTGCTGGCCGCGGCGGCAGGCGCGACCTGCTGGGGCCTGCCGCGCGCGATGCCGCAATCGAAGAAGCGCGGATTGGCCTCGCAGTGCGGCCCGAGGCGGCTCAAGTCCGGCTGGCCGCCTGCCAGCGCCAGCACGGTGAATCCGCCAGCCGAGAAGCCGAAGGCGCCGATGCGTTCAGCGTCGATCACGGCGCGGTGCTGCCACGCATCGAGCAAGTGCCCGATGACGCGTGTCAGCGCTCGCGGTCGCTGCTCGATGTCGGCGGCGCGGCTCTGGTCGCGGTAACTGTCGCCTGGGTGCTCGACGGCGGCGACGACGAAGCCGGCCTCGGCCAGCGCGAGCGCCGTGCCCAGGTGCGACTCGCGCGAGCCGCCCGTGCCGTGGGAGATCAGGATCAACGGCAGCTGCTGCCCGACCGGCGCGGCGCCTGGCGCGACGCGCTGCGTGAACAGGCCGATGCGGTGTTCGGCCGGCTCAGCGTCCGACGGGTACCACAAGGACATCCTGAGGGGCTCAGGTGTGTCCGATGGAATCACGACGCTCTGGAACCCGACGGCAGCCTCGACTCGTGGAACCAGGCACAGTGCGACACACACCGGGAACCACGTTCTAACACGCATCGCATCCGCCTATTCCGAATCGCTGAGACTCGGTCAGACGCGAGTCATTCGGGAATGGTTTGAACCGTGCCCGCTTCAGAACCCGAGAGTGGCAGCGCGTCCTGTTGCCGCCGACGGTAGCGGGTAGCTTCGCGACGTCAGATGGTTGGCTGCCGGGGGCGTGCGCGCCATGGATGGCGCGCCCGAGCTTACAGGG